>JBJEUI010000042.1:0-18019 GCA_051883755.1 Candidatus Ventricola sp.
TGGTGAAGACATTGCCGTACAGGCCGTTGACGCGCTGGGCGATGTCGCGGCAGATCTCCAGATGCTGGGTCTGATCCTTGCCCACCGGCACCAGGTTTGCCTGATAGAGCAGAATGTCGCCCGCCATGAGCACCGGATAGGTGAACAGGCCGCAGTTGATGTTGTCCGCGTGCTTGGCGCTCTTGTCCTTGAACTGGGTCATGCGGCTCATCTCGCCCATGTAGGTGTAGCAGTCAAGCAGCCAGGCGAGCTCGGCGTGCTGATGCACATGGCTCTGGAAGAACAGGACGCTCTTCTTGGGATCAAGGCCGGAGGCCAGCAGAAGGCCCAGCATCTGCATGGCGTTCTGACGGAATTTCGCCGGCTCCTGGCGCACGGTGATGGTGTGCAGGTCGGCAACCATGTACAGGCAGTCGTACTCGTCCTCCAGCAGCTTCCAGTTGCGCATCGCGCCGATGTAGTTGCCCAGCGTGGGCGTGCCGGTGGGCTGGATGCCCGAGAGAATGCGCTGCTTTTTGATCTGCGTCTGTTCCATAAGGCGGAACCTCCTTTGGCGGTCTGCGCGCCGAGCGGGCGCGGGATAAAACAATCTGATTTATCCATTGTATCACAACCGCCCGTGATGCGCAAGGCACTATGCGGGCGGGATGCGCGCGGCGCGGCGCGGCGCAGAAAACGCTGTCTGTTATTGACTTTTTGCGGGGACGGCGGTATACTATGGGCGACTGTCGGCATTTGGCCGGCAGGTCAAGCCTGCAACCTATCAAAAGGAGTACATATGACAGAAACCAATACAAAGCGCGCTGTGGTGCTCATCCCCGCCTACAAGCCGGATGAGCGGCTCATTGATCTGACGCGCGAGCTGATTGTCGATAACGGCCTTGACGTGCTGCTGGTGGACGACGGCGGCCAGGAGACCTTCAAACACATCTTCGATGCGTGCCGCGAGCTGGGCGCTGAGGTCGCCGTGCATGCGGTGAACATGGGCAAGGGCCGCGCGCTCAAGACCGGCATCAACGCTGCGATGCTCAAGTGGCCGGACATGGCCGGCATCGTCACCGCCGACGCGGACGGCCAGCACACCCCCAGGGACATCCTGCGCCTGATCGACGCGCTGCATGAGCATCCGGACAAGCTGGTGCTCGGCTCCCGCGCGTTCACCGGCAACGTGCCGTTCAAGAGCCGCTGGGGCAACCGCATCACCCGCTTTGTCTATGCGCTGGCCAGCGGCGTCAAGGTGGGCGACACGCAGACGGGTCTGCGCGCGCTGCCCGCGTCCTCCCTGCCGGCGATGGCCCGCATTGAGGGCGAGCGCTACGAATATGAGATGAACGTGCTGCTGAAGCTGCGCGACATGGGCCTGGGCGTGTTCGAGGTGCCCATTGAGACGATCTACATCGACGACAACGCGGGCAGCCATTTCAATCCCGTGCGCGATGCGATCAAGATCTACATGGTCATCTTCAAGTACCTGTTCTCGTCCATCGCGTCCTTTGTGATCGACTATGCGCTCTACTGGCTGTGCCTGGGCACGCTGGGCCTGTCTGCACTGGTGAGCTATGCGCTGGCGCGCCTGGTGTCCTCGCAGGTGAACTATCACCTCAACAAGCACACCGTCTTCGGCGGACGCGGCGGCAAAAGCTCCATGGCCAAGTACTACGCGCTGTGCGTGGTGCAGGGCCTGCTGGGCGCGGGCCTGGTGCAAGTGCTGCCCAGCGTGATTCCGCTCTCTGCGGCGATCATCAAGATTCCGGTCGACCTGCTGCTGTTTGCCGCCAGCTACTTTATCCAGAGGGACTTTGTGTTCAACAAGTAAATGGAGAGACAGACAAGAAAACTGAATCTCGTCAAGGCGCGGCGGCGTGTGAGGATGCGCTCCGCGCTTCTTTTGACGCTCGGCGTCTGCTGCGTGATGACGTGGTACAGGCTGATCATCACGCCGGGCAGCATGGGCGTCAACCGGCTGACGCAGCTGCTCGGCTGGACGCTTGAGACGCTGATGACGCTGGCCGTACTGGGCGGCGGCTCGTATCTGGGGCTGTGCGTGCTCGACGGCAGCCAGACGAAGATGCTGCCGCGCGGCAGCATCAGCCGGGCACAGGTGCTGTGGCTGACGCTGACGGGCGTGCTGGCGATCTGCCCGGCGACGCTGACGGCCGACGTCTTGTGCAGCCTGTCTTCCGGTGGGCAGACGGCAGGGCAGCTGGGCGTTTCGCCTGCCGGCATCTTCCTGCTGACGGCCCTCAAAAGCGGCCTGCTGGCGCCGGTGCTGGAGGAGCTGTTTTTCCGCGGCTATCTGATGCATGCGCTGGAGCGCTATGGCAAGGGCCGCGCGCTCGCGGTGGCGGCGTTCTGCTTTGCGCTGGTGCATCTGGGCGGAAGGGGCGATGGCCTCGGCTTTGGCGCACTGCTGGTGTATGTGCCGCTGGGCATGCTGCTTGGCGCGCTGGAGATGAAAACCGGCTCGCTGCTTGCGCCGATCCTCGTGCATGCGTGCTACAATCTGACGCTGATTTTCGTGTCGAGCATGGGGCTGGACGCGCTGTTTGACGGCCTGACGCCGCTCTCCTGCGCGCTGCGGCTCGGCGGCTGCGCGGCGTTCGTCTATGGCCTGCGCCGCGCGTGGACGGCGCGCGGGACGAGGACGCAGCTTCAGAGGATGGAGCATCTGACGGGAAAGGAACTGGCGTTTACGGCTGCGGCGGCTGTGCTGGTCATCGCGGCAGGCGTGTTGGGGTGATACGATGAACATGGCGCTCATCTGCATGGGCAAGCTGAAGGAAAAATACTGGCGCGACGCGGCGGCGGAATACGAAAAGCGCCTCTCGCGCTTTGGCAGATGGGAAACCATCGAGCTGCCGGACCTGCCGGAGCCGACCAATTCCTCGCCTGCCATCGAGGAGCAGATCAGGAAAAAAGAGGGCGAAGCGATCCTTTCGAAGATCCGCGACGGGGACGTCGTCGTGTGCCTGTGCATCGACGGCAGGCAGATGGATTCCGTGCAGCTCTCCTCACGGCTGACGGAGCTGATTGACACGGGGCGGCGTGTGGTGTTCGTCATCGGCGGCTCGCTGGGGCTCTCCGGCGACGTGGTGCGCCGCGCGCAGCTGAAGCTGTCCTTTTCGCCCATGACCTTTCCGCACCAGCTGGCCCGCATCATGCTGCTGGAGCAGACGTACCGGGCGCTCAAGATCGCCGCGGGCGAACGATATCACAAGTGAAGCCAGACAAAGGAGACCGCTCACGATGCAATACGATTTTGATCTGGTCGGCAAGATCGGCTCGATGGCGCTGATCCGCCGCGAGGACGCCGACATCGACTACAACATCTTTTCGCGGCTGGGCAGAGAGCTCAGGCCCGGCATGATCTGGGTGACCTCCGGCGCGGCGGAGATCGGGCGCCTTGACTACATGAGACGCACCGGCCATGAGCTGACCTGCGACAGCGTGGACGCGAAGACCGACTACGCCGCCCAGGGCCAGACAATCCTGATGGAGCAGTACCGCCGCTTCATTCACCAGGACTACTCCGTGCGTCAGGTGCTGGTGGAGCATCAGCACTTCAACGACGAATACAAGCGTGAGCACATCCGCAAGCTGTTCCTGCGCGCGAAGGAGCAGGGCGCGATCCCGATTGTCAACTACAATGACCCGGTCTCCGACGAGGAGAACCGCAAGTGGGAGCTGTCCGTGCTGCGCCGCGAAATGCGCGAGGTGCACGAGTGCGTGGACAACGACGAGACGGCCGCGGTCATCGCAGGCCTGGTGTCCACGCGCGTGCTGCTGATCATGACCTCGACGGAGGGCATCTACGCCGACCCGAAGGATCCCTCGACGCTGGTGCGCGACGTGCTTGCCCCGGACGCGGAGCAGCTGGAGCGCAAGGTGCGCGCGCTGCAGGCGCACTGCATGGGCGCTTCCCGGGCGGGCGCCAACGGCGCGCACGCCAAGCTGGAGTTCGCGCTCGGCCCGGCGATGCGCGGCACCACGGTCATCATCGGCCATGGCCGCCACCGCATCAGCGACCTGGTGGAGGGGCGCGTCCCCTGCACGCGCATCGGCATCGACTGAGGGGAGCATCACAATGAAGGCAAATTATCACACGCACACCGCGCGCTGCGGGCACGCTGCGGGCACGGATGAGCAGTATGTAGAGGCGGCGCTTGCGCAGCGGTTTGATGTGCTGGGCTTTTCGGATCATGTGCCGTGGCCGTATGAGAGCGGATTTACGCACCGGCATGTGCGCATGGGCATCGAGCAGCTCGATGAGTATGTGGCGGCAATCCGTGCGATGAAGCGCAGGTATGCGGGGAAGATCGAGCTGCTGGTCGGCTTTGAGTGCGAATACTTCCCGCAGTACATGAACTGGCTGGCGGAGATGAAGGAAGAGAAGCAGCTGGACTATCTGATCTTCGGCAATCACTACGAGGAGACGGACGAGGGCGGCTTCTACTTCGGCAATGCGGAAAAGGCGGAGCACCTGCGGCGCTATGTGGACAGCGCGGCCAGGGGCGCAGAAACCGGCCTGTTTGTGTACATGGCGCATCCGGACCTGTTCATGCGCCGCTATCCGGTGTTTGACGATAACTGCCGCGCGGCGGCGCGCGACCTGTGCCAGATCTGCAGACAAAACAACCTGCCGATGGAGGTCAACCTCCACGACAGGTATCGTCTGGGTGAAGCGAACGGAAACGGCTATCCGAACGCCGAATTCTTTGAAATTGCGTACGAGGCGGGCGCGCAGATCATCCTGGGTCTGGACGCGCACGAGCCGCAGGAGCTCGCCGATCCGCGGGAATACGACCGCGCCATGGCGGAAACGGCGCGCTTTGGCAGCCGGCGGCTGGACAGCCTCAATCTCCTGAAAGCGTGAGATCGCAGCGCGCGGCAAGGCCGTGTGCCTGAATGTGCCGGTTCTCCATGGGGATCCACAGGCGCTCAAAGCGCTCAAGCTGCGCGCTGCCGTTGCGCTCCAGGATCCGCCCGCGCTGAACATCGGGCGATACGATGCACAGCACGCGCAGGTCGTAGCGCTCAAAGAGCTGCGGATGCAGGCAGTAGGCGCCCTCGACGATCACAAGGCGGGACTGTGCCGCCACCGTGACGGGCGAAAGAAAGCCCGGCTCGGGATGGCAGACATACGGCCGGTAGCACGCGTCGCGGCCCAGCCGCAGCGGCGTGAGCACCTCGCGGTCGAAGCGGCCGACGTCGGCGTTGGAGAGCTGCGCGTCAAAGTAACCGGGAAAGCGGTCCTCAAAGGGAATCGTAAAGTCGTCCATGTGCACGACGGCGCATGAAGGAAAACGCCCGGCAAGCGCGCCGGCGAGCGTCGTCTTTCCGCTGGCGGACATGCCGTCCAGCGCGACGAGGACGCGGGGCTTCTGCATGAGCAGCTCGCGGATGCGCGTCTCAAGCAAATGACCGTCCATGGCTGTACCTCCCTGCTGCGTATTCCCGCTCAGTATAGCAGAGCGGGCCTGCGATGGCAAGAAGTGACCGGGGACAAAAACCGGTTGACAAGAAAAGGAACCTGCCGTATGCTGAAAGCACAAACTGCAAGGAGGAAACATCATGCGTTTCTTTGATAAAATCCGCTCGGCCTGTTCGAGCTTCATGGCTGGCCGCTACGGCGCGGATCAGCTGGGCATGACGCTGCTCTGGACGGCGCTGATCATGTCCATTGTCGGGTCCTTTTCCGGGCTGGGGCTGCTGACGCTGATGGCCGACGCGCTGCTGATTCTCGTGTTCTATCGCATGCTCAGCAAGGACCGCTACAGGCGTCAGCATGAAAACCAGACGTATCTGCAGAAGACCTACGCTGTGCGCAGGGCGGTCACGGAGTGGTTCAACCGCGTGAAGAACGCCAAGAAGTATCGCTACTTCACCTGCCCGCAGTGCAAAAAGCGGCTGCGCGTGCCGCGCGGCGTGGGCAATATCACGATCACCTGCAAGGGCTGCGGCAACAGGTTCGACAAGAAGGCGTAACACCAAAGCGGACGGCGTAAGGGCTGCCCGCTTGTTTTGATTGTGGAGGAGGCAAAGCGATGCGCATCAGGAGGATTCTGGCCTGCGCCCTGCTGGCGGCGGCCGCTGTGTGCGGCGCGGTCGTGATCGGCGGGATGCCGGGGAAGGAGCCGCCTGTTCAGGAGCGGGCCTTTTCCGGCGAACGGGACATCGTCCGGGCGAGGCTAAACTATGACGCGGGGCTGCGGACGCTGCGCGGCACGCAGGAGATGACGATCACCAACCGCACGGGCAGCGCGATGGAGGAGATCGTGCTGCGCCTGCCGATGAACGCGCAGGACGAAAACGCGGTTGCGGTGAGCAATGTGCAGGTGAACGGCGAAAAGGCGGCGTATGCGCTTAACGAGGACGATCCGACCGTTCTGCGCGTGGCGCACAGCTTCCTGCCGGGGGAGACGCTTGAAATCACCTTCACGCTCATGATCCGGCACCCCAGGACGACAGGAACGGCGGTCGTCACGCTGCCGCAGCTGGCGATGCCGGAGGACGGCGCATGGCGAATCGACGCCTATGACGAGCTGGTGGACGTGAGCTATGCGCAGGCGTTTGACTGCGCGGTCTGGCTGGAGGACGAGCTTCGGCTGTGCATGGAGGGCGCCCGGGACGCGTCCTTTGCGATCCGGTGCGGCGGAAAGACGCGCACAAGGACAGCCGGCAGCGTGTCGGTTTCCGTCTATGTCCGGCCGGACGGCGATCTGGGCATGGTGCACAGCTGCGTGAAGGAGGCGCTTTCCTCGCTGGAGGCCATCGGGCTGACCTATCCCTTTGACCGGCTGACGGTTGTGGACATGGAGACGGCGAGGGCGGACGGCGCGGTGTATTCCGGACTGATTGCACTCGATGCCGACACGGACAGGGAGACGCTGCGCCGCAGGCTCACCCGGCTGATTGCGCGGGAGATGTTCGGCATTCTCATTGAGAACGACCCGTGGAACGCGCCGTGGCTGAGCGAGACGCTGGCCTCGGGTGCGGAGCTGCTGGCCTACCGGAAGCTGAAGGGCACGGCGGCTTACGAGGAGCGGCTGTACGGTGAGATTGAGCTGTCGACCCGGCTGACCCGCCCGTACGGCGTGACCGTGGGCGCGGGCACAGCGCACTTTGGCGGGGATGCGGAGATGACGCAGGTGCTGCGCGATCAGGGCGCGGCGATGCTGCTGGGCATGGAGCAGGCCATGGGCGAGGAGACGTTCCTGGCGGCGCTGCAGGCGTATATCGGGAAGAGCGCCGGGGGCACGGCGACGCAGAAGGACCTCGCTGCGGCGCTGCGCGAGGCGAGCGGCAGCAGCTGGGACGGCTATCTGACGGATGGGCTGACCTTCTGACCGGAGGGCGCGCACAGCACCAGCAGCAGCCCCGTGCACAGCGCGCCAAGCGCCGGATAGCCGCAGTCGATCAGCGGCGCAAAGCCGACCAGCGCGAAGAGCAGGCATGCCAGCGCGGCAAGGCCTGCGCGCCCCATGACGGCCATGTGAAGCGCCGCCATGATGGATGAGAGCATCGCGCAGAGCGTGGAGAGCGCGGCGGCGTACATGCATGCCGCGACCAGAAGGTAGCCGCCCTTGCCCAGGCCGCGGCTGAGCCAGACGAAGGGCAGCGGCTGATTCAGCACGGCGGGCAGATGGCGCAGGCACACGAGCACGCCGCAGAGCAGCAGCGTGCCGAAGAGCAGCGTGAACCACCGCACGGCGCGGCGGCGCGTCCGGCCTTCGAGCGGGACGAGCAGCGGCAGCACGCCGGCGAGCATGGCGGCGTTCAGCGCGCCGTAGGCCGTGCCGTCGCAGACCGCGCGCACGGGCAGATCGGGCGACATGGCGGGCAGAAAGCACGCCTCGCCATCGGGCAGCAGGAGCAGGCGCACCAGCAGCACGGGCAGAAGCAGCGCGAGCGCCGCGCCCGGCAGGGCCAGACCGAAAAGGCCGCGCAGGGCCAGGAGGACGGCAAGTGCCAGCGTCAGCGCCAGGGTGAGGCCGTAGGCGTGGCGCACGGGCAGCACGAGCGCGCCCAGCTCCGCGCAGGCGCAGAGCATGGCCCCGCCGGTGATCGCGGCAAGCAGCAGGAAGAGCGCGCTGCACAGCGCGCCGAAGCGCCGTCCCAGCCGCGCCCGGCACAGCTGCGGAAGCGTCCTGGCGCCATAGCGCTCAAGCTGCGCGGGCAGGCGGAGAAAGAGCATGTGCAGCATGAAGAGCGCACAGGCGGCTGCGGCGAAGGCCATGCGGCCGTGCAGGGCAAAAAAGCGCACGATCTCCCTGCCGGAGGCGAAGCCCGCGCCGATTACGCCGCTCAGAAGCGCCAGTGCCACAGAAACCGCCGCCATGAAACCGCCCCCTTGTCCCTCAAGGCTTATGCGCGCGGGCGGGAAATAGACCTTTTCTTTTCTGCGGTTTCGCGGTATACTGAACCATACCGACATTTGGAAAGAAAGCTGGCATCACCATGTACAGAACCAATTATTGCGAAATCGATCTGAGCGCCATCCGTCACAACGTGGAGGTGATGCGCGCCTGTCTTGCGGAGGGCGTGAGGTTCCTTGCTGTGGTCAAGGCGGACGGCTACGGCCACGGCGCAGCGCAGGTGGCCCGCGCGGCGCTTCAGGCCGGCGCGTCCATGCTGGCCGTGGCGATCCCCGAGGAGGGTGAGGCGCTGCGGCGCGCGGGCATCGACGTGCCGATCCTCGTGCTGGGCGGCATCGAGCCCGAAGCCGCAGAGGCGGTCGTCGCCTGCAATCTGACGCAGACGGTGTTTGACGAGGCGCGCATCCGCGCGCTGAACGCGGCGGGCGAGCGGCTGGGCCGCACGGCGCAGGTGCACCTGAAGCTGGACACCGGCATGGGCCGCATCGGCGTGCGCACGCCGGAGGAGGTCCGTGCGCTGGTGACCCTGATCGACAGCCTGCCGCACATCGAGCTGACCGGCTGCTTTACGCACATGGCGACGGCGGATGAGGACGAGCGCGAGGACACGATTCGCCAGATTGCGCGCTTTGAGGCGTTGTGCGCGGCGATTGCGTCTGTACATCCGGGCAGAATCACCCGCCACGCGGCGAACACCGCGTCGATCTTCCGCTATCCGCAGGCGCATTTTGACATGGTGCGCGGCGGCATCGCGCTCTACGGCTACCCGCCGGTGCCGGAGGCCAAGGGCCTGCGCCCGGCGATGCGCTGGGTGACGCGCGGGGTGTATGTGAAGACGATCCACCCGGGCGACAGGGTGAGCTACGGCGGCCTGTTTGAGGCGCAGCGCGAGACCCGCGTGATGACGGTGCCGGTCGGCTACGCGGACGGCTACCGCCGGGGGCTGACGGGCAAGGGCTGCGTGCTGGTGCGCGGGCAGCGGGCGAGGATCCTGGGCCGCGTGTGCATGGATCAGATCATGGTCGACGTGACGGACATCCCGGATGCGCAGGCGGGCGATGAGGTCGTGCTGCTGGGCGCGCAGGGGGACGACATGATCGACGCGGACGAGATGGCCGCATGGCTGGGCACCATCAGCTATGAGGTGATCTGCGGGCCGGGCAGGCGCGTGCCGCGCGTCTATGTGCATGAATAAGGACGACCTGAGAAGCGCCATGCGCGCACGGCGAAGGGCGCTCTCCGGCGAGGCGCAGCGGGGCGCGTCGCTGGCAGTCCTTGAGCGTGTGCGCGCGTTTGCGCCCTATGGCAAAGCGCGCAGCGTGATGGCCTACATGGCCTGCCGGGGCGAATTGGAGCTTTTGCCGGTGATTGAAGACGTGCTCTCGCAGGGAAAGACGCTGCTGCTGCCCCGGTGCGAGGCTCCCGGCGCGATGACGGCGCGGCGGGTCACGGACCTGTCGCAGCTGGCGGCGGGCGCGTATGGCGTGCTGGAGCCGGGCACGGACTGCCGGGCGGTTTCCCCGGAGGAGATCGACCTGATTTTCGTGCCGGGCACGGCGTTTGACGGCTTGGGCGGACGGCTGGGTCAGGGCGGCGGCTATTACGACCGGTTCCTGGCAAAGACGAAGGCGCTGCGCGTCGGCGTGTGCCACGATTTTGCGCTGGTTTCCCGCGTGCCGGCCCAGGCACACGACATGCGCATGAACTGCATCATCACCCCCGGCGGAACGATCTGCACGGGCGGCGAAACAAGCGAACACAGGAGGAAATGACATGGCGACGGAAAAGACGAAGAAGAACAGGAAGAAAAAGCCGCTGCGCAGGGCAAAGCACTGGGGTGCGCCGGTGCTGCCGATGGCCGGCAGACTGGCCGTGCTGCTGCTGGCCATCGTCGTGCTGGGCCTGATGTTCAGTGCGCTGCAGGGTGTGGGTTCGGCATGGCTGCGCATCGCCCTGTCGGCGCTGATCGTCTCGGGCCTGCTGCTGCTGTGCCTGAACGAGGGCCTGGTCAAGGGCGCGCAGGATGCGTTGTCCAGCCGGAACTATGTGAGCCTGGAGGCGAAGGGCATTGCGCTGGAAGGCAAGGACGATGCGGCGTGCTATCATCCGCTCAAGGCGCTGTGCGCATCGCTGGTCGTCTTCGGCGTGCCGTTCGTGCTGGCGGTAATCGTCGCGCTGTCGGCGCAGGAGTACACCTATGCGCTGCAGGATCTGCCGGCCTGGCTGACGGACAGCTACGGCAGCCGCGGCGACGTGCTTGCGCCGCTGGGCGCGTACACCGCGCAGCAGGGCCTGACGGCGATGGACTGGATGCGCATGCTGGTGCGCCTGCCGGAGATGGTCTTCATCAATTTCTTCAGCGACCCGCAGCGCATGGGCGCGCTGATTGACAGGCTGTCGCCGCTGTTGATCGCCAGCTATCCGCTGGCCTACACGATTGGCTACCTGTGCGGCCCGAAGGCCAACCGCAAGCAGGAGAAGGCCAACCGCCGCGCCAAGAAGGCCGCCGTGCGCAAGGCGCAGAAGAGCAGCCTTGTCGAGGAGCTCACCGGCGCGCAGGGCCAGGTGCATTACGGTCACCAGAAAGAGGAGCACAAAAAGAAGGAGCTCGTCTGAGGCGGGAAGCAGGGTTGATTTGCCCTGCTTTCTCTGATATAATGAAAAAACTGAGAAAAACGCAATGCCAATCAGAAGGAGCAGGGTTACACGATGAGAATCATCGGCGGATCGGCGCGCGGACGCTCGATTGTCGCGCCGGCGGGCAGCAAGACCCGCCCGACACAGGAGTATGTGCGTGAGTCGCTGTTCAACATCATCCGCTGGGATCTGCAGGATGCGCGGGTGCTGGATCTGTTTGCCGGCACGGGCGCGCTGGCGCTGGAGGCGGTGAGCCGCGGCGCGCAGGATGCGGTGCTCATCGACATGGATCGGGACGCCTGCCAGGCGATCAAGAAGAACATGGAGACCTCGCGCCTTGGCGCGCAGTGCCGCCTGATGGCCAGGGACTATCAGCAGGCGCTTGCCCAGCTCGCGCGGGAAGGACAGAAGTTCGACGTGGTGTTCATCGATCCGCCGTACAGGATGGAGAATACCGGCGAAATGTGCGCGGAACTCTATGACAAGGGACTGCTTGCAGACAGTTTCCTCATCGTCGTGGAGCACAGGCGCGGCATGCCGCCGCTGCTGGATCTGCGCTTTGAGGCGTACGACCTGCGCAAATACGGCGATACGGAGATCACGCTGGTGCGCCGCATGACGCGCGGCCGGGAGGAGACGACATAATGCGCATGATGTATCCGGGCAGCTTTGACCCGGTGACCCGCGGGCATCTGGATATCATCACTCGGGCGAGCAGAATGTGCGATGAGCTGATCGTCGCGGTGCTGCACAACCCGGACAAGCGCGGCGCAATCCCGGTGGACGGACGCGTCCGTCTGCTCAAAAAAGCATGCGCGCATCTGCCCAACGTCCGCATCGTGGCCAGCAGCGCCCTGACGGTCGACTGCGCGAAGGCCTGCGGCGCCGATTGCCTGGTGCGCGGCGTGCGCCCACTGGGCGATTTTGAATCGGAATACAGCATGGCGCAGATCAACCGGATGCTCGGCGGCGTGGAAACGCTGCTGATGACGACTTCCGAGACGTGCGCCGGCATATCATCGAGCATCGTCCGCCAGATCGCTTCGTTCGGCGGCGAGATTGACAATCTGGTGCCTGAAGGGCTTGCGCAGGACATCCGCGCGGCGCTTGCGGGCCCAAGCGGCGAAGAGGAGGAACCCTAATGGAACGCAATGATCAGATGGAGCAGACGCGCGAGGCACAGAAGATCCCCGCAGCGCTGCAGGGGCAGGCGCCCGCTGCGCAGGAGCGCCCCATGCGCCGCGAGCAGGCGCAGGTTGGCGCAGAGAGCATTGGCCAGACCCTGCGCGTGATCGACGTGATCGAGCGTGCGCTCAGCGACGCGTACAGAGTTCCGCTCAAGAAGAACATGTGCGTGGTGGACGCCAGCGAGATGGCCGACCTGATCGGTCAGCTGCGCATCGCGCTGCCCAAGTCCGTCACGCAGGCGCAGAGCGTGCTCACTTCCAGCCAGCGCATCATCGACGAGGCGAAAATGCGCGCGGACAAGACGGCGGACGATGCGGACAAAATCTACAACGATACGGTGAACAAGGCGCGCAAGTTCAAGGACGAGATCGAGTCTGAGGCCGAGGCCTTTGACAAGGAGACCCGCCGCCGCGCGCAGGAGGATGCCAATGCCATCCTCGCCGACGCCAACACCCGCGCTGAGCAGATCGTCTTTGCCGCGCAGCAGCAGGCGCAGAAGCTGGTGGATGAAAACGAAATCTCCCGCCGCGCCCAGGCCTACGCCATGGAGACCCGCGAGCGCGCGGAAAAGGACGCGGACAGCATCTACAGCCAGGCGTGCGTGCACGTGGACAAGATGCTCTCCGGCGCGGCCGCCGCGCTCTCCCGCAGCGCCAGCGATCTGGCCGGCCTGCGCGACAGCCTGCTGGGCCAGGGCCAGCAGCCGGGCAGCGGCAATCCGATGTAAGGAAGAGGGAATCGGATACGATTTGCCAAAGCGGCAGAAAGGAATCACAGATGAACGAGAACAATACGCTGTACATCGTCGTACCCTGCTACAAGGAGCAGGAGGTGCTGCCGGAGACCAGCAGGCGCCTGAAGGAAAAGGTGCTCGCGCTGCGCGCACAGGGCAAGATCAGCGACAAGAGCCGCATCATGTTCGTCAACGACGGCTCCAGCGACAACACCTGGCCGATCATCAGCCAGCTTCACGAGCAGGAGCCGGACATCTTCTCCGGCGTGAACCTCTCCCGCAACCGCGGCCATCAGAACGCGCTGCTGGCGGGCCTGCTGACGGCGGTCAACTATGCGGACATGATCATCTCCATGGACGCGGACCTGCAGGACGACATCAACGCCGTCGACGCGATGGTGGATCATTATCACGAGGGCTTTGAGGTGGTTTACGGCGTGCGCAGCAAGCGCGACACCGACACCTTCTTCAAGCGCTTCACGGCCGAGGGCTTCTACAAGGTGATGAAGGCGCTGGGCGTGGACATCGTCTTCAACCACGCGGACTACCGCCTGATGAGCCGCCGCGCGGTCGAGGGCCTGGCGCAGTTCGGAGAGGTCAACCTGTTCCTGCGCGGCATCGTGCCGCAGATCGGCTACAAGTGGACGACCGTGACCTACGAGCGCGCGGAGCGCTTCGCCGGCGAGAGCAAGTACCCGCTCAAGAAGATGCTCGCCTTTGCGGCGGACGGCATCACGTCCTTCTCCGTCAAGCCGATCCGCATGGTCTTCTCGCTCGGCGTGGTGGTGTTCCTGGTGAGCCTTGTCATGCTGCTCTACGCGCTGATTGCCAAGCTGACGGGCCATACCTCCGCTGGCTGGACCAGCCTGATGGGCTCCATCTGGCTCATCGGCGGCATTCAGCTGCTGAGCCTGGGCGTGGTCGGCGAGTACGTCGGCAAGATCTACAAGGAGACCAAGCACCGCCCGCGCTTCATCATCGAGAGCGTGCTCAACAAGTAATCCCATCAAGCAGGCGGAAAGCCTGCTTTTTTACGGCATAAGGGAGCTGAAGCTCACGAACTCCCTCAGTCAGCTTCGCTGACAGCTCCCTCAAGAGGGAGCCTCATTCTCTTCGCGTAACTCTGGCCTCCCTCTTGAGGGAGGTGGCTGCCGCAGCAGCCGGAGGGAGTGGTCTTCGTTCGCTTTAGCTCCCTGATGCAGCAAAACGACGTTGCAAGCACCATGCATTCTGCAGCGTGAACACTGTATCATGGGGGAGAATAGGACATGGACAATACACACATCATAACGATAGCGGCGCTGGGACCGGACAGCGGCGACATGCTCACCCTCGGGGCGCTGGAAGCGATGCGCAGGGCCGATGCGCTGGTGCTGCGCACGGCGCGCCACGGCGCGGCCGAGGTGCTCACGCAGCAGGGCATCGAATTCAAGACGCTGGATGCGCTCTACGAGCGCTGCGAGGACTTTGACGAGCTGTGCCGGCTGGCCGCTGCGGCGCTGGTGAAGAAGGCGGCATCGTGTAAAAACCTGTGCTACGCGGTCAGCGAGCCGGGCAGCGACGCGACGGTGCGCGCGCTGGCTGCTGCGCTGCCCGAGGGCATGGCGCTGCGCGTGGTGGGCGGCGTGTCGCTGGCGGATTGCGCGGCGTGCGCGGTGATCCCCTTCGGAGTGAACACGGAGAATCTGCGCACGGTGACGGCGCTGTCGGTTTCGGAGATGCGCGTGCAGGCGGACAGCCCGCAGGTCATCACCGAGATCGACAACCGGTATCTCGCCTCGGATGTGAAGCTCTGGCTCTCCGATCTGTTTGACGACGAGATGATGGTGTACTTCCTTGAAAACGCCGCGCAGCCGGGCGCTGCGGCCCGGCCCATCCGGCTGTGCGAGCTTGACCGGCAGGCGCACTATGACCACCGCACGGCGGTGCTGGTGCCGCACGTGAGCGTGTACGAGCGCAGCCGTGCCACGTACGAGGACTTCGTGGAGGTCATCTCCCGCCTGCGCGGCCCCGGCGGCTGCCCGTGGGACCGGGCGCAGACGCACCACACGCTGCGCCAGTACATGATCGAGGAGGCCTGCGAGGCGGCCGAGGCCATGGACGGCGACGACGACATGAAGATCGCAGACGAGCTGGGCGACGTGCTGCTGCAGGTGGTGCTCAACAGCTGCATCGGCGCGGAGCACCGCGCGTTCACCGACCGCGACGTGACGAGCATGGCGGCACACAAGATGATCACCCGCCATGAGCACGTCTTCGGCAAGGCCAAGGCGGACAATGCGCAGGCGGTTACCTCCGTCTGGGAGAACGCGAAGAAGAAGGAACGCGGCGAGCAGACCGCGCTGGAGCGCGTGCTGGACATCGCGCCCTCGCTGCCGGCGCTCATGCGGGCGCAGAAGGCTGTGCGCCGCGAGCAGCAGGCCAAGGGAGAGACGCGCACCATCCAGGCGGCGATGGAGGACGCGCGCCGCGCGGTCAGCGCGCTGGCCGGGACGGGCGCGGGCGAAAGGGAGCTGGGCGCGGCGCTGATGAGCCTGTGCGCAGCGGCGCACGCCATGGATCTGGACGCGGAGACGGCGCTTCGCAGCGCGATTGCGCAAAACATCGATCGCCTGCGCGAAGAGGAGAAAAAAGCCTGATTTTCTGGGAAAATTTTAAGAAAAGGCGTGTTCCCTCTTGCGTGAATGCAGGAAAGCATGTAGAATATGGTTTAGTCGTCTTCCGGCTGACCTGGCAGAGGGCAGCGCGGAGGGACCTGTTAAGGAGGAAATAGCGTACCATGAATAAGAACGAACTGAGCGCGGCGATCGCCGCGAAGGCGGGCCTGACCCGCAAGGATGCCGAGGCTGCTGTCTGCGCGATGAGCGACATCATTGCCGAGAGCCTCAAGAACGGCGAGAAGGTCCAGATCGTGGGCTTTGGCGCGTTTGAGGTCAAGGAGCGTCCGGCGCGCAAGGCGCGCAACCCCAAGACCGGCGAGGAGATCCAGATCGGCGCGCGCCGTTCTCCGATGTTCAAGCCGGGCAAGGCGCTCAAGGAAGCTGTCGAAGGCTAAGCAGGGAACTTCCCGGGAGAAATCCCGGGATTTTTTGCGTGCCGGGAATTGCGCAGATGACCGTGCAGCAGGCACGGCGCGCTTCTGTGCGCTGGTATACGGGGGATAAACAATGAACTACCTGATCAAGCCAATCAGCTATGTGCTGCTGATTGTGCTGGGATATACGCTCAAGTGCGCGGGCTTCTTCGGCAAGGAAGATTACCGGCTCATGTCCAGAATCATGATCAACATCACGCTGCCGTGCACGATCGTGCGCGCGTTCAGCGGGTTTTCGAGAGATCCGCAGATGTTTTTGATCGTAGGCATCAGCTTCGCGTGCTCGATGCTGCCGCCGATCCTGATGTATCTGGCGACGCCCGGCGTCGATACCCGCCTGCGCGCCTACCGGATGATCAACATCGGCGGCTACAACATCGGCTGCTTCTCCCTGCCGCTGATCGAGGCGTTTTTCGGCAGTACGGGCGTGGTGGCGGCCTGCATGTTTGACGTGGGCAACGCGGTGATGATGACCGGCGGCGCGTACGCGCTGACCTCCACGCTGCTGAAAACCGGCGGCGAAGCGCGGGAGAGCGTCAGGGACATCCTGATGAAGTTTCTCAGGTCCGCGCCGTTTGACACCTATCTGATCGTTTTTTTGCTGATGGCGCTGAACGTGCAGCTTCCTGAGGCGGTGTATACCATCGCGCAGCCGGCCGCCAACGCGAACGCGTTCATTGCGATGCTGATGATCGGCATGATGTTCGAGCCGGCGGGCGACAGGACGAAGCTGACCGAGGCGGCGCGTGAGCTGGGCGCGCGCTATGCGCTGGCTACGGTGTTCGCACTCTTGTGCTACTTTCTGACGCCGTTTGACCTGGTCATCCGCCGGACGCTGGTTGTGCTGTGCTTTGCGCCGCTGTCCAGCCTCGCGCCGATCTATACCGACCGCTGCCGCAGCGACACGGCGCTGGCGAGCTTTACCAACTCCGTCTCCATCGCCGTCAGCCTGGTGCTGATGATGGCGCTGTCGATGCTGTTTGTCATGTGATTTGCGCCGCCAGGCAGCGGGGGCGGGCACAGCGCCTCAGCTGCACTGCTTTTGCCGGCCATGCAGCCGGCATCATGCCGGTGATTGTCTGATGTGAAGGAAAATGCTATAATGTACTCAACACAACCGGGAGGAATGGACATATGGAAAAGGCAAAGGTATATTTCACGGATTTCCGCACCGTGGCCAACGGCGACGGCCTGACCACCAAGCTCAAGAAGCTCATCCGCAAGGCGGGCATCGGCCAGATCGACATGGACGGCAAGTTCGTGGCGATCAAGATGCACTTTGGCGAGCTGGGCAACCTCAGCTTCCTGCGCCCCAACTACGCCCGCGCGGTGGCGGACGTGGTTCGCGAGCTGGGCGGCAAGCCGTACCTGACGGACTGCAACACGCTCTATCCGGGCAGCCGCAAGAATGCGCTGGAGCACCTGCAGTGCGCCTGGGAGAACGGCTTCACGCCGCTGACCGTCGGCTGTCCGATCCTCATCGGCGACGGCCTCAAGGGCACGGACGATATCGAGGTGCCGGTGCGCGGCGGCGAATACGTCAAGAGCGCGAAGATCGGCCGCGCGGTGATGGACGCGGACGTGTTCATCAGCCTTACGCACTTCAAGGGCCACGAGTCGACCGGCTTCGGCGGCGCGATCAAGAACATCGGCATGGGCTGCGGCTCCCGCGCCGGCAAGGCCGAGCAGCACAACGACGGCAAGCCGGTCGTTGAGGAGGACAGCTGCCGCGGCTGCCGCCTGTGCCAGAAGCTGTGCGCCAACGAGGGCCTGGTCTTTGACGAGAAGAACCGCAGGATGCACATCAACCCCGACAAGTGCCTTGGCTGCGGCCGCTGCCTGGGCGCGTGCAACTTCGACGCGATCCACTTCGTGAGCGACAACGCCAACGCCGTGCTCAACTGCCGCATGGCTGAATACGCGAAGGCGGTCATTGACGGCCGTCCGAGCTTCCACATCTCGCTCGTGCAGGACATCTCCCCGAACTGCGAC
>JBJEUI010000043.1:0-3259 GCA_051883755.1 Candidatus Ventricola sp.
ACAGCAGCGCCTCGGCGAGGCGGTCGGTCAGGGCGACGTCCGGGGTGTTGGTGAAATAGCGCTCCATGATGTGCGCCATCATGTCCGTGATGCCGCAGGCCAGCTGATAGCGCGGCAGGGTGAAGGTCAGCTCCGGGTTCATCACGGCGAAGCGCGGACGGTGGAAGTCGGAGTTCAGGCCGCGCTTGAGGTTGCCGTCAAGCTGGGTGATGACCGAGGAGGTGCTGCCCTCGCTGCCCGCAGCCGGAATGGTGAGCACGCAGCCGTGCGGCAGCGCACGGACGACCTTCGCCCTGCCGCAGTAGAAATCCCAGAAATCGCCGTCATAGCACGCGCCGTCGGCGATGGCCTTCGCGGTATCGATCGCCGAGCCGCCGCCCACCGGCAGCACGAAGTTCACGCCGTTCTCCTTGCACAGGCGGATGCCCTCGTACACCAGGTCGCTGCGGGGATTGGGCTTCACGCCGCCCAGCTCGAGGTGCTCGACGCCCGCGGCGTCCAGCGAGGCGATCACCTGCGCGAGCAGGCCGCTGCGCACGACGCTGCCGCCGCCGTAGACGATCAGCGCACGGCTGCCGCCGAACTCGCGGACAAGCTGGCCGACCCTGTGCTGGCCGTCCTTGCCGAAGACGAACTTGGTGGGTGCGCAGAACTCAAAATTCAGCATAGATCTTCCTCCGTTTTTTCAAGCTGGATCGTTTTGGAAATTTCAGGAAACGGGCGGTTTTCGCCGCGCTCCGTACAGACATATGATACATGGGCCGCAAAACAAAATCAATAAAAATCTTTTGAGCTGGGAAGAAACGGAAGAAGAGGATCGTCATGTTACCAGAAAGATCATCAGCCGCGCTGCGGTTGCATAATTCAAGTAAACGTGATAAGATGAGGTCAAGTTCCGACGAACGACTCACGGAGGGGATTTCCATGAAACGATATGACATGAAGCAGAAGATTGCCGCGGCGCTGGCACTGGCGATGCTCAGCGGGTGCATGCCCTTTGCCGCGCTGGCGGAGGCGACGCCCGGCGAGGCGCAGCAGAATGTGCCGGGCGATGTGAAAGGCGACGAGCAAGAGGAAGACAAGAAGACGGTCAATGTGTTTGTCGACGCGTCCGCCGTTGGCAATGACGCCAGTCTGGATACGGCCTTGGACGGCAGCATTGAAGGCAGTGTGGAATTCAGCGGCGCCAAAATGGTCGTCAAGCTGTACAGCGGCGACAAGAAGCTCGATGAGCGGAGGCTGAGCGAGAGCGGCAGCTTTGAGTTCACGGACCTTTCTGCGGGCAGCTATGCCGTGCGCTTCTACTTCTGGGGCGAGGGCAAGCTACCGCCGCAGAAGGAGATTTCCGTGACGATTGGAAACAGCAAAACCAGCGGTGAAGGCGGCGGGAGCACCGGCGGCACTGGCGAGACGGGCGGCAGCGGCGAGACAGGCGGCAGCGGCGAGACAGGCGGCAGCGGCGAGACGGGCGGCAGCGGTGAGACCGGCGGCGAAGACCCTGAGGTAAAGGTTGCCTACAGCGATTCGACCTTCTCCGCGACGGAGGCCAGCTCCGAAACGGCGGCGAACGGCACGATTCTGGGCAGCGTGACCTATACCGGCGAGGCGACGGTGGTCGTCAAGCTGTACAGCGAGGCGGATCCGCAGACGAAGATCACGCACAAGACGATCAAAAAGAGCGGCGGCAGCGTGACCTTTGACGGCCTGGCGCCGGGTACATACCGGCTGGATGTGCACTTCTACGGCGGCGGTGTGGAGGCCTCCAAGACCGTCACCGTCGGCTATAAGGAAGAAGCGAAGGACGATCCGGAGGTGCCGGTCAAGGCGTTCACCGAGGTGAACTGCACGGCGACCAAGGCGAGCGCGGAGGGCGCGAAGGACGGCAGGATTACCGGCAGCGTGCGCTATACCGGAGACAGCATTGTCGTGGTGAAGCTGTACGCCGCCTCTGACCTGAGCAGCAAGATCGCTGAGTGCAAGCTCAAAACCAGCGGCGAGAGCTTCAGCTTTGACGGCCTGGCCGCGGGTGCATACAAGGTGGACTTCCACTTCTACAACGAGGCGGCTTCTGAAAGCCGGACGGTCGAGGTCGGCACGGAAAAGCCGGCTGCGGCGAAGATCGAAATCACCGGCGTCACCGGCGGAGAAAACAAGCTGACGGTCAAGGGCACTGCGCAGGCGGGTGCGCAGATTCTGGTGAGCGCAGAGCCGAACGGGGCCAAGGCGGAGGTGCTGACCGTCTCAAGCGACGGCGCCTTCAGCACGAATCTCGTTGCCGACCCGGGCACCTACACCAAGGTGACCGCATGCTATGTGACGGACGTGACCTCGGCGGTGAGCGTCAGCGGCAGCTTTAAGGTGACGGAGCCGGCGGCTGCGCCGACGCTGACGGTCGATCCGGTGGACATCAACAGCACGAAGGTCGTGGCCAAGACGACTGCGGGCGTGGTGGTCACGCTGACGACGAAGGACAGCGTGCAGACGATGACCGCAGACGCGGACGGCATCGTGCGCTTTACCCTGGCGCATACGTATCTCAAGGGCGATACGTTCACGCTGACCGTCGTGTACGGCCCGGGCAGCGGACAGAGCTTCGCGCAGAAGGTGACCGTCGGCGGCATCGCCAATTACAACGACCTTGAGTACGGCGACACCGGCGACGACGTGCTGCGGCTGACCACGCGCCTTCACGAGCTGGGCTATCCGGTCTCTGCCACGAGCCGCTACGGCAGCACCGTGCGCGAGGCGGTTCGCCTGTTCCAGATTGCCAACGGCCTCAAGGCGGACGGCAAGGCGGGCGATACCATGCAGGCTGCGCTCTACTCCGTGAGCGCCATCGCCTACGGCTCGGATAAGTACCCGACGCTGGTGCGCGGCGACAGGGGCATGGCGCTGATCTACACCCTGCAGCAGCGCCTCAAGGATCTGGGCTACTACACGATCAAGGTGGACGGCATCTTCGGCAGCGGCACGCAGCGCGCGGTTCGCCTGTTCCAGCGGGTGAACGGCCTGCCTGAGACCGGCAAGGCGGACAACGCCACGCAGACCCTGCTGTACTCCTCCGCAGCCAAGGCTGTGGACAGCTATGTGAGCGGCAACTATACGACGCTCTCGCGCAGCGGCAAGTACAAGAGCGCCGTGGTGCCGCTGCAGCGCCGCCTCAAGAGTCTGGGTTATTACACCGGCAATATCGACGGCTACTTTGGCAGCCAGACGTACCGCGCCGTGCGCAATTTCCAGAGCCGCAACGGCCTGAGCG
>JBJEUI010000044.1:0-1655 GCA_051883755.1 Candidatus Ventricola sp.
ATAATCTTCGGCGGCACGACGGAGGGCCGTCTGCTGGCCCAAAGGGCGCATGACGCGGGGCGCGACGTGCTGGTGTGCGTCACCAGCGAATACGCTAGGGGTCTGCTGGATGCGGGGATTCCCTGCCGCGTCGGCGCGATGGACGAAATGCAGATGCTGCGCTTTCTGGAGGAGCAGCAGCCCGAGCGGATCATCGACGCGACGCATCCGTATGCCGTACGCGTCTCGCAGAGCATCAGGACCTGTGCCGTGCAGCTCGGCGTTCCGTTGGAGCGCGTGATGCGCGACGAGGCGCACGCGGCATGGCAGGAGGCCGCAGAGTGGGTGGACGACGCACAGCAGGCGGCGGAGGCGGCGGCGCGCACGCAGGGCAATGTGCTGCTGACGACGGGCAGCCACACGCTCGGCATCTATGCTGAACGGATTGCGCCGGAGCGCCTCTATGCGCGCGTGCTGCCGACGGTGGCGTCCATCGCCGCCTGCGAAGGCGCGGGCATCCCGAATAGCCACATCATCGCCATGCAGGGGCCATTCAGCGCGCAGCTCAACGACGCGCTGTATGCGCAGCTGCAAATTGCCGTCATGGTGACCAAGGATTCGGGCGAGGCCGGCGGTGTGAGCGAGAAGGTGCTCCCCGCACTCAGCCGGGGGATTCACGTCATCGCCATTCGCAGACCACAGGAGGAGAGCATATGCGGGGAAAATCGCTGATGATTCAGGGCACGGCCTCGTCGGTGGGCAAGAGCGTGCTGTGCGCGGCGCTGCTGCGCATCATGAAGCAGGACGGGTTGCGCGCCGCACCTTTCAAGGCGCAGAACATGGCGCTCAATTCCTTCGTCACCCGCGATGGACTCGAGATGGGGCGGGCGCAGGTCACGCAGGCGCAGGCGGCAGGGCTGGAGCCGGACGTGCGGATGAACCCGGTGCTCCTCAAGCCCACCAGCGACCGGCGCAGTCAGTTGATCGTGGACGGCAAAGCCGTGGGCACCATGACGGCCATGGAATACCATCAGTACAAGCCGGCGCTGCGCAAACGGATCAAGGACACCTACGACGCGCTGGAAAGCACTGTGGACTGCGTGGTCATCGAGGGCGCAGGCAGCCCGGCGGAGATCAATCTGCGCGAGGGCGACATTGTCAACATGGCGATGGCCGAGGCGGCAGACGCGCCGGTAATCCTGGTGGGCGATATCAATTTGGGCGGCGTGTTCGCTTCTTTGCTGGGGACGATGATGCTGCTGACCGATGAAGAGCGCGCCCGGGTGAAGGGCGTGATCATCAACAAGTTCCGGGGAGATGTGAAGATTCTGGAGCCGGGGCTGCGGATGCTGGAGGCACTTATCCATGTGCCCGTGCTGGGCGTGGTGCCGTGGATGGACGTGGAGCTGGAGGACGAGGACAGCGTCACCGAACGCTTTGCGCGCAGCATGCGTCAGGGAGATCTGGATGTGGCCGTGGTGAAGCTCAGGCACATCTCCAATTTCACGGATTTTCAGTCCCTGGCCCTGCAGCCGGGCGTTCGGGTGCGCTATGCCGCTGCGGCAAAGGATTTGGAGGGCGCGGATCTGATCGTGCTGCCCGGCACGAAGAACACCATCGAGGACCTGATCGACCTGCGCAGCCGGGGCATGGACGCGGCCATCGTGCGCCATGCC
>JBJEUI010000044.1:1755-3258 GCA_051883755.1 Candidatus Ventricola sp.
CGCCGTGCCGTGGCTGGCCATCGGCGGGAGAATCGACGGCGTGATGAACGAAAGCGGAAACGTGCTGGGCAGCTATCTGCACGGACTGTTCGACGATGGGCAGCTCTTTGCGGCTATCGCCGCGCATCTGCGCGGGAAGAAGGGGCTGGCAAGCGCAAACGCCGCACCTGTCGATCTGAAAGCATTCCGCGAAAGAGAATTTGACCGCATCGCGGCCATCGTGCGCGCGAGCGTGAATATGGACGCGATTTACCGCATCCTGCGGGGAGAGGCTTGACGATGGGCGAACATGTGCTGGCGCTGGCGCTCGGCTTTGCGCTCGACGCGCTGCTGGGCGACCCGGAATGGCTTCTGCATCCGGTGTGCGTGATCGGAAGCTACATTTCCTTCGCGGAAAAGCGGCTGCGCGCGCGGGGCGGAAACCTGCGAAAAAGCGCGCTGCTGCTGACCGCCTCCACCGTGCTGCTGACGATGGCGGCGGCGGGCGCGCTGCTGGCCCTGCTGAGCTGCTTTGGACGCATTCCGCGCCTGGCCGGTATGGCGCTGCTTGACTGGCTGGGGCTGGCGATGACCTCGCTGGCGCGGGAGGCGCGCGGCGTGGAGCGGGCGCTTGATCGTGGCGTGGAGGCCGGGCGCGCGCAGGTGGCGCGCATTGTCGGGCGGGACACGCAGCGCCTAAGTGAAGAAGAGATCATCAAGGCGACTGTGGAGACCGTCGCGGAGAATACGACCGATGGCGTGATCGCGCCGATGCTCTATGCGGCGCTGGGTGGGCCGGTGCTGCTTTGGGGCTTCAAGGCGGCCAGCACGCTGGATTCCATGGTCGGCTACATGGACGAGCGCTACCGGGACATCGGCTGGTCAAGCGCGCGGCTTGATGACCTGCTCAACTTCATCCCGGCGCGCGTCACCGGGCCGCTGCTCTGCCTGGCGGCGGCGCTTGCGGGGCTGGACGGGCAGAACGCCTGGCGCGTCATGCGGCGCGACCATGCGTGCCACAAGAGCCCGAACTGCGCCTGGAGCGAGGCCGCGGCGGCGGGCGCGCTGCACATTCAGCTCGGCGGCACGCACGATTATTTCGGCAAGCCGATGGAAAAGCCGACGATCGGCGACGCGGACCGCCCGGCCGAGCGGGCGGACGTCGCGCGCGCCGTGCGCCTGATGATGGCGGCGAGCCTGCTTATGATGGCGGCGATCTGCGCCGCCGCGCTGATGCTGTGAAGGAGGAATGACTGGCATGGAGAAAGCCCAAAACAGCAGCCGGTTCTTTGAAAACCGGGCCTGCGCGTACTTCCCCTGTCACGCGGGCATGGAGGGGAAGCCGTTCAACTGCCTGTTCTGCTACTGCCCGCTCTATGCGCTGGGCAGGGCCTGCGGGGGCGATTATGCCTACAACGAGCGCGGCGTCAAGGACTGTTCGGCCTGCACGTTCCCGCACAGGCCGGAAAACTACGACAGGCTGCTTGCGCGCTACGGCGACATCATGACGGTCGTGCGGCGCGC
>JBJEUI010000045.1:0-3237 GCA_051883755.1 Candidatus Ventricola sp.
GGCCGAGATGGGGGTGCAGGTATGACCAAAGCGGAGCTGACGCGCGCCGTGGAGACGGCGAAGACCGAGACGAGGGACGCGCTGCAGACGATGTACGACGCGATGAACAGCGGCCAGCAGAAGCAGATCGTCAAGGACGAGGCGGTCAAGGCGCTGTTTGACCGGTACGGCGTTGAGCACGACGCTTAATGCGCTTAAGGGAGCTAAAACGAACGAGGACCTCATCCGCCCTTCGGGCACCTTCCCCAGAGGGGAAGGCAAAGTTTGTTGAAGACTTTGCAGTAAATCAGCCTTCCCCCATGGGGAAGGTGGCTTGCCGCAGGCAAGTCGGATGAGGTCTTTCATTCGCATTCGCTCCCTAAATAGAATGAAGGAGGAATCGCAGCATGGCATTGAAACAACCGAGGGTGCCCGAGTACCGCGAGAGCGACGGGACAAGCCGGTACATCCACAGCCTTGTCCTGTTCCTCAAGGACTTCTGCATGGACGTCTGGACGGCCAACCGGCAGCGCGAAAGCGAGATCGGGGCGGTGAAAAACGGTATCCATTACCCGGTAAACAGCGTGTGCGGAAAGACGGGCGATGTGAAGCTGACGGCGTCGGATGTCGGCGCGCTGAAGGACGACGGAAGTGCCCTTCACGAATTCAAGCAGACGACAGGCACCGGAGACTACTGGGGACTTGAACAGTCTGTTACGGCAATCATTGATACCTATAAAAGAATAGGCATCCGTTTCTTCGGCTCCCATGCGGAAAGAATCGCCCGGGACGCAGAAGGAACCTACAAAGGATACAGGATTTATGATGCAGGCAACAAGCCCACGGCACTCGATCTGAATATCTACCCGGTCGGCTGCATTTACATGTCCGTCGTATCGACCAGCCCGGCCAGCCTGTTCGGCGGAACATGGGAGCGGCTCAAGGACCGCTTCCTGCTGGGCGCGGGGGACAGCTATGCCGCAGGCAGCAGCGGAGGCGCGGCGACGGTGGCGCTGTCTCTTGCGCAGATGCCCCAGCATGGCCACGCCGTGTACGTCTGGGACAATGCCGGAACGACGGGCAATGCCTACTACTACAACGGCCAGACCAAGACCACGCATACCGGAGCCAGGTTGTATAACAGCTCAGCAAGCGAGTGGATCGCAAGCGGGAGCACCGCTTCTGCGGCGGGCAGCGGCAGGGGCGATCCGTCCGGCGGCACCAATCTGGTCGGCAGCGGATCAGCACACAACAACATGCCGCCGTACCTGGCCGTCTACATGTGGAAGAGGGTGAGCTGATGGAAATCTACAACGAACAGATGGAGCGTATGGAAAACCCGGATCTGTGCCTGGGATGGCTAGAGGATTCGGTGCGCAGGGTTGCGCATGAGGCGGTTCCGGCGGTCCGGGAGGTTTGGCACTATGAGACGATTGCCGAATACCCCAACGGCGGCAGCGATGTGACAAGGGTCGTGGACGTGCCGGGCACGGAGGCCATGGAGGCCTGGGTGGAGAGCATCCCCATTCAGATTTATCACCCGTACACGCAGGAGGAGCTGGACGCGATGGAGGCGGAGAAAACCCGGCCGACGCCGGCGGAGAGGCTTGAAAAGCTGGAGGACGCCATGCGCAACCTGACGGATACATTGGCTCAGATGGAGACGCAGATGCGCGCGGTAACGGCGTGGCTGTCGAAGAAGTCGTGAGGGCCGCATGCTGGGACTGGTGATCTTCGCCGCCTCACTGGCGGCATTCTGGTGGGCGATGTGCAGAGGAGGCGGGACGCGTGATCAAGGCTGAGGACGCAATCAGGACGGCAAGGAGCTTGCTGGGCACGCCGTACAGCGAGCTTGACTGCATCAACCTGATCAAGAAGGTGATCCGGACAAGCCCGGGCGGCGTGCCGAATTACACGACGGCAGGGACCAATACGCTGTGGGACAGCGCCAATGTAAGCGCGAAGTACCGCGACCTGACGTGGAGGCAGGAAACCTCATCCGCCCTTCGGGCACCTTCCCCAGAGGGGAAGGCTGATCCGGTGGGCGCGCGGGCCGGCATGCTGGCGTTCAAGCGAAACGGCACGGACGTGCACCACGTCGGCCTTGTTACGGGTGAGGGGACGGTGATCCACTCGTCCAGCGCGAAGGGCTGCGTGGTGGAGACGGCACTGGATGAAAGCTGGCAGCTGCTGGCGGTGCACAGGTATATCGAGACACTCCCTCAGTCGGCTTTGCCGACAGCTCCCTCAGGAGGGAGCCTTGGGGACGGAACGGAGGATAAGCAGATGGAAGCATATCAGATGAAGGTCGCGGCCAGCAGCCTGAACGTGCGTGATGAACCGGGGATCGGCGGCGCGCGGATCGGTCGGCTCGGCGAGGGCGCGGTCGTGACGGTTCTGGAGGAGTTTGACAACGGCTGGCGGCGCATTGTCTACGGCGACAGCGGCAGCGGCTACGTGGACGGCAGCTATCTGGGCGCGTACACGGAGACCGCAGGGACGGAGGCAACGAAGATCACGATCATCGATTCGGCGGACAACCACTTCTGCCCGGTCGGGGACTGGCGGGTGTTGATCGGGAGCATCGACTGAGGAACAAGCGATTGGAACAAAAACAAGCGACAGCAGGAGGAAGAACGAATGAATCTCTTTTATACGATGGCTGAATGGCTCAAGGACTTTGCCAGCGACGTCTGGGGCTGGATCGGCGCGTGCGTGGGCGTGGTGCTCAGCTTCTGGACGGGCCTGCCCGCCCTGGCGCAGGCCGTGATGATTGTGCAGGCGGCGGACATCGTGACCGGTCTTGCGTGCGCGGTGCTGGGCAAGAGCCAGAAGAGCGAGAGCGGCAAGGTGAGCAGCCGTGCGATGCTGGAAGGCATCATCAAGAAGGGCGCCGAGTGGCTGGTCGTACTGGTGTGCATCTACGCCGGCACGCCGCTGGGCATGGAGGGCGTCGGCACGGCGGCCATGACGTATGTCATCGCCACGGAGCTGGTCAGCCTGCTGGAGAACTTCGAGCTGCTGGGGCTGAATGTGCCGCTGCTGAGGACCATCCTCGATGTGGCGCACGGGGGGAAGAATACTGATAAGAAGTAAGCATGTCAAACGCGTTGACACGGTCGGTGACACGCTTATTCAGTTTTTCTGATATTGCGTTGTTTTTAGAGCGTTTTTTCGTGGGCTGATACCCCACCTAGGGTTCAAATCCCTAACTCTCCGCCAATCCGGTTTCTTAGCAATAGCTGAGAAACCGGATTT
>JBJEUI010000046.1:0-3236 GCA_051883755.1 Candidatus Ventricola sp.
CCGCGGCGCTGGCCAAGCCGCTCGCCGCGCGCTTTGGCAAGGCGGAGGTCAGCGCAGCCTCCAGTGCGTTCGCGGGCGTGATCAGCGTAGCGACGTATTTTCTGCGGCCGCAGAGCGTCTGGGTGTTCGTGGGCCTGCAGACGCTGGGCTGGCTGGGGCTGGGCATGTTCACCATGGTGTCCTGGGCGCTGATCACCGACGTCATCGACTACGCCGAGCTGCAAAACGGCGTGCGCGAGGATGGCTCCGTCTACGCGCTGTATTCCTTTGCGCGCAAGCTGGGACAGGCGGCCGCCGCCGGTCTGACCGGATGGCTGCTGACGGCGATTGGCTACGCTGCAGGCTCAGCCAGCGGACAGACGCCCGAGGTGCAAAGCGGCATCTTCGCCATCACCACGCTCGTGCCGGCGCTGGGCTTCTTCCTGCTGGCGCTGGTGCTGTGGCTGTGGTATCCGCTGCACAAGCGGCAGGTGGATGAAAACATCGCAAAGCTGAAGCAAAAGCACGCAGAATAGAACTGACCGGGGAAAATGAAAAAAGGACGCCTATCCGTCCCTATGATAAAATGCTTTCAGGCGCGCGAAGCGAAGAAGGGGGATAATGTCCCCGAGCAGGTTTGGGAGGCAGCCCTAACGTATCCCCATAAAAACGAAGAAAAAGCAGTCTCAGAGCAGGATGCGAAGCATCCTGCGATTGAGACGGGTTCTTTCAAGAAAGGATTGTATTCCATGCGACAAGTCGTCAACCTCAACCGCAAATGGGCCTTTGTCATGGCGCCGCAGGGCGTCCCCTCCGCCATGCCCGCGCCGGCCTACTATGTCAATCTGCCGCACACCTACAACGCCATCGACGGCCAGGACGGAGGCGGGGATTACTTCCGCGGCACCTGCGCCTACATGAAGAGCCTCTCCTTCGAGGAGCTGCCGGAGGGGGAAAAGCTGTTTCTGGAAATCCGCGGCGCAAACTCCTCCGCGGACGTGTATGTGGGCGGCAAACACCTCGCTCATCACGACGGCGGCTACTCCACCTGGCGCGTGGACGTGACCGACAGCGTCAGCCGCACCGGCCACACGCTGATCGTCGTGATGGTGGACAACGCGCCAAACGACAGCGTCTACCCGCAGATGGCGGACTTCACGTTCTACGGCGGCCTCTACCGCGATGTGAATCTGATCGGCGTGCCGGATGCTCACTTTGACCTGATGCACTTCGGCGGCCCGGGCATCGCGGTCACGCCGGTTGTGCAGGGCAGGGATGCGCGCGTCACCACGCAGGTCTACCTGACGGGCGCCAGGGAAGGCCAGACGCTGCGCTATGCCCTCAGGGATGCGGACGGCAGCATCGTTGCCCAAGCCGAGACGCCAGCCGCCCAGACCGCGTTTGACGCCGTCATTCCGGACGTACACCTGTGGCACGGCCGCAGGGATCCGTACCTGTACACCGCAGAGGTCGAGCTGAAGGACGGCGAAACCGTGCTGGACAGCGTATCCGCGCGCTTTGGCTGCCGGACGTTTGCCATCGATCCCAACGAGGGCTTCATCCTCAACGGCGAAAGCTATCCACTGCGCGGCGTGTCCCGCCATCAGGACCGCTGGGGCGTGGGCAACGCGCTGCTCCCGGAGCACCACCGCGAGGACATGGAGCTGATCGCCGAGATGGGCGCGAACACCATCCGTCTGGCGCACTATCAGCACGATCAATACTTCTACGACCTGTGCGATGCATACGGCATGGTCGTCTGGGCGGAGATTCCCTACATCTCCCAGCACATGCCTCTCGGGCGAGAGAACACGATTGCCCAGATGAAGGAGCTCATCGTCCAGAACTACAACCATCCGTCCATCGTCGTCTGGGGCCTGTCCAACGAGATCACCATGAAGGGCGCGGAGGATCCCGACCTGCTCGAAAATCACCGCATCCTCAACGACCTGTGCCACGAGATGGACAAGACCCGCCTGACGACCATCGCGGTGCTGTCCATGTGCGACATGCACGCGGACTACGTCAAAATTCCGGACGTGGTGTCCTACAACCACTACTTTGGCTGGTACGGCGGCGACACGAGCATGAACGGCCCGTGGTTTGACAGGTTCCACGCGGAGCTGCCGGACATCCCGGTGGGCGTGTCCGAGTACGGCTGCGAGGCGCTGAACTGGCACAGCTCCAACCCCACGCAGGGCGATTACACCGAGGAATACCAGGCGTACTACCACGAGGAGCTCATCAAGCAGCTCTTCACGCGCAAGTACCTCTGGGCGACGCACGTCTGGAACATGTTCGACTTCGGCGCGGACAACCGCGCGGAGGGCGGCGAGAACGGCCAGAACCACAAGGGCCTGGTGACGTTTGACCGCAGGTACAAGAAGGACGCGTTCTACGCCTACAAGGCCTGGCTGTCGGACGATCCGTTCGTGCACATTGGCGGCAAGCGCTACGTCGAGCGCGTGGAGGACGTGACGAAGGTGACCGTCTATTCCAACCAGCCGGAGGTCGAGCTGTTTGCAAACGGCAAGTCCCTGGGCAAAAAGCGCGCGGAGGATCACTTCTTCCGCTTTGACGTGCCCAACACGGGCCTGACGCATCTGCGCGCCGTCGCGGGCCACTGCACCGACGAGAGCGAGATCCGCAAGGTGGAGACGTTCAACGAGGCATACCGCCTGCGGGACAAGGGCGCGGTGCTCAACTGGTTTGACATCACCGAGGTCGAGGGCCATTACTCGCTGAACGACAAGCTGAGCGACATCCTCAAATCGAAGGAGGGCAGCGCGCTCTTCGGCAGCCTGATGCAGTCCATGATGCATCAGAAGGCCATGGGCTTTGAGATGACCCCGGACATGATGAAGATGATGGGCGGGTTTACCGTGCTGCGCCTGACCAGCCTGATGGGCTCGATGGATGTGAAGCTCACGAAGGAGCAGCTGCTCGAGCTCAATGAGAAGTTGAATCAGATTGAGAAAAAGTGAGGGTTGCTTTACTAAAGGGAGCTATTGTTCACGAAAGACCTCATCCGACTTGCCTGCGGCAAGCCACCTTCCCCAGAGGGGAAGGCTGATTTACTGCAAAGTCTTCAACAAACTTTGCCTTCCCCTATGGGGAAGGTGCCCGAAGGGCGGATGAGGTCCTCGTTCACTTTAGCATCCTTAAGCAAAACCATTTGCAAAACGAAAAGGCCGGGACAACAATCCAATGTCATTTAGTTAAGCAGATGGCAGAGGAAGAATATCTCCGAGAGAAGA
>JBJEUI010000047.1:0-3220 GCA_051883755.1 Candidatus Ventricola sp.
TCCGGGCAGAAGTCGATGAACGCCTCATCGACCGCCAGCGCCGCGCCGCTGCGCATCGCCTGTGCGTGCAGCGCAAGGATCTCCTCCCGGCTGCGCGCGCTGCCCGTCGGGTTGTTCGGGTTGCCGATCATCAGCAGATCGCCGGATGCGAAGCAGCCGTCCCAAAGAGCGTGCTCCCTGTGATGGGCGGCGGCGCGCTCAGCGTACTCGCCAAACGCCGGTGCCTCCGTGCGCACGCGCCCCGGATGCAGCGCGATGCAGGCGTCAATGGCAGCCACGCCACCTGCCGTGGGCAGGATGCACGCCTCGGGCACGCCCGCATAGACTGCCAGCCCCGCGCGCGCGGCGCGCATCGCGCGGTCCGGGTAATACCGCGCATTGCAAAGCGCCGCCTGCATGGCGCGCATCACCCAATCCGGCGTACCCTCCGGGCGCAGATTGGCCGAAAAGTCCAGCCAGTCGGAGGGTCTTCCCTCCTCCCAGACATTTCCCCCGTGCTTCATCCCCAGAACCTCCTCACCAGCTCAGGATGGGACAGAAAGTGCGCATGGGCAAACGCCGCCAGTGTCCGCTTTCTTTCAAAGCCGCAGGCCCATGTCTTCTGCGGCGCGCCTGCCTTGCGCACAGTGTATGCCATGCGCGCGCCATCAAGCGGCTCCGCCGCGGCGTGATGGAATTCGTGCGCCGGAAAGCACAGCCCCGTTCTGTCCTCCACCTGCACATAGCCAAAGCGCTGAAGGCGCTCCGTCATCCGGCAGCGGGCAGGCAGAAAGCCCACCATCGGCACACCGTCGATCTCTTGAGACAGATACAGCAGCCCGCCGCATTCCGCATAGCAGGGCAGGCCGCCCTCCAGCGCTTCGCGGACGCTTTCGCGCATCGCCTGATTGTCCGACAGTGTCCGGGCAAAGACCTCCGGGAAGCCGCCGCCCAGATACAGCCCGTCCACTCCCACAGGCAGCGCCGCATCGCACAGCGGAGAAAAGTATACCAGATTCATGCCCATCCGCTCAAGCAGATTGAGGTTGGCCTGGTAGTAGAAGCTGAACGCCTCATCCCGCGCGACGGCGAGGCGAAACGGCCGGTCAAGCCGCGCAACCTCTCTGCGTCCCTGCGGCAGCTCCGGCGCTTGCTGCATCAGCTGCAGCAGCAGCGGCACATCCACCGTCTCGCGAAGCGCCCCGGCCGCCTGCCGGATGCGCTGTACGGCGTCCGGCGTCTCGTCTGCAGGAATCAGCCCCAGATGGCGGCTGGGAAAGTCAAGCCTCGTGTTTTTGGGGATATAGCCCACGCACGGCAGGCCCGTGTAGAGGCGCACCGCCTCGCTGACCCGCGCGTAGTGCCCCGCGCCGGAGACGCGGTTGACGAGCACGCCCGCCAGACCGCTGTCCTCCCGCAGCGTCATGAAGCCCTTGACCTGCGCCGCCACGCTCGCCGCGCCGCCGGAGGCGTCCACCACCAGCAGCACGGGTGTGCGCGTCAGCCTCGCCATTTCCCAGGTCGAGCAGCGCAGCGTGCGTGCGTCCAGCCCGTCGTAATAGCCCATCACGCCCTCGATGACCGCGACGTCCGCGTCCGCATGAAGCAGGGACAGGATGTCCTCCCGCTCCATCAGGAACGTATCCAGATTGTGCGACGGCCTGCCACACACCGCGCGGTGAAAGCCCGGATCGATGTAATCCGGGCCGACCTTGTACGGGGCGACGCGCAGGCCGTGCTCGCGCAGCAGGGCCATGAGCAGCAGGGAAGCTGTCGTCTTGCCGCAGCCGCTGCCTGTGCCCGCGATCAGGATTCTGTTCATGCACGCGCCCCCTCGATGCCGTAGAGCAGCGCGTTGACAATCGCCGCCGCTACGTTGCTTCCTCCGCGCCTGCCCAGCGCCGTGATGCAGGGGATGCCGCTCTCCCAGAGCCGCTGCTTTGCTTCCACGACGTTCACAAAGCCGACCGGCACGCCGATCACCGCCAGCTCCGCTTCATCCTTCCGCTCAAGCAGCGGAAAGAGAAACGTCGGCGCGTTGCCGCAGACCAGCAGCTTCGGCCCGGGCAGGGCAAGCGCCCGCTCACAGCTCACCTGCGCGCGCGTGATTCCCCGCTGCGCCGCCTCCGCCGCGACGGACTCCTCCGCCATCAGGCAAAGCGCATGCGCGCCGACACGCGCAAGCGACGGCTTGCTGATGCCGGCAAGCGCCATGTTCGTATCCGTCACGACCGTCGCGCCGCTTTTCAGCATCCGCCGCATGAGGGGCACGACGCCTGCCGAAAAGTGCAGGCTCTCCGCGAAGGAAAAATCCGCCGTCGCATGGATGACGCGCTTGACGATCGGTTTGATCTGCGGATCAAGCTCGACGGTAAGCTCCGATTCGATGATCTCCATGCTCCTTTTCTCGATGTCCATCGGCTTCATGGGCGCTCCTCCTCTCCATCCGGGACGCGGTATGCGCCAAGCACCCGGCCCTTCGCGTTCAGCATCATCGTATCCACAGGCAGCGCACCGCGCACGCGCGCCATGCCATACGCCGAGGCCTCGCGGCACAGGCGCTCCCACACGCAGGCATAGCCCGCCGCCCCGATTTCCGCAATCACACCGTCCAGCGTCGTGCTTGCCCAAACGGCTTCAAGGAGAGAAGGCGGCGCACACATCCGCGCCAGATGCGCGATCAGCGTCTCCCGCCGCCCGTCGCCATAGCGGCTGTGCGTCTGCATGCTGCCCCCGGCGACCTTGACCAGCTTGCCCGGCTGCCCCGCCAGCAGCACCCGGCCAAAGCCCAGCTCCGCTGCCGTATCCAGCGCCGCGCCCACGAAGTTGCTGATCTGCACCGCCGGCATCTCCGGGCACAGCCGCGCAAGCGCCGCCTCTCCCTGGCTGCCGAAGACGAGCGCCACCACTTCTGCACCGCCCGCGCGTCGCATGGACAGCTCCAGACGGATAGTCTCCACGAGCGCGTCCTCGCTCATCGGGCGCACGACACCCGTCGTGCCCAGAATCGAAAGCCCGCCCTCCACGCCGAGACGCGGATTGAACGTCTTGAGCGCCAGCGCTCTGCCGCCCGTGATGCCCACCGTCACCTCTACCGCCCGGGTAGGAAACACGCTGCGCACCGCCTGCCGGATCATCTCCCGCGGCACGGGGTTGATTGCAGCCTCGCCCACGGGCAGCTTGAGTCCGGGCCTCGTGATGACGCCCACGCCCTCGCCCGCGCGAAAGCAAACCGGCCCGT
>JBJEUI010000048.1:0-3166 GCA_051883755.1 Candidatus Ventricola sp.
TGCCGATGCTCAACTCCGAGGTCGTCACCGGCGTATCGCTGATGCTGCTGTACGCCATGGCGCGCATTCAGCTGGGGTATCTCACGCTGCTGCTCTCGCACATCGCGTTCTGCGTGCCGTATGTGGTGCTCAGCGTGCTGCCCAAGCTGCGCCAGCTTGACCCCAATCTGGCCGAGGCCGCGCAGGACCTGGGCGCGACGCCCATGCAGGGCTTCCTGCGCGTGATCCTGCCGGACATCATGCCCGGTGTGTTCTCCGGCTTCATCATGGCGCTGACGATGTCCATCGACGACTTCGTGGTCAGCTTCTTTACGACCGGCTCCGGCGTGAGCAACCTGTCCATCACCATCTATACCATGGCCAAGCGCGGCATCTCGCCCAAGATCAATGCGCTGTCCACGATCATCTTCGCCTGCGTGTTCGTGCTGCTCATCGGCATCAACCTGCAGGATCTGCGCAAAGACCCGCGCAGCAAGAAGAAGGTCGAGAATGTCCGTATTCCGTACTGATTCCCGCCCACTCTTGTTCGCATGCGCGAAGCGAAGAAGGGTCAAGGGACAATGTCCCTTGCGGGGGTTGGGGCAGAGCCCCAAGCAGGTTTTAGGGCGGCAGCCCTAACGTATTATTCCATCATAAAGGAGCATGAAGAAATGAAGAAATGGTTCTGGCTGGTTCTGTGTCTCGCCCTGCTGTGCCCGGTGCTCGCGCTGGCGCAGGAGACGATCAACGTCTACAACTGGGGCGACTACATCGACGTCGAGGTGCTCGACCTCTTTGAGGAAGAGACCGGCATCAAGGTCATCTACGAGACGTTTGAGACCAACGAGGACATGTATGCGAAGATCGCCATGGGCGGCTCGAGCTACGACGTCATCTTCCCCAGCGACTACATGATCGAGCGCATGATTCAGGAGAATCTGCTGCAGAAGATCAACTGGGACAACATTCCCAACGCGGCGAACATCGACGAGCGCTTCCTGCACGAGGACTATGACCCGGAGGCCGCCTACTCCATCCCCTACACCTGGGGCACGATGGGCATCCTGTACAACAAGGAGATGGTCGAGGAAGCGCCCACCAGCTGGGATACGCTGATGGACGAGACCTACACCATGGACATGCTGATGCTCAACTCCCCGCGCGACACGCTGGCCATCGCGCTGGTGATGGCGGGCCATGACCTCAACTCCGTCGATCCGGCGGATCTGGAGGACGCCAAAAACCTGCTTATCGAGCAGAAGCCGATGGTGCTGGCCTACGTCGTGGACGAGGTGAAGGACAAGATGGTCGGCGGTGAGGCCGCTGTGGCGCTGGTGTGGAGCGGCGACGCGACCTTCTGCATGAGCGAGAGCGACGAGCTTGACTACGTCGTGCCGCAGGAGGGCAGCAACATTTTCTACGACTCCATCTGCATCCCGGCCAACGCGCGCAACGTCTCCGGCGCGGAGAAGTTCATCGACTTCATGTGCCGCGCGGACATCGCCGCCAGGAACTACGAGTACGTCGGCTACGCGATCCCCAACCAGGCGGCTATCGAGCTTCTGGGCGAGGAGGAGTACAACGCTTCTCCGGTCAACAACCCGCCGCAGGAGGTGCTGGACAAGTGCCAGGTCTTCCGCTATCTGGGCGACGACACCAAGCTCTATGACCAGATCTGGACGGAGATTATTTCCGAGTTCTGATTGATTGGATATGAAAAAGCTGCGGGGCGAAAACCCGCAGCTTTTTTCGTGGGTGAAGAGGAACCTGGGGAAATCATCCGCCTGCGGACGGGGACCTCATCCGTCATGCCTTCGGCATGCCACCTTCCCCAAGGGGGGAAGGCCTGAGAGGGCGCCCGAAGGTTGAGTGAGGTTATACTAATTCTTGTTAAAATGACCCAATCCGCGCACCATCTTTTCCGCCCTGACTTTGCCTCGTTCCGTTCAACGTACCTCCAGTACGCCTCACTGCACTTGGCTTCGTCAGAGCGAAAAATCTGATGCGCTCTGTTGGGCATTTTAACTGCAAATTAGTATTACGCGTTCCTGAGCACATCCTCCCAGTCCGGCGGGAAGCCGCACAGGGCGAGGTTGGCCTGGGGATACGTCTGCTCGAGCTGCGCGATGCCGCGGATCATGTCGCCATAGACCCGGTGGCCGCCGGCGACGGTCTTGAGCGAGAGAATGACGGGAAAGACATAGTCGCTGTCGTAGGCGGCGAGCTGCGGCGGCAGGATGGGGTGGTCGTCGAGGGTCTGGTTGTACAGCCGGGCATAGTGCGCGCAGATGTTGCGCACGTCCACCGACGAAGTGATGAGCGCGCTCAGCTCCTGCGGCGTGAGACGGTACTCCCGGCTGACGGCCCACTGGTCGTCCTCGATGAGGATGGCAAAGAGCTGTGCGAGCATGCCGAAGGAGAACAGCTCCACCGCCGCCCAGACCGGGAACTTGCCGCCGTACTTGATCTGATGATGGCGCACAAAGGCCAGATCATCCAGATGCCGGACCTCGACGCGGAACTTGTTCATCAGGTTCTTGTGCATGCCCTGGGAGGCCTTGTCCAGACGGAAGTTGGCGGCGTTTGCGTAGCCGGCAGAGCCGTAGGTCATCGCCAGATGATACGATACTTTGGCGCGCAGCTGCACCTCGAAGAACTCCAGCACCGGCAGCAGCTGATGACGCAGGCCCATGTCGAACTGATACAGATCGTACAGATCATCAAGCGTCACGCCGTCGATGAACTTCTCCGGGTCGTCCGCCCGGCGCAGATGTTTGCCGTAGGTGGTCAGGCGGTAGTAATTGACGGTGGAGAGGATGTGGCGCGCGCGGTCGGTGTTCTCCACGCTCAGGTTGTGCACCTCGAGCAAACGCTGTGCCTGCTCCTCGTAGCTGCGCGCGGGCTTGACCGGCGCATAGAGCTTCTTCTTGCTGACCATGCTTGTCTCCTGAAAAGCGGGTCGTGCCCGCCGAAAGATTTGCGCAATTCCAAGGGGTGAAAAAAGGGCCGCAAAGCAATTTTGCTCTGCGGCCTTTGCGTTTGGGTTCGGCGTGAAGCCGCGCGCATCAGTTGTTGTTGATCTCCAGCACCTTGTCGCGCAGCTGCTTCTCCAGACGGCCCAGCTCGATGGAGGCCTCGGCGCGCTTCTGGGCGCCCTCGCGCTGAATCTTCTGCACCTCGGTGAGGG
>JBJEUI010000049.1:0-3152 GCA_051883755.1 Candidatus Ventricola sp.
GAGGACTACGACCTGGCCGGCTTCGCCGTGGGCATCGTGGACAAGAAGAAGATCCTTGACAAGGACCGCATGGAAGCAGGCGACGTGGTCATCGCGCTGCCGTCCACCGGCATTCACACTAACGGCTTCTCCCTGTGCCGCAAGGTCTTTGACATCGACAACAACAACCCCGAGCTCTACGTCCCGCGCGAGGAGCTGGGCGGCAAGACCATCGCCGAGACCCTGCTGACCCCGACCAGGATCTACGTCAAGCCCGTTCTGGCGCTGCTTGAGCAGGTCGACGTCAAGGGCATCAGCCACATCACCGGCGGCGGCTTCTACGAGAACATCCCGCGCTCCATCCCGGACGGCCTGTGCGCCCGCATCGACAAGAGCGCCGTGAAGGTTCTGCCGATCTTTGACATGATCGCCAAGTGGGGCAGCATCCCCGAGCGCGACATGTTCAACACCTACAACATGGGCGTGGGCATGAGCGTCGTGGTGCCCGCCGCGCAGGCGGAGACCGCGCTGTCCATCCTGAAGGACAACGGCGTGGACGCGTACGTCATCGGCGACATCATCGCCGGTGAGGAAAAGGTGGTTCTCGAATGAAGACCCGTATTGCCGTTCTCGTTTCCGGCGGCGGCACCAACCTGCAGGCGCTGATTGACGCCAACCTGCAGGCGGGCGAGATCGCGCTGGTGGTTGCCTCCCGCCCGGGCGTGTACGCGCTCGAGCGCGCCTACAAGGCCGGCATTCCCTCCGTCGTGATCGCCAAAAAGGGCAGCACGCAGGAGGCATTTGAGGAAAAGCTGTACGCAGCGCTTGAAGAGTATCAGATCGACCTGATCGTGCTCGCGGGCTTCCTGACGATCCTCAGCGAGGACTTCACCCGCAGGTATCCGCGCCGCATCCTCAACATCCATCCCTCCCTCATCCCCGCGTTCTGCGGCGAGGGCTTCTACGGTCTGCGCGTGCACGAGGCCGCGCTCTCCCGCGGCGTGAAGCTGACCGGCGCGACCGTCCACTTTGTCAACGAGATTCCCGACGGCGGCGAGATCATCCTGCAGAAGGCCGTGGAGGTACGGGCGGGCGACACGCCCGAAATCCTTCAGCGCCGCGTGATGGAGCAGGCCGAGTGGAAGCTGCTTCCGCAGGCCGTGGAACTGGTGTCCGAAGAAATCAGGAGGAGCAAATAAGATGAACATCTACGAGATCAAGACCCTCTCCGAGCGCCTTGAGGGCAACCGCTATCCGGGCCGCGGCATCGTCATCGGCAAGACGCCGGATGGCAAAAAGGCCGCCATCGCGTACTTCATCATGGGCCGCAGCGCCAACAGCCGCAACCGCGTCTTCACCGAGCGAAGCGGCGAGATCTTCACCGAGCCGTTTGACGCCTCCAAGGTCGAGGATCCGTCCCTGATCATCTACGCCGCCGTGCGCAGCTACGAAAACAAGCTGATCGTCACCAACGGCAACCAGACCGACACCATCTACGACGGTCTCGCCGCGGGCAAGAGCTTTTCCCAGGCGCTCACCAGCCGTGAATTTGAGCCGGACGCGCCGAACCTCACCCCGCGCATCAGCGGCATGCTCACCTTCGAAGGGAACGACTTCACCTACGAGATGAGCATCCTCAAGTCCGGCGACGCGGCAGGCACCTTCTGCAACCGCTACACCTTCTCCTACGGCTCCTGCGCGGGCCTGGGCCACTTCATCCACACCTACGTCTGCGACGGCAACCCGATCCCGACCTTCCAGGGCGAGCCGGAGCGCGTCGCGATGGCGGACGATATCGATGCGTTCACCACAGATCTGTGGAACGCGCTGGACGAGGAGAACAGGATCTCCCTGTATGTCCGCTATACCGACCTTGCAACCGGCGCGGTGGAGAGCCGCATGGTCAACAAGAATAAGTAATCCAAAATGCTTTCAACCGCGCGAAGCGAAGAAGGGAGTCTGAGGGATAACATCCCTCAGGCAGGGTTTGGGGCAGCTGCCCCAACGTCTCCCCCATAATCTGAAACAATGTAGTTTCAGAGCAGGCTGTACAGCAGCCTGCAATTGAAACGGGTCTGATCCGCAGAAGAAGGAGAGAAGACAATGAAAGAGTTTGAACTGAAGTACGGCTGCAATCCGAATCAGAAGCCGGCCAAGATCTACATGAAGGACGGCAGCGATCTGCCCATCACCATCCTCAACGGCCGTCCGGGCTACATCAACTTCCTGGACGCGCTCAACTCCTGGCAGCTGGTCAAGGAGCTCAAGGAGGCGACCGGCCTGTGCGCCGTGACCTCCTTCAAGCATGTCTCCCCCACCTCCGCCGCCATCGGCCGCGTGCTGCCGGAGAACCTGAAGAAGGCCTGCTTTGTGGACGACGTGCCGGGTCTTGACGAATCCCCGCTGGCCTGCGCCTATGCCCGCGCCCGCGGCACGGACCGCATGTGCTCCTTCGGCGACTGGGTTGCGCTCTCCGACGTGTGCGACGTGACCACCGCGAAGCTGATCTCCCGTGAGGTCAGCGACGGCGTGATCGCCCCGGGCTACGAGCCGGAAGCGCTGGAGATCCTCAAAAAGAAGCGCAAGGGCGCCTACAACATCGTCGCCATCGACGAGGGCTACGTCCCGGCTGCGCAGGAGACCAAGCAGGTCTTCGGCGTGACCTTCGAGCAGGGCCGCAACAACTTCAGGATCGACGAGGCGCTCCTTGAGAACATCGTCACCGAGAACAGGGAGCTCCCGCAGGACGCGAAGATCGACCTGATCGTCGCGCTGATCACCCTCAAGTACACCCAGTCCAACTCCGTCTGCTATGCGTACGACGGCCAGGCCATCGGCGTGGGCGCGGGCCAGCAGTCCCGCATCCACTGCACGCGTCTGGCGGGCACCAAGGCGGACACCTGGTTCCTGCGCCAGCATCCCAAGACGCTCGCGCTGCCGTTCCGCCCGGGCATGGGCCGCGCCGACCGCGACAACGTGATCGACAGCTACATCAACGGCAACGAAGAGGACGTCTGCGCCGAGGGCATCTGGCAGAACTACTTCACCGAGCAGCCCGCGCCGCTGACGGCTGAAGACAAGGCCGCCTTCCTCGCCGCGCAGACGAATGTCGCGCTCGGCTCCGACGCGTTCTTCCCGTTCTCCGACAACATCAAGCGCGCGGCCAAGTCCGG
>JBJEUI010000050.1:0-3151 GCA_051883755.1 Candidatus Ventricola sp.
TTCAAAAATGTCTGTGAGCGTTGCCTGTAAGCCGAGTTCTGTAATCGGCGGTCATCTATCTAGACCCGCTGTTGCCAGCGGGTTCAAGCGAAATCCTGAGAGCTCGACGGGCCGTCTCAAACGCTCTTTCGTTTCTTGCTGCGAGTGGGGTTTACATCGCGGACGAGTCGCCAGGCCGCGGGTGAGCTCTTACCTCACCTTTCCACCCTTACACGCCTTGCGGCATGCGGTATCTCTCTGTTGCACTTTCCCTGGGGTCACCCCCGCCGGGCGTTACCCGGCACCCTGCCCTATGCAGCTCGGACTTTCCTCACACCTTTCGGCGCGCGGCCGCCCGGCAGCCTCACAAACGATCGGATTATATCACATTTCTCCCCGCTTGTCAACGACGGGAGCCTGCAATCAGCGCCAGCAGCTCTTCGTCGACGGCATCCGCGTCCCGGAGATGGATGTGCGCGGTACAGCGCGCTTTGGAAACAGGCACCACCATCTGAAACCGCGGATGATCCGCTGCCTCCCGCAGGCTGATGCTCAGCCACAGCCCATCCCTGTGCTTTCCGGGCGGGAAGGAGACGTACAGATAGGGTTTGGGATCATCGAAGGCGATGCACGTCTTCATCACGCGCAGGCCCGTGTCCGGACAGCGCGCCAGCACGCGCGAGCGCAGCACCTCAAACAGCGCCCACTGCGCAGGCTTCCCGGCAAAAAACGCGTCAATCTGTGCAGTGAGATCCATGACCTTCCTCCCTCCGGATGCCGATCCTCAAGCAGAATTAAGAAAGAGGGATTTCTCCCCCTCTCTGCTTATTTGACCAGGATGATGCGGCCGCAGTTTTCGCACTCCACATACGGCTGACCGCCGCGCACCTTGTCCTTGTCCGCGGCAGACAGCTGCATGTTGCAGCCGCCGCAGCGGTCGTCATGCAGGCGCGTAATGGGCATCGCCGCGTGGCGCTTGATCGACTTATACTTCTCGATCATCGCCGGATCGATGCCCTCAGCCTCCTTCGCCACCTTCTTTTTGAGCTCCTCGAGCTTGACGGAAGCCACCTTGAACTCCTCGTCGTAGATGACCTTGATGCGGTCAAACTCCGCGCGGGCCTTGGCGGCGCGCACGCGCACCTCGCGCTGCTGGCGGTCGCGCGCTTCGCTGTCCTTGCGCATCTTGGCCAGCTCCGCCTCATAGCGGGAGATGGTGGTCAGCAGCTTCTGGATGGATGCGATCTGCTTCTTCGCCTCCTCGAGATCCTGCGGACGGTTCGCCTCAAAGTTCGCCGTCGCCTCGGCCACAGAGCCGTTCAGGCGCGTGATCTCGTCCGCCAGCGCTTCCATACGGTCGCTCATGATCTCCACGTCCGCCTCGATCTTCTTGAGGACGTTCTGCTGTTCCAGCAGGAATTCGCGGTGCTTGAGCAGCTCCTTGCGGTTGCTGCTTGCGCGCATCTCCTTCTCATACTGATCCAGCTCCATATCGACCTGCTGGTACTGCCACAAAAGTTCGTACTGCTGCAAAATAAGGCCCTCCTTATCATCAACGCCCAAAGGGATTTCCCTTGGAGCAAAAAACCGTTACATTATATTTTAGCGCATCACAGGCATTTTGTAAAGCGTTCGCCATCACTTCACAGGCAGGATTTTCCGTTTCGAAGTGTCCCGCCTCGATGACGCACACCCCGCTGTCCATCGCTTCGAGCGCGATGTGATGCTTGATCTCGCCGGTGATGAAGCAGTCCGCGCCCAGCGCCTTCGCCTCTTCAAAGCAGCTGCCGCCCGCACCGGAGCAGCAGCCCAGCCGGCTGACCGGCGTGTCCGCCGCGCCGTAGGCCCGCACCGCCGCATGCAGCTTCTTCTGCGCCCGGGCACACAGATCGCCGAAGGTCATGCCCGCTTCCAGCTCGCCCACGCGAATGCAGCCCTCGCCGCAGATATGCTCCGCGCCCATCTGCGCAAGCAGCGTGTCGTTCACGCCGCCCGGCGCGCTGTCAAAGTTCGTGTGCGCAGCGATGTGCGCGATGCCGTTCTCCGCCAGCGCGAGCAGCAGCCTGCCCTCGCGGTCGCCGTCCGTCATGCGTTTTCTGGCGTCCATCATGATCGGATGATGCGTGACGATCGCCTGCGCGCCCAGATGAACCGCCTCGCGAATCACCGCATCCGTCAGATCCAGCGCCGTCAGCACGCGCGTGACGCTTCTGTCCGCGCGTCCCACGAGCAGCCCGACGTTGTCCCATGCCTCCGCCAGCTCGTACGGCGCAATCTCTCCGACCAGCCGCTCAAGCTCCCTTACCGTGCACGTGTTCACGTTCATCGCCTCCGTCATCCATTCAAGCTCCCGGCTGCTGACCGCTCTGCGCGATTTCGCCTTGTCGGAAGAAAGCGCAGCCGTCTGCTCCATCTCGCGCACGCGCACGCCGCGCTGCCAGGCAAAGTATGCCCGCTGCGCCTCGTTTTCCATGCCGCGCACCGCCGTGCCCAGCAGCGCCTCGCGTTCGTCAAGGCTTCGCACCTCGCCGCTTCCTGCCAGCATCGTCACATAGCGCCGTCCAGCCGCGTGGGAGAAAACCTCCCGCTCCACCGCATAGCCCATCTCGGCCAGACCGCGGCGCAGCAGCGGCAGGTCGACGTTCGCCTGCAGAATCAGCGCAGCGCTGCCGATCCTTGCCCTGCCCTCGCGGACAATCCTCAGGATCGTCTCCGCGCCCATGCCCGCAATCACGATGGCGTGCACCGGCCGGTCGATGCCTGCCAGGCCGTCCGCCAGAACAACCTGCGCGCGGCTGCCGAGGCCCTTTGCCGCGAGCAGCCGCCTCGCCTTGTCAAGGGACGGGCCGCTCACGTCGCTGGCAATCATGGAAAGCCGGCTGCAGCGCTCGAGCAGATGCGCCGTCAGCTGCCCGTGATCACAGCCGATATCCGCCGTGCAGGGGCTTTCGCAGCCCTCCACGGCCTCAAGCACCAGCTCCGCGATGGCGCCGAGCCGTTCATCCAGCTGAACCATACACGCCTCCTTGACAGGCGGGCTATGCCCGCTTCCACGTTCGAACAACTCGACACGTTGTTCAGTGCCCGCTGCAGGATTCCGCGCCATTCCTTACAGCGAAAAAACGAGGGACTTTCGCCCCTCGGTCATCGATTATTCGAGATAATCCTTGAG
>JBJEUI010000051.1:0-16858 GCA_051883755.1 Candidatus Ventricola sp.
AGCTGTTCACCGGCGTGATGACGATCGCGGGCACGCTGATCTTCATGCTCACGCTGAATCCCGCCATCACGCTGGCTGTCGTGGTGATCACGCCGGTTTCGCTGCTGGTGGCCAACTTCATCGCGAAATCCACCCACGACATGTTCGTGCTGCAGTCGAAGACCCGCGGCGAGCAGACCGCGCTGATTGACGAGGCGATTCTGGAGCAGAAGCTGGTGCAGGCGTTCGGCCGCGAGGACGCGACGCTCGCACAGTTTGACGAGATCAACGAGCGGCTGCGCGCCTGCTCGCTGCGCGCGGTGTTCTTCTCCTCGCTCACCAACCCGTGCACGCGCTTCGTCAACTCGCTGGTCTACGCCGCCGTCGCGCTGTGCGGCGCGCTGTCCGCGATCTCCGGCACGCTGACCATCGGCGGGCTGTCGAGCTTCCTGTCCTATGCCAACCAGTACACCAAGCCGTTCAACGAGATCTCCGGCGTCATCACCGAGCTGCAAAACGCGCTCGCCTGCGCGGGCCGCATCTTCGCGCTCATCGACGAGCCGGCGCAGCCGCCCGAGCCCGAGCAGCCCGAGGCGCTGACCAGCGTGCGCGGCGAGGTCGCGCTTTCCGATGTCTGCTTCTCCTACACGCCCGAGCGCAGGCTCATCGAGCACTTCTCGCTGAACGTGAAGCCCGGCCAGCGCGTGGCCATCGTCGGCCCGACGGGCTGCGGCAAGACCACGATGATCAACCTGCTGATGCGCTTTTACGACGTGGATTCCGGCGCCATCCGTGTGGACGGCCACGAGACGCGCCGCGTCACGCGCAGCGATCTGCGCAGGAACATCGGCATGGTGCTTCAGGATACCTGGCTGTGCGCCGGCACGATCCGCGACAACATCGCCATGGGCAAGCCGGACGCGACGGACGAGGAAATCATCGCCGCCGCGAAGGCCGCGCACGCGCACGGCTTCATCCGCCGCCTGCCGGACGGCTACCAAACCGTCATCACCGAGAACGGCGGCGGCCTCTCGCAGGGCCAGAAGCAGCTGCTGTGCATCGCGCGCGTCATGCTCTGCCTGCCGCCGATGCTGATCCTCGACGAGGCGACCTCCTCCATCGACACGCGCACGGAGCTGAAGATTCAGGACGCGTTTGCCACGATGATGCAGGGCCGCACGTCCTTCATCGTCGCCCACCGGCTCTCCACCATCAAGAGCGCGGACGTGATCCTCGTCATGCGCGAGGGCAGGGTCGTCGAGCAGGGCACGCACGAGGAGCTGCTTGCCAGGGGCGGCTTCTACGCCGAGCTGCACCAGGCGCAGTACGCGAACTGACGTTAAGCCGCCGCGAAGCGAAGAAGGGGTCTGGGGACAGGTCCCCAGGCGGGGGTATGGGGGCGAGGCCCCCATCGTTCCCCTAAAGCAAAGAAAAACGTAGTTTCAGAGCAGGCTGCACAGCAGCCTACGATTGAAACGGGGCTGATCCACAAAGCAGGAATTCACAAGCATATCCAAAAAGGGCATGATCTCCGCTCAGCTTCGGAAATCATGCCCTTTGTCTTTCTGTTTTTCCCGTCACGCCCGGTACTTCTTCCAGTTGATGACCAGCGAGTACGCGATGGGCAGACCGATCACCACAGCGATCGTCGCGACCGGGATCATCGGCCCTGAGCCGATCAGTCCGCAGACGATCATCAGCAGCCCGCAGAGCACCCAGACCGGTGCGGCAAAGCGGTGCGTGCGGTTCCAGATTTCCTCGTCCGCCAGCGTCCATGGCAGCCGGATGCCGGCAATGGTGCTGCGCCGCATCTTCGGCATGTAATTGCCCACCAGCGCGAAGACCACGCCGACGAACACCCAGACGATCCGGTCGATGGCAAACGGCGTGCCCAGCGCGTAGCCGTAGCACAGCACCGTCACCAGCAGCGACGCCGCCGGGATGATCATCAGCATCAGAATCTTCACCCTGCTGCTGATGTTCTGCATCTGGATATTCGACATGCAGCTGAGCATCAGGCACAGGTAATGCAGCCCCAGCAGCAGCAGCGGCATGCCAAACACGGCAAACGGCTTGCTGGTAAAGCCGTCCGGCTCGTTGTGAAAATTGAAATGCGTCGCCATGGGATCCGGCAGACGATCCCAGAGCAGCACGCCCACCAGCATTTGCAGCAGGATGACGGCGCTGGTCAGCACGAGCAGCATTTTGTGCTCCCGCCACATGGTCTTCAGATTCGTTTTCATACCTCATTCTCCCTTCAGCTGAGACAGCCAGAGCATGACCTCCTCCACCACGGAGGTGTTCAGCTCGTAATAGATAAAGTTCTTCTCCCGCGCTTCAAACACGAGATCCGCCTTTTTCAGCACGTTCAGATGATAGGAGATCGTCGCGCCCGTCATGTCGAAGTGGCTGCCGATCTCCCCTGCGGACAGCCGGCCCTTGCGCAGCAGCAGCAGGATCTCCCGCCGCGCAGGGTCCGAAAGCGCCTTGAACGTCTCCGCAAATCCCATTCACCGCGCCTCCTTCCCAAAGTATTTAGAAGATCTTCTAAATGCATTATACGACGGTTCATCGCGTCCGTCAACATCTATTTAGAAAATTTTCAAAATTATATGAGCAAGCGCGCCTTCCCCCGGATGGGAGAAGGCGCGTCGTATGCGGTTTTATTCGCAGAGCGCCTTTGCGGCGTCCTGCATCAGGCGCTCATACGCCGGCACATCCACATGCTCGCCGACAAAGCACACGACCAGCGGCTCCCTGGCGTAGATGATGCCCACGTCATGCGTCACGCCGGTGTCCTCGCCGGTCTTGTGCGCGACGCGGATGCCGCGCGCGTGCAGATAAAACGGCAGCTTGCCGTTCAGGCGCTGATCCAGCAGGATCTCCAGCATCGCAGCGCTGGCCTCGGGCGAGACGATCTCCCCGCGCCAGAGCTTCTCCAGCAGCATGCCCATCTCGCCGGCGGTGATGCTGTTCTCCAGCCCCCGGCCTGCGGCCGAACGGTCAAAGAGCAGGCGGCGCAGCGTCGTCTGCCTGCAGCCCAGGGCGCGCAGCGTTTCATTGACGCGCCCGATGCCCAGGCGGCTGATGAGGATGTTGGTCGCGGTGTTGTCGCTGACGATGATCATGAGCCTGACCAGATCCAGCAGCGTCATCTCGATGCCCGTGTGCATCGCCTTGAGCGTGCCGCAGGAGGGCATGCGCTCCGCATCGGCCAGCGCGTGGATTTCGTCAAGGCGCAATTCGCCCGCCGCCTGCGCGCGGAAGGCCTCGATCATCACCGGGATTTTAATGACGCTCGCCGCCACGACAGGCTTGTCCGCGCCGCGCGCAAACGTCTCGCCGGTGACGAGGCTGCTGACATACACGCCCGTGTCGCCGCCGAGCGCCTCAAGCTGCGGCGTGATCCATGCGCCGAATTCGGATAGATTCACCATGATATCCTTCTTTGCTTCATAACGTCCGCATCAAACCTGATCCGCCCCTTCGGGGCACCCTCCGCTGCGGCGAGACCTCACCCGCCCCTTCGGGGCACCCTTCGCTGCGGCGAGACCTCACCCGCCCCTTCGGGGCACTCTCCCCATAGGGGAGGGCTGGAGGGCTGGGTTTCTTATCTCTCCCACAGCCTTCCCCTATGGGGAAGGTGGCACGGCGAAGCCGTGACGGATGAGGTCTGCACGGCGAAGCCGTGACGGATGAGGTTCACTTACCTGCCCAGCATGGCCGCGCCGATGATGCCCGCGTCGTTGCCCAGCTGGGCCAGCTCGATGCGCGCGTACGGCATGGTCTTGAAGAACACCATGGGCTTGACAGCCTCGCGCACCGCGTCCAGCAGGAACTCGCCCGCCGCGCTCACGCCGCCGCCCAGCACGATGACCTCCGGGTCGATCATGTTGATGATGTTGATGATGCCCACCGCCAGGCCGTAGACATAGCCGTCAAACACGGTCTTCGCGGTCTCGTCACCCGCCTTGGCCGCATCGATGACGATCTTGGCGTTGATCTTCTCGGGATCGCCGCCGCAGGCCGCCATCATGCTGCTTTCCGGATGCTCCGCCACGGCCTTGCGCGCCTCGCGGATGATCGCGGTGGCGGAGGCATAGCGCTCAAAGCAGCCGTAGTTGCCGCAGGTGCACAGTTCGCCGCCCATCCTGATCATCATGTGGCCGATCTCGGAGCCGCAGCCGTGCGCGCCGGAGTACGGCTTGCCGTCGATGATGATGCCGCCGCCCACGCCGGTGCCCAGCGTCAGAAACACGCAGTCCTTGATGCCTGCGCTCACACCCGCAACGGACTCCGCCAGGCCGGCGACGGTCGCGTCGTTGTCGCCGTAGACGGGCGTATCCAGGTGCTTTTTCATCTCCGCAACGAACGGGATATCGTGCCAGCCCAGGTTCGTGCAGAACGGAATCATGCCGGTCCTGTTGTCAAACAGGCCGGGCACGCCCACGCCGATGGACTTGATCTCGCTCATCGCGATGCCCGCGTCCGCAGCGACCTTCCTGCACAGCGCCGCCATGTCCGCGATGATCTCCTGATACGGGCGCTCAATGCCGGTGGGCATCGCGTCCTTGTGCACGATTCTGCCTTCCTCCGTGACGATGCCCGCCTTAAACGTCGTGCCGCCAACATCCAAACCAATGTAGTACATCTCGCTTCATCCTTTCAAAAAGGTCATTGTCTTCAGTTGTCCTCTTCGCCGCGCGGGTTCTTCACGCCGTACATTTCGCCCAGGCGGCGGTCCAGCTCGTTTACCGCGTTGTAGCCCTCGTTTTTGAGGCGCCAGTTGCGGGCGGCAATCTCCACGATCATCGCCAGGTTGCGGCCCGAGCGCACCGGCACGTTGATCAGCGGCACGGCCACGCCCAGGATGTCCATCGTCTGCTCCTTGTTGCCCAGGCGGTCGTAATCCTTGCCCGGCGACCAGAATTCCAGATGAATCACCATGTCGATCGTCTTGCGGCGCATGACCGCGCCGATGCCGAAGATGAGCTTGATATCCACAATGCCGATGCCGCGCAGCTCCATGAAGTCGCGCACGATCTCCGGCGACTCGCCGCGCAGCTTATGGCCCACGCGCGCGATATCGACCACGTCGTCCGCCACCAGCAGATGGCCGCGCTTGATCAGCTCCAGCGCACATTCGCTCTTGCCCACGCCGCTCTCGCCCGTGATCAGCACGCCCACGCCGAACACGTCCACCAGCACGCCGTGCTGCGTGACGCGCGGGGCAAGCACCTCGGCCAGATAGGTGATGGCCTTGCTGGTGAACACGCTCGTCTCCGCCTGCGTGCGGTAGAGCGGCACCTCATGCGCATGCGCCTGTTCTAGCAGCACGTCCGGGCAATCCATGCCGCGCGCAATGATGATGCAGGGGATCTCGTAGGAGAAATAGCGCTCCAGCCGCTCCCTGCGCACATCCTCCGGCAGGCTCATCAGATAGGCCATCTCCGTCTTGCCGATCACCTGCGGGCGCGCGTAGGCGAACACGTCAAAATAGCCCGCAAACTGGATGCCCGGGCGGCAGACGTCCGCCACGGTGATCTTCAGGCTGCGCTCTGTCGCCGGGTTGAGCACCTCCAGCTCCAGCGCCTTGACAAAATTCTGCTGGGAAAGCATAGCGTGATCCCTCCCCTCTCTCCTTCACTGAATGGGTTCATTATAGCCGATTTTGCCGCCCGTGGCTACCCGTCATGCGCAATTTCGCTGCAAACTCCGCTCATTCGTGAAACTCCAGCTTCAAAAACGCCGCCATCGTGCGCACCAGCTCCTGTGCCTGCGCCCTGGTAGGCATCTCCGCAAAGATGCGCACGCGCGGCTCCGTGCCGGAGAAACGGGCGATGATCCAGCCCTCCGCAAAGACCACCTTGCAGCCGTCCAGATAGCTCACATGGCTGATGGGCAGGCCGAAGTCCGGCAGCTCCCTGCGCTCCATCAGAGCCTTGTGGATTTCCGCCTTGCTTCTCTCGGTCAGCGCCCAGTCGTATTCCGCCATGACCAGCGTGCCGAAGCGGTCATTGAGCTCCTCCAGCAGTACGGAGAGCGGCTTGCGCGTCACGGAGATCATCTCCACCAGCAGCGACGCGGCGTACAGGCCGTCCTTGCCGCTGATGTGGCCGCGCACCGTCAGGCCGCCGGAGGATTCGCCGCCGATGAGCGCATCGTGCGCCTCCATGCCCGCAGAGATGTGCTTGAAGCCCACCGGCACCTCAATGCACGTTTCGCCGAAGGCCTCCGCCACGCGGTCGAGCAGATGCGTCGTGGCGATGTTGCGCACCGCCGCGCCCTTCCAGCCCTTGTACCTGAGCAGATAGTAGTACAGCAGCACCAGCACGTCGTTGGCCGAGACGTATCTTCCCTTCTCGTCGATGATGCCCAGGCGGTCAGCGTCGCCGTCGGTGGCGATGCCCAGGTCCGCGTGATGATCCGCAACGGCGCCCTGCAGGTCGCGCAACGTATCGGGGTTCGGCGCGGGCAGGTGGCCGCCGAAGAACGCGTCGTGGCGGTCATTGATCACGTCCACGTCGCAGCGCGCGGTGAAGAGGATCGTCATCAGGCCCGTGAGGCTTACGCCGTACATCGGATCGAGCACCACGCGCGGCCTGCGCGCGCGGATGGCGTCCATGTCGATCTTCTCCATGATGGAATCCAGGTACGCGTCGCGCGGGTCGATGAATTGCACGCAGCCCGCGCTCAGCGCCTCCTCGAATGTCATCGAGCGGATGTCCTCCTCATCAAGCGCGTTCGCCTCCTCGGCCAGCGGCGCCGTCACATTCTCGGTCGCGTCGCGTCCGCCGCGGGTAAACAGCTTGATGCCGTTGTAGACGGCCGGGTTATGGCTGGCCGTCACGGCCGCGCCGTAGGGCAGGTTCATGTGCTTGACGGTAAACATGATCTGCGGGGTTGGCGCGGCGAGGTTGACAAAGTACAGCTTCACACCCTCCGCCGCCATCACCTCGGAAAACCAGATCGCGCTCTCCCTGCTGAGAAAGCGGCGGTCATAGCCGATGCAGAAGCCCTCGTTTTCCACGCCCTCGCGTTTCATGCGGCGCGCCACCGCGCACGCCACACGCCGGATATTCGCCCTGGTAAAGCCGTCGCCGATCACCGCGCGCCAGCCGCCCGTGCCAAACTGAATCATACGCCGTGCCTCCTTGTCCCGCCCTCAGGGCAGGGCCTCGTATTGCCTGTATTCTAACAAATTCTTGGGCATTTGGAAAGGCAAACGGCGGCGATTTGTTGTCTTTTCTTGTCAAATAGAGGAAAAGCGGGAGAGCTGTGTCAGTTCTCCCGCCAGTGTATGCTCAGGCCTTCAGATACTGTCCGTTCACGATATCCTGTTCCGAGTTGAGCGGCAGGCCCTGATCGAACTTCACGATATTGGCGTAGACGTAGTTCACCATGTTGATGTGGTTGTCCTTCGTGTTGCCGCCTGCGTGCGCGCTGGCCACGACGTTGTCAAGCGTCAGCAGCGGATGATCCTTGGGCAGCGGCTCCTTCTCATAGGTATCCAGGCCCGCCATTGCGATCCGGCCGGTCTCAAGCGCCCTGACCAGCGCGTCCTCGTCCACAATCGGGCCGCGCGCCGTGTTGATGAGCATGCAGGAGGGCTTCATCCTCGCGAATTCCGCGTCGCCGATCAGGCCGCGCGTGGTCTCATCGAGCGGGCAGTGGATCGTGAAGATGTCGCTTTTTTCAAGGAGCGTATCCATGTCCACGAACCGGTAGCCGTACTTCTCCTCCTGCTCGTGCATGCGCACGATGTCGTAGTAGATCACATTCGCCCCGAATGCCGACACCAGCGCCGCCACCTTCTTGCCGATGTGGCCCAGACCCAGGATGCCGACGGTCTTGCCGCGGATCATGTACGAGCGGTCGAAGTACTCCGTGCGCGGCCAGTGACCCCTGCGCAGGTCGCGGTTGATCTGCAGCAGGTTGCGGTAGCCGGCGAGCATCAGCATGATCGCCAGCTCCGCGACGATGCCGGAATTGACGCCCGGGCAGGTGGCGATCGGGATGCCGCGCTCGCCCCAGGCCGCGAGGTCCACATGGTCAAAGCCTGCGCCCCAGCGCTGCCAGAAGCGGACGTTCGGCGTGTGGTTGATGATGTCCGGATCGATGTCAAGGCGCGAGATCAGGTACTCGCAGTCCGCCAGATTGCCGTACGCCTCGGGGCTGAGCGCGTCGACCAGCTCAAAGCCCTCCGGGACGTTCTGATGCAGCGCGTCATAGGCGCCGGGAAAATAGATGCCGACCAGGCCGATCTTCTTCATGATGCTCTCCATATTCTTGATCAGCGGGAAGCTGTGCATCATCCTTCATTGGGCACAGCCCGCAAAACCCCGCCGCAGAGCGGCGGGGCGTCGTTGCATTGTAATTACTCCATGATGCCGATCTCACGATAGTAGCGCGCAGCGCCCTCGTGAATGGCGACGCCGGCCACGTCGTTGCAGGCTTCCTTCGGGTCGGCCTTCTTGAGCGCGGCGTGGGTCTCGGTCAGGTAGTCCCAGTTCTCCCAGAAGACCTTGGTCATCTGGTAGACGGTCTCCTCGTCGACGTCGGCGGTGACGAACAGCGTCAGCTTGACGCCGGAGGTCGCGACGGCCTCGTCCTGGCCGGCGTAGGTGCCCGCCGGGATCTCGCAGGCGGCGTACCACGGATAGTCGGCCTTCAGGGCCTCAACCTGCTCCGCGGTGATCGGCATGATCTTCGAATCCGTGGTGGTCATGATCTGGGTGACGGCGGAGTTCGGCGTGCCGGCCATGATCCACACGCCGTCCAGCAGCTTGTTGCTGATCGCGTCGGCGGCAGCGGAGGTATCCATGTACTCGGCCTTGATGTCGTCGAGCGTCTTGCCGATGGAGCCCAGGTGGACAGCCGCCTCGTCCACGGTGGTGGAGCCGGCCGCGCCGATGGAGATCTTCTTGCCAAGCAGATCCTCGAGGCTCTCGATGCCGGAGGCCTTGGTCACGACGACCTGGTTCGGGTTGATGTACAGGCCTGCGAAGATGCGCAGGTTCTCGTTGGCATAGCCCTCGAAGGAGGCGAGGCCCTCCTGCGCCTGGTACACGAGGTTCGCGTTGGCGATGCCGATCTGGGCCTCGCCGTCATACGCCTGGTTCAGGTTGTCGATGCCGCCGCCGGACGGGGTGGCCACGGCGCGCATGCCCTCGATATTGTCGTTCCACAGCTGGCACACGGTCGCGCTGATCGGGTAGAACGTGGACGCGGTGCCCGCGGTCACGAAGTTGATGTCCGCCGCCATCGCGCAGGAGGCGCTCAGCAGCAGGGACAGGCACAGGACGGTCGCAAGGATCTTTTTCATGGGGAATTCTCCTCTCCTATCGTAGATATATTTCGGATGCAGCGCGCACCGGCCCTGCATCAATCGACTGGATTACGCCGCCGCTTCCCCAATGGGGTTCGCCCTGGCGAGCAGCAGCCTGTCGACGGCCACCTCCGCCGCGATGAGCACGAGACCGATGATATCGGTCGTCAGCGACGGGTTGACGAACAGCAGGCCGCCCACGAGCAGCATGGCGCGGCAGGCCACGCGCAGCGCCGTCGCCGCCTTGCTGTATTTGGCAAGCGGCATGCCCGCCAGACCGGCGGCCAGCGCCAGCACGCCCACCGACGAGGTGGCAAACGCGCGCAGGGTTTCCGTCAGCGCCACGCCCTCGGTGCTGCCGTAGAGGAGCACCGGATTGTTCAGGAAGAAGAACGGCAGGATGAAGCCCGCGACGCCCAGCTTCATGGCGATCAGCGAGGTTTTGGTCATGTTGCTGTCCGCGATGCCGGCGGCGACATAGGAGCTCATCGCGACCGGCGGCGTGATGTTCGAGAGGCACGCGTAGATGAGGCAGAACATGTTGGCCGCCATCTCGGTCGCGCCCGTGGCGCGCAGCACCGGCACCGCTACGACGTACACGATGACGTACGCCGCCACGCCCGGCACGCCCATGCCCAGGATGGTGGACATGACCATGACCATCAGGCCGCCCAGGAACAGCTGGCCCTCGCCCACGACCTTGAGGATCAGGTTGCCGAAGTTGAGGCCCAGGCTGGTCATGTTGACCGAGCCGATGATCACGCCGATGATGATGCAGCTCACGCCCACGCCGATGGCGCTGCGGCTGCCCTCCACCGTCGCCCTGAGGATGGTCGAAAGGTTCATGCGGGTATCCCTGCGCAGCCAGGACACCGGGATGGTGACAAAGATGGCTGCGATGGCCGCAAACAGCGGCGTATAGCCCATGAACATGAGCGTCAGCAGCACGATGAGCGGGATGAGCAGGTGGCCGCGCTCCCTGAGCACCCTGCCCGCCGCCGGGATGTTCTCCGGGGACAGGCCGGACAGGCCCAGACGCTTGGCCTCCAGATGCACGGAGTAGATCAGCGCGAGGTAATACAGGAACGCCGGGATCGCCGCCGCCAGCATGACCTTCATGTAGCTGACCGCCATGAATTCCGCCATGACAAAGCCGACCGCGCCCATGATCGGCGGGGTGAACTGCCCGCCGGTCGAGGCGACGGCCTCCACCGCCGCGGCAAAGTCCTTCTTGTAGCCGGTCTTCTTCATCAGCGGGATGGTGATGGTGCCGGTGGTCGCCACGTTGGCGATGGCCGAGCCGTTGATCATGCCCATCAGCGCGGAGGCGATGACCGCCACCTTCGCCGGGCCGCCCGGGGAGCGGCCCACCAGCGTGAGCGCGATGTCGTTGATGAACTGGGAAAAGCCGGAATGCTTGAGGAAGGCGCCAAAGAGCACGAACACGAAGATGTACGTCGCGGAGACGCCCGCGCCCGTGCCGAGGATGCCGTTAGTATCCCACACCAGCGCCTTGATGACGCGCTTGAGCGTGAAGGCGCTCGTGCCGAATGTGCCGGGGACGTAGCGGCCCCAGACCGCAAAGTACGACAGGAAGACCAGCGCGATGATCGCCAGGTTGCCGCTGGCGCGCCGTGCCGCCTCGAAGACGACCAGCAGGCAGAGCACGCCGACAAGGACGTCGGTGTCGTTCAGCCTGCCCGTCTTGGCCAGCGCGTCGTAGCGCCACAGGATGTAGCCAAAGCAGGCCACCGTCGCCGCGATCAGCGCGACGTCCCACACGGGAATCATCCTCCTGCGGCGGCGCTCCCTTTTGTACGTCGGATAGAGCATCAGCGCCAGCGGCAGCAGGAACATGATGTGTGCCGTGCGCAGCTTCACCGCGCCGAGCGTGCCGAAGGTGTTGGCCCAGAGCTGGAAAACCGCCCAGACCACGAGCACGGCGGTAAACACTTTGTTGAGCGTTCCCTCAAATATGCGCGTGCGGCTTTCCGCGTCCTTGTCCGCCATGAGCTGCTGTGCCTTTTTATCCAGCATGTTTTCCTTTTCAATCGTCTTGCGTACCGCCATATGCTTCCTCCGGGACGATTCTTCTTGTCGGTCAATCGTCCGTAACGGCACAAGTGTAGCACGACATTCAACAAGCTGTCAACATGGATATTGTGCATTTCCGTTGAAAAACACGAATTCTCCTTGGCGCTGCGCAGGCATGGAAAAAGCCGCCTCCGAAGAAGCGGCTTTGACGCCTGCACCATCCTTCAGATGGTTTCTCCCTCAGGCAGTCTGAGGGAGTTTACCGGTGAATCACCGGCACTTCGCCCACCAGCAGGCAGCTGAGACCAAGCTTCTGCAGCAGTCCTGCCGTGACGTAGGCCTCCTCGCCGTAAACGTACACGCGGCAGTTTTCGTCCGTCAGGAAGATGACGCCGTCCACGGAGCCCATCGCGCCTGTGCTCAGGCCTTCCGTTCCGCCGGTCATCAGCGCGATCTCGTGATCGCCTGCCAGGCTCGTCAGCTGCCAGCTGCCGGCGGCGTACTGGCTCTCATAGCCCATATGCCCCATCACGCCGCACAGCGGATAGAGCAGCGCCCCGTCCTCCGCAGCGCCGACAAACAGCGTCGTCGGCTCGTCATCCACGTACAGCTCCATCTGCGCGAGGGCAAACGGCGCGCCTGACGCATCGGGCGTGGGCGTCGGCACCGGCGTGGGCACCGGCGTAGGCGTCGGCACCGGTGTGGGCGTCGGCGTGGGCGTCGGGCTCGGCGTGGGCGTCGGCTTCACAATCGCATCCTCCGCAAACATCATGGCGATGGTCGCGGGGCCCACCTTGCCGTCGATCTTCTCCAGCTTGTGTGTGCGCTGGAAGCCGTACACCGCCGTGCGCGTGCCCAGACCGAACACGCCGTCGATATCGCCCAGATAATAGCCCAGCTGATAGAGCCTGCGCTGCATCAGCTTCACATCCTCGCCCTCCATGCCGCGCCAGAGAATGCGCTCGCCCAGACCGGCGGCGGCGATTTCCTCCTGCGTGATCGGCGCAAACAGGTCGGTCTCCTCCGTCTGCGGGGCCTGCGTCGGCTCAGCCGTCGGCGCGGGCGTATCCTTCACCTGCACGCCCAGCATGTCCTCTGCCAGCGCGCAGGCCGGCAGCAGCAGCGCCAGCAGCGCCGCCGCCGCAAATCGCTTCATCATCACTCGTTTCCTCCAGAGCTTTCTTGATTTCCATATCCTATCTTATAGAAAGAAACGATCCATCATGCCGCTTTCATGCATGTGAAAGCCATGCATGCCGAATTTATTTGCGCCCTCGACGTTGCACAGCGTGTCGTCGATGAACACCGCGCGCGCCGGATCGATCCCGTAGCGGTCACACAGCAGCTGATAGATCTCGCGTTCCGGCTTCATCACATGCTCATAGCAGGAGATGATCCCGCCGTCGAACAGATCGCCGAAGTCATCCGCAAACTTGACGCGCAGGCGCTCATAGCCCTGCCGGGGATAATTGGAGAGCAGGTAGAGCTTCTTGCCCGCGCGCCTGCAGCGGTGCGCCGTGCGCCAGCCCTCCTCCATCGGGGTCTTCAGCTCGATCCAGCCCTCCAGCGCATGCAGATAGTCGCAGACCCTGCCGCCGGCCTCCTCGTGAAGGCGCTGCGCCGCCTCCCGGTAGGTCATCGTGCCGCGGTCAAAGCACGGCCAGTACGGCCCCTTGTAGACATGGCGGAGCATGTGCTCCTGCATCGCCTCGTCGCCCGGGAAGAGCTGCTGCAGAAAGTCATCCGGCGCAAACTTGATGAGGACGTTGCCGATGTCAAACACCACCGCATCCACCTTGTGCCAGGGCATCGTCTCGTACGCGAGGTCAAAGCGCGTTCCTTCGTTCATATGCATTCCTCCTGGGTGCTTCATCTGATCACTGCTGCGTATATAATTCTGGCCGGTCCGGCGGTTTCCTTCTTCCCGCGCCGCGTTCATGCCGGAACGGTCTGCAAATCGCCCACGATCCTGTGCAGCACGTCCAGGTACTCCTGGCCCAGCGGCGTGGGCCGGTAGTCCTTGTGCGTGATGACGCCGATGCGGATGCGTTCGTCCACCTGAAGCGGAATGGAGATGATGTCCTCGCCGCGCAGGTAGGACGGGCAGATGCCCGAGGAGATCGTGTAGCCGTCCGTGCCGACCATCAGGTCGATGATCGTGCCCTTGTCCGTCACCTTGATGCTGCGGTCGTGGTTGAGCGTGGAGAGGATCTCCTCCGAATAGTAAAACGCGTTCTGGTCGCCCTGCTCATAGGTCAGGCACGGCAGATCCACCAGATCGGCCATGGAGACGCTCGTCCTGCCCGCGAGCGGGTTGTTGCGGCCCACGAAGATGTGCGGCCGGGCGGCAAAGAGCTCGGAGAAGACGAGATTCGCCTCGCGCAGCGTCTTGCTGATGACGGCCTCGTTGAACGCGCTCAAGTAGATCACGCCCATCTCGCTGCGCAGGTTCTTGACGTCCATGATCGTGTCATAGGTCTTGCCCTCGCGCAGGGTGAACTCGTACGCCTGATCGCTGTGGGCGCGCACCAGCTCGATGAACGCGCTGGAGGTAAACGAGTAATGCTGCGTGGAGACGGAAAAGCGCTGGCGGACCGCCTGGCGCGCGATGTACTTTTCCTCAATCAGCGCCGCCTGCTGCACCACCTGGCGCGCGTAGCCCAGAAACTCCGTGCCCTCGGGGGTGAGCAGAATGCCGCGGGACTTGCGCACAAAGATCGTCGTGGCGATCTCCTCCTCCAGCTCCCGGATGGCCGCTGACAGGCTGGGCTGCGCGATAAAGAGCGACTTGGCCGCCTCGGTGATCGATCCCTTCTCCGCCACCTCGATGACGTATTTGAGCTGCTGAAGCGTCATGCACATTTCCTCCCTGTCCGTATGGCTTCATTATAGCACAGCTCGCCCTGCAATTCAATCCATATCATAGCTTTTCCCTATGCTACGCCATACTTTAATCATGTTTGCCTATGCATAAGAAATGCGCTATAATACCCCTTGTCAACAAGAACGGCATAAAAGCACACAACAAGCAAACGGCTCCAGCCGCCGAAAGGAGAGGCGCATCTTGGCGCTCATCGAACTCAGGCACCTGACAAAGACGTTCAGGGGCAAAACCCAGACCGTGGACGCCCTCAAGGACATCAACCTTCAGATCAATCAGGGCGATATCTACGGCATCATCGGCATGTCCGGCGCGGGCAAATCGACGCTCGTGCGCTGCATCAATTTTCTGGAGAAGCCGACCAGCGGCAACGTCGTCATCGACGGCAGGGATCTGGCAAGCCTGCCTCCCAAGGCGCTGCGCCAGCTGAGGCAGGAAGTCTCCATGATCTTCCAGCACTTCAACCTCCTGCAGCAGCGCGACGTGCGCGGCAACATCGCCTTCGCGATGGAGATCGCCGGCATGAAGAAGGCGGACATCGACAAACGCGTGGACGAGATGCTGGAAATCGTCGGCCTGACCGACCGCCAGCACAACTATCCCAGCCAATTGTCCGGCGGCCAGCAGCAGCGCGTGGCCATCGCCCGTGCGCTGTCCACCAACCCGAAGATCATCCTGTGCGACGAGGCGACCAGCGCCCTGGATCCGCAGACGACGACCTCGATCCTCAACCTGCTGCGCGACATCAACAAGAAGCTCGGCATCACGATCGTCATCATCACGCATGAGATGAGCGTCGTGGAAAGCGTATGCACGCACGTGGCCATCATCGACAACGGCAATCTGGTGGAAAACGGCACGGTCGAGCAGGTCTTCTCCCAGCCCAAATCCGCCGCAGCCAAGAAGCTCATCTTCCGCAAGTCCGGCGCGGATGCGGGCGTCATGGGCGACCGCATGATCCGCATCGTCTTTGAGGGCAACGCCTCCAGCGAGCCCATCATCGCCGGCCTGGTCATGGAGTGCCACATCGCCGTGAACATCATGTATGCGGACACCCGCGACGTGAACGGCAAGGCCTTCGGCCAGATGATCCTGCAGCTGCCGGAGGACAGGCTGCAGCAGGACAAGGCCATCTATTACCTGCAGAGCAAGAATCTGCGCGTGGAGGAGGTGAGCAGCGATGGCCATTGAGAAGATGGTCCCGTTGATGCTTGGCGGCATCCGCGACACGATGTACATGACCGTGGTCTCGACGCTCTTTGCGTACCTGCTGGGTCTGCCGCTGGCCATTGCGCTGGTGCTCACCTCGCCCAAGGGTCTCGCTCCCCGGCCGCTGATCTACCGCGTGATGGACGCGGTGGTCAACATCTTCCGCTCCATTCCGTTCCTGATCCTGATGATTCTGGTCATCCCGCTGACCCGCCTGATCGCCGGCAAGGCCTACGGCTCCACGGCGACGATCGTTCCGCTGGTCATCGCGGCTGCGCCGTACGTCGCCCGCATGATCGAGAGCTCGCTGCTGGAGGTTGACCCGGGCGTCATCGAGGCGGCGCAGTCCATGGGCGCTTCGATCCCGGAGATCATCTTCAAGGTGATCATCCCCGAGGCGAAGACCTCGCTTATCGTCGGTGCGACGATCTCCTCCGGCACGATCCTCGGCTACAGCGCCATGTCCGGCGCCATCGGCGGCGGCGGCCTGGGCCAGATCGCCATCAGCTACGGCTACAACCGCTATCAGACCGACGTGCTGCTGGTCACCGTCATCCTGCTGATCATCCTGATGCAGCTCATTCAGATCATCGGCATGTACATCTCCCGCAAGACGGACAAGCGCGTCCGGGAGTGACGGGAGAAACACAGTCTCCAAGGCAGCGTGCCTTGACATATTGACCACAAATCCCATCATAAAGAAGGAGAGAAAACCATGAAAAAGCTGATTACCGTCGCACTTGCCCTCGTTCTCATCGCCGCGGTGGCCACCGCCTGCGCCGCCACCAAGCTCGTCATCGGCGCGTCCTCCACCCCGCACGCGGAGATCCTCGAGGCCGCCAAGGATCTGCTCGCTGCCAAGGACATCGAGCTGGAGATCGTGGTCTTTGACGACTATGTCCAGCCGAACCTGCAGCTCGACTCCGGCGATCTGGATGCCAACTACTTCCAGCACATCCCGTACCTGGAGAGCTTCTGCGCGGACAACGGCACCAAGCTCGTCTCCGCCGGCGCTGTGCACTATGAGCCGATGGGCATCTACACCAATCAGACGAAGCTCTACACCATCGACACCATCCCGGACGGCGCGGTCATCGCTGTGCCGAACGACCCAACCAACGAGGCCCGCGCGCTGAACCTGCTGGCGGCCCAGGGCCTGATCACCCTCTGCAATGACGCCGGCACCAACGCCACCGTCCTGGACATCGACCAGAACCCGAAGAACATCTCCGTGCAGGAGTTCGAAGCCGCCGCTGTGCCGCGCATGCTGGCCGACGTCGACCTGGCCGTCATCAACTCCAACTACGCGCTGCAGGCCGGCGTTGAGGTTGTCGGCACCGCCATCGCTGTCGAGTCCTCCGACATCGCCTATCCGAACATCATCGCCGTCCGCGAGGGCGACGACCGCGAGGAGATCAAGACCCTGG
>JBJEUI010000052.1:0-3134 GCA_051883755.1 Candidatus Ventricola sp.
CGCCCAGAAGCATCAGCGTAAAGCCTCCGATGGTCAGCAGACACACCCAGATGGAATGGTATTTCAGGCGGATGCCGCCCAGATTGTTGACAGTAATCAGCTCCTCGCCCAGAAAGGCCAGGATGGCGCCCAGCGCGCCGAGCACGCCAAGAAGCGGCCGCGGCCAGGGCCGAAACAGCCAGGACGCCGCCAGCGCCGTCGCCGCGGCGGCCGTCATCGCTGGCGCGGCGCCCGTCACGCCGCAGAGCACGCGCAGAAAGAGCGGCTGCCTCGTGTTGAGCATCACCAGCGCCGCAAACAGCACCGCATGAATGACCAGCATGATGAGCATCGTGCACTGCAGAACCACGTTGCTGGGCAGGCCCTGCGCCGCATAGCTGAAGAAGTAGTGGATCAGCATCAGGCTGATGGCGCCGGTGCGCAGCAGCGTGCCAGCCAGATAGGTCTGACGGATGCCCTGGCTGATGGGCTTGTAGCCGCACTCCACCGCCGTGGACAGCCACAGCATGCCAAGCGATGCAGCCATCACGCCCATGCCGCCCGACCTCGTCGCCGCCACGCCCAGCGCGGCGAGCATCATCAGCAGCAGCACGCTGCAGAAGCGGATGTTCCGGGCCCGCGCGTCCAGCCGCGCAATCAGCGTCACCTGCTCGCGCAGAAGCTGACCCACTCTGGCCAGACCGTCGTCGAGCTGCTCGCTGCCCTCGCGCATGACCAGCTCCATCTTTTCCTCCGTGCTGACCTTTGAAAACAAGCCCGCGATGTTGCGCCCCAGCGTGCCGAAGTATAGCTGTAGACGCCAGCCGATCGCCGAGTTTTCCAGCAGGATCATCCGCGGCTTCATCACCCGGGGAACAGCCTCGCAGAAGTGATCGACCAAACGGTCAAAATATTCGTCGATCAAGGCGTGCTCTCCTTTCAGGTGCTTTCCAATCGACGGAAAAACTGGTATAATATGGACAGGAAATCAATCCATGTCAAGGGAAGTGTGTATCCATGAACGAAAGACTTGAGAAGGTCGCCTCTGCCCTGCGCAGGCGCGGCTTTGACGCCGCCGTGTTTGACACCCGCGAGCAGGCCGCCGCGTTTATCCTCGGCGATCTGCCCGAAAAGCAGGAGATCGGCATGGGCGGCAGCGCCACGCTCGCCCAGATGAATCTGGACGCCGTGCTGCGCGATGCCGGCCACACCGTGCACTGGCACCAGGGCGCATCCAGGGAGGAATCCCCGGCCATTCGCCGCGCCGCGATGTGCGCGCAGGTGTACTTTGCCTCCGCCAACGCCGTCACCGAGGACGGCCTGATGGTGCAGATCGACGGCACCGGCAACCGCGTCGCCGCGCTGTGCTACGGCCCGGAGACCGTGTACATCATCATCGGCCGCAACAAGGTCGTCGAGGGCGGCTATCCGCAGGCCGTGCGCCGCATCAAGCAGGTCGCCTGCCCGCTCAATGCCCGCCGCCTGCATCTTGACACGCCCTGCGCGAGCACCGGCAGCTGCAATGCCTCCGCCTGTACGCACTCCATGTGCCATCTGTTCCTGGCGATGGAAGGCGCGCCGGGCGGCAAGCGCACGCAGGTCATCCTGATTGACGAGGATCTCGGCTTCTAAGCCGCCAGCGCCCTCCCCTTACGGGGAGGGCTTTTTTCATGAAATCCTAGTCTATTTAATCCGTTCTTCGCAAATCAGCACCGTTTCAATCGCAGGCTGCTGCGCAGCCTGCTCTGAAACTGACTTTTCTCCTTGGATTGAGAGAACTTTGGGCTGCCGCCCAAACCTGCCTGAGGAATTTCATCCCTCAGACTCCCTTCCTCGCTTTGCGCGGTATAAAGACTTTGAGGTTCACTCAGCGCTTGGTGCCCTTCGTGCCGGCAGTCACCTTCTGCAGGATCGTGGAATCGAACGCGAACACGTTGGTGTTCTTATCGGCGTGGGCGCGCAGCGCGTCCTCCACCATCTTCTCCACAAGCTGGGCAAAGCTCACGCCGCACTCCTGCCACAGGTAGAACGCCAGAGAGCCCGGAATCGTGTTCGGCTCGTTGACGTAGAGCATGTCGTTTTCATCGAGGATGAAGTCGATGCGCACCGTGCCGCGGCAGTCGAGCAGCTTGAAGATCTCCTTCGTCATCCGCTGGATGCGCTCGGTCAGCTCCTCGCCGATGGGCGCCGGCACCACGCGGGACAGGCTCTTCATGCCGCGGCTGCCCTCGCCCTTCGTGCCCGCGTTGCGCAGGTACTTTTCAAAGAAGTTGAGGAACTTGTCGCCGGTGGAGGGCACCGGCATCTCGCACACGGAGGCGCGCACGTCCTCGCCGTAGCCCAGCGCCGCGCAGTTGATCTCCACCGGGTTGTTGATGCCCACCTCGACCAGGATGCGGCGGTCGTAGGAGGCCGCCAGGTCGATCGCCTTTTCAAGCTCCTCGCGGCCTTCTGCCCTGGAAACGCCGATGGAGGAGCCCAGCGCGGCGGGCTTGACGAACGCCGGATACTTGATCTCGCGCTCGATCCTTTCCAGGATCGCCTCGCGGCCGGTCTTCAGCTCATCGCGGGTGAACCACACGTAGTCCAGCACCGGATAACCCGCGCCGCGCAGCATCTGCTTCATCGCGATCTTATCCATGCCCACGGCGGAGCCCAGCACGCCGGAGGACGCATACGGGATGTTCGCCATCTCAAGCAATCCCTGCACCGTGCCGTCCTCGCCGTGCAGGCCATGCAGCACGGGGATGGCCACGTCGATGTGCGCGACAGGGGCCGGCACCTTGGCAAACAGGCCCGCGCGCTGCGGCGGCCAGGCCCACAGATCGCCCGCGTTCGCGCTCACGTCGAGGTTCACGCGGGTGATGCCCTTGCCCATCGGGTTGAATTCGCGGAAGGTCTCGATTTTTTCGAGCGCTTCGCCCGTGTACCACAGGCCCTCGCGGGAAATGTAAACCGGCGTCACCGTAAATCCGGCCGTCTTCGCCGCCTCAATCAGCTGCAGCGCGGAGATGATGGACACGTCGTGCTCGCAGCTGCGGGAACCAAAGATCACCGCAATGTTCAGTTTGCTCATATTTTATCGCTCCTCACTCGCTGTAATTATCCGGCAGATCGTTTTCATAGAGCACCACGTCGCCCGCGCGCATCATCGC
>JBJEUI010000053.1:0-16775 GCA_051883755.1 Candidatus Ventricola sp.
CGCAGCGAGGCGACGTCGTTGTCCCAGCTGCGTCCCCAGATGTTCTGGGTGATGAACGTATGGGTCAGCACCTTGCCCACGTTCTTGGCCAGCAGGCACAGCAGCTTGTACTCGATGGGCGTCAGGTGCAGCTCCTGACCTCCCAGATACGCGCAGCCGCCGGCATAGTCCACCTTCAGCTGGCCGTTGACAAAGACGGAGCTGGCCGAGAGCATCTCCGCCGTCATGTACGACAGCCTGCGCTGCGTCACCCGAAGCCGGGCCAGCAGCTCCTCCACGGAGAAGGGCTTGGTCAGGTAATCGTCGGCGCCCGCATCCAGCGCCTCAATCTTGTCGCCGTCCTCGCTGCGCGCGCTGATGACGATGATGGGCAGGTTGGACCAGGAGCGGATGCTGCGGATCACCTGCACGCCGTCCATGTCCGGCAGGCCCAGGTCCAGCAGCACAATATCCGGGTTGTGGGAGGATGCCTCCAAAATCGCCGCCTCGCCGCCCGCCGCAGTCAGATAGCGGTAGTCGTTCATCTTCAGGGTCGTCGTGATCAGGTTGCGGACGGGCGGGTCGTCCTCCACGACCAGAATCAGCGGTTTATTCATGCAGTTCTACCTCCCCGGCAGGCAATGTAAAGGCGAAAACCGATCCCTTCGGCGTATTGTCCGACACCGAAATCGTTCCTCCGTGGGCCGTGACGATGGACCTGCACAGGGACAGGCCCAGCCCCAGGCTCCTGCGGCTGTCCGCAATCCGATTGGCGCCGCTGTAGAACATGTCGAAGATGCGTTCCTTGCGCGCGTCCTCGATGCCCGGCCCGTCGTCGGCCACGGAGACCTCCACCCAGGCGCCGCGCCGCCTGATGCGGATGTCGATGTGCGAGCCCACCGGCGTGTACTTGATCGCGTTGTCCACCAGGTTGATGAGCACCTGCACGATCAGCTTCGCGTCGATCCGGGCCAGGATCAGCTCGTCCTCGCTGCTCACGCGGATCGTATGCTCCCGGCTCTTGCGGTTGATGTGGCGCAGCGCCTCGGCGACCACGTCGTCCATCAGCTCCACGGAGGGGCGCAGCTTCACCTGCCCGTCCTCGATCCGGGTAATGGCGAGCAGGTTTTCCACCAGGTTGATCAGCCACATGGAGTCGTCATAGATGTCGGTGAACGTCTGCACCCGCGTCGCATCGTCCAGCCTCTGGTAGTTGGCCAGCAGGTTGCTGGCGCTGCCGGAGATGGAGGTCAGCGGCGTGCGCAGGTCGTGGGAGATGGTGCGGAGCAGGTCGGCGCGCAGCTGCTCGTTCCTGGCGAGGATGGCCGCCTCCTCCTTTTCGCGGGCGTTGCGGATGTTCTCCAGCGCCAGCGCACATTCGCCCAGAATGGACAGCAGGACGCTGTTTTCAAAGGAGTCCAGCGGCGTGCCGCTCATGGCGATGCCGACGACGCCGTAGACGTGCTGGTTGACGCGGATCGCCAGATACAGGCACTTTGCGCCGGACAGGGTATCAGTGGTCGCGCCGGCGTGCTTGTTGTTGCGCATCACCCATGCCGCGGCCTCCCGCTCGCTTTCGTCAACCAGATCGCACTGCGCGCTGTTCTGCGCCCTGAAGATGGCGGGCGCGCCGAGCGTCTTCCCGTCCGACAGGTAGATCACCAGATCCTTTTTCAGCAGCTTGAGCAGCTGCTGCGCGGTCGCGCCGGCCACGGCCTGCTCGTCCTTCTCCTTCTGCAGAAGCTGGTTGGTCTCAAACAGGATCTTGGTCCGGTAGGCTGCGTGGGCGGACTGCTTCGCATTGTCCTTCAGGCGCGTGGCGAGCGAGCCCGTCAGCAGCGCGACCATGAACATGATCGGAAGCGTGACCCAGTAATCCGGGTTGTTGAAGCGCAGCGTCAGGCGCGGAACGGTGAAGAAGAAGTTGAACACCAGCACGCTGACGATGGATGCGATGACCCCGCAGAAGCGGTTCGTCGTGATGACCGAGATGACCAGCACGCCGAAGATGTACACGGAGACGATGTTGGCCTCCGTAAAGCCCAGCATGTCAAATCCATACCCCAGCAGCGTGGCGGCCAGCAGAACCAGCACGCTTTGGACGATATCCCACACGGGCATCTGCGCCCTGTGCCTCGCCCGGCCGGAGCGCTCCTGATAGCCGTTCTGCGCGCTGGCGTCCGGTATCACGTGGATATCCAGATTGGGCGCGCTGGTGATCAGGCGTTCGGTCAGCGTGGGCTTGCTGAAGATGCTCTTTCGGGTGGCGGTGCTGCGGCCGATCACGATTTTGGAGACGCCGGAAAGCCGGGCAAACTCCGCAATCTGATAGGGCACGTCCTCGCCGTGGCTGGTCTCAATGTGCGCGCCAAGCTGCTGCGCCAGGCGCATGTTCTCCCGCAGGCGGCGCTTGTCCTCCTCCTTCATGTCCGCCGCAGCGGGCGTTTCGACGAAGAGGGCCGTAAAGCTGCCGCGGAACGCCCGGGCCATTCGGGCCGCCGTGCGGATGATCTTCGCATTGGACGGCGAAGAGGACAGGCAGACCAGAATGTGCTCATCCGTGTGATACTCATTCTGCACGCCGGCGCTCTCGGTCAGCAGGTTGATCCGGTCCGCACAGCGCCGCAGCGCCAGCTCGCGCAGGGCGGTCAGGTTTTCCTCGCTGCAGCGGCCGGCAGCGCTGTCCGTCCTGCGCTCCAGCAGCTCCGCCGGCTCCATGTCCACCAGCTCCACCTGATCGGCCTGGTCAAACACGGAATCGGGAATCCGCTCCCGGACGGGCACCCCGGTGATGGAGGCCACGGTATCGTTCAGGCTCTCGATGTGCTGGACGCTGACCGTGGTGTACACGTCGATGCCGGCGGCAAGCAGCTCCTGCACATCCTGGCAGCGCTTGGTGTGCCGGCTGCCCGGCGCGTTGGCGTGGGCCAGCTCGTCCACCAGAATGAGCTGGGGATGCCGCCTGAGTGCGCCGTCGATGTCAAACTCGCTGCCGCTCTGGGCGGTGATCTTCGCGGGAAGCAGCTCCAGGCCGGAGAGCAGCACTGCGGTCTGCGGCCTGTCATGCGGCTCGATGACGCCGGCAACCACGTCCACGCCGCGTGCCCTGGCCTCATGAGCCGCCTGCAGCATGGCGCAGGTCTTGCCCACACCGGAGGCATAGCCAAAGAAGATCTTCAGCTTTCCCTGCTTTTGCGTCTCCTGTCCGGGCATCGTCGTTCCTCCCACGCGGCATTTCTGATGTGCCGATCTTTCACAGCTCCATTATATCACAACTCGCTGTCCCTTTCTATTTCCTTTTGCTCGTCCAGGGGCATGGTCTTCTCCTTCGAGCGCAGATTCAGAAAACCGTCCAGATTCCCCATGATGCACCAGCCGATGAGACAAAAGGCGATCACGGCCGCAATCAGAAGCACATTGCGCATATTTTTTCCCTCTCTTTAAGCTCTTTCAGATATGGAAACACTTGTGCAGATCCCGGCTCCGTCCGAGCACCAGCATGGTCGAGCCTGCCGGCATGACCATGTCCGACGAGAGCGACAGCTCCAGCTTGCCGTCCGTCTTGATGCCGATGATGTTGATGCTGTACTTTCTGCGGATGTCGATCTGCCCGATGGTGCGCCCGGCCCAGTTTTCCGGCACCGGGATCTCAAACATGGCGTGGTCCTCATCCAGCTCCATGTAGTCCAAGATGTGGTCGCCGGTGTAGCGGATGGCCGCCCACTTTGCGATCTGCTTTTCGGGGTAGATCACCTCGTCCGCGCCGTTGCGCAGCAGGAACTTCTCGTGCACATCGCGGGCCGCGCGGGCGACGACCAGCTTTGCACCCAGCTCCTTGAGCAGCGACGTCGTTTCCAGCGAGCTCTGGAAGTCGTTGCCGATGGCCACAATGCACACGTCAAAGTTCCGGATGCCAAGGGATTCGAGAAACGCACCGTTGGTGCTGTCGCCGATCTGCGCGTTGGTCACGAGGGGCAGCACCGCCTCCACGCGCTCCTCGGAGATGTCCACCGCCATCACCTGATGCCCCAGGTTGTTCAGGTGCACGGCAATATGCTTTCCAAACCGGCCCAGGCCGATCAAAAGAATCGATTTCATGGCTTGCTCTCTCCTTTTATCCTACCGTCACTTTTTCGCGGGGGTATTTGGCTCCGTTCTTCTGCTTGCCGGACAGCGCGGCGAAGATCAGCGTCAGTCCGCCGACGCGGCCAAAGAACATCAGCGCGATCAGAATGATCTGCGACAGCGTGCCGAGGCTCGAGGTGACGCCGAGGGTCAATCCGACGGTGCCGACAGCGGAGGCTGCCTCAAACAGCGCCGTCAGCATGGGAATCCCTTCCGCGATGCTGAGGATCATGCCGCCGAAAAAGAACAGCAGCAGATACATCATCAGGATCGTCGCCGCGTTTTTGACCACGTCATCGTCAATCCGCCGCTTAAAGAAATGCGGACATTCCTCCCGCTGGAAGGTTGAGACCGCCGCGGCGAACAGCACGGCGACCGTCGTCGTCTTCATGCCGCCGGCGGTGGAGCCCGGGCTGCCGCCGATGAGCATCAGCGCGACGGTGATGTACTGGCCCGCCTCGCTCAGCTGCGTCAGCTCCACGGTGTTGAAGCCCGCCGTCCTCGGCGTAACGGCCTGGAACAGGGAGGCCAGGATGCGCTCCTTCTGCGGCATGCCGCCAAATTCCAGGAAGTAGAAGTACAGCGCGGGGAGCAGCAGCAGGATGCCCGTGGCGCACAGGATCACCTTGCTCTGCATCCTGTACTGATGCACGCGCAGTCCGTTGCTGTGGATGTCATCCCAGGTCAGAAAGCCGATGCCGCCGATGACGATCAGCAGCATGATCGTCACGTTGATCACCGGCTCTGCGGCATAGCTGGTCAGCGAGGAGAATTCGCCCCGCACGCCCATCAGGTCAAAGCCCGCGTTGCAGAAGGCCGACACGGAATGGAACACCGCCATCCACAGTCCCTTTGCGCCGAAGTCCCGGCAGAAGACCGGCGCCATGACGGCGGCGCCCAGCAGCTCGATGAGCAGCGTCGTCCTGATGATGAAGCTGGTCAGGCGCACGATGCCGCCGACCTTCGGCGCGGAGATCGCCTCCTGCATGGTGCTGCGCTGCATCAGGGAAATCTTGCGCCCGGAGATGAGCGCAAAGGCTGCGGCGACGGTGATGACGCCCATGCCGCCCACCTGAATGAGCAGCAGGATGACGACCTGCCCGAAGAGCGACCAGGTTGTCGCCGTGTCATACAGCACCAGTCCGGTCACGCAGACCGCCGAGGTCGAGGTAAACAGCGCATGAAGAAACGGCGTTGCGCCGCCGTGCCTGCTGGAAACAGGCAGCATCAGCAGCACCGCGCCCAGCAGAATCACGCCGAGAAAGCCGAGAATGATGATTTGAAACGAGGTCATCTTCTTTTTGGGGCGCGAGTGCGCATCCATAGGCAGCGTGCTCCTTTGCATCTCTTGTTCACGCTTTATGATACCCGAGAACCGCTAAAGAGGGTAAAAGTGAATTGGCCGCCGCATTAAGATGGTCTAAAGATTGCGCGCTGCAAACGGAGAGTTCCTTCCGCCGTCCTCCGGGCGGTTCTCCCTCAGGGTGGAGGCTCTTCAAACGCAAAAAATCTGCGGCTTTGACATGATCCCCATGGAATTTCAAGAAGAAAAGCGTATAATACAATTGAACACCGTATCAGAATGGTACGAGATCACAATGCATCGGAGGGATATCGAGATGAAAAAAGGACTGAAGCTTCTCCTCTGCCTTGCCGTGGCAGGAGCCCTGCTGCCCATGACAGCAAATGCCGAATCCGAGAACAAGAGCGTCTCTGTTGAAGAAACCGCAGCGATTTCAGAAAACAAAGCGCCGGAAGCCGAGGTGGTCGCCGATCAAATGAAGGAATACTACCTCAGCGAGACCGGGCCGCAGGGAAACACGTTCTATGCTTCAGGCGCTTCAGCCATATCGCTGCCTGAAACGGATGGGGAGGAAAATGGCAAGCTTCTGGAGGTACCGCTGTACAGACAGAGCCACAATTTTACCTGCGGCGTGGCCTGCGTTGCCTCTGTCCTGCGCTATGCAGGGTATGATTTTGACACCCGGGAGGATCGCCTGCTTTGGGCGCTTGCGGCGACTCCGGAAAACGGAACAAGCTATGTGAACATCGCCGAGTATCTGGATGCCGTCCGTCTGGAGGGTTTTCCGGATACACCCGTGTTTGCAACAGAAATTGTGTGCACAGATTACGCCTCGGATGAGCACGACCTGACGCTTGATTTGCTGTCGCAATTCCGGGCAGATCTTGATGACGGCACGCCTGTCATCTGCGTGATTCAGGCCTGGAGGGATGACGGCTACACGGCAGGGACAGAAGACGACGGGCACTATGTCGTGCTGGTGGGATACAGGAAGGATGCGGAGAAAGAGTCGTATATTTACTACTTTATGGATCCGTCGACTTCCGGCAGCTACACCTATCTCACAGAGGAAGAATTCATCCTGCGTTGGCACGATAACCTGGAGGGAAAGCCAACGCGCATTGCCATCGCCGTTTCGTATCTGAATGCCGAGCAGTGCGCGCCCATTCACGCTGCGTATCATTTGGATTGATGAACGGAACGCCCCGGCTGCGCCGGATTCGGCTTTCCCCACTTCCGAACGGCTTTGGATGGTCAAGCGGTTCGGTGCACGATGCTTGGCGCCATATCCTATGGCATAGAAAAACTCCCGCTTCTCGCGGGAGTTTGCTGATGGACAAGGCCGTCCCTCCGGCAGAGCTGCCGGAGGGACGGCTTATGTTGTTTCTCTGTTTCTCTTAGAAGGATTTGACCGTTTCCACGATGTTCTCCGCGCTCAGGCCGAACTTCTTGAGCACAGGCCAGGCCGGGCCGGAGCTGCCGAACACGTCCTGCACGCCCACGCAGCGCATCTTCGTCGGGCAGTTCTTGGCGAGCGTCATGGCCACCGCCTCGCCCAGACCGCCGATGACGGAGTGCTCCTCACAGGTGACGACCTTGCCGCAGGCCTTCGCCGCCTCGATGACCAGCTCCTCATCCAGAGGCTTGATGGAGCACATGTTGATCACGCGGGCATGGATGCCCTCCTCGCGCAGCGTTTCCGCCGCCTTGAGCGCCTCGCCGACCATCAGGCCCGTGGCGATGATCGCCACGTCGTTGCCGTCGGTGAGCTGCTCGCCCTTGCCGATCTCGAACTTGAAGGTCGCCTCGTCGTGGATCACCGGCAGCGCCAGACGGCCAAAGCGCATGTACACCGGGCCCTGGTGCGCGTAGGCCGCGTGCACCGCCGCCTTCGCCTCCACACCGTCGGACGGGCACAGCACGACCATGCCGGGGATGGAGCGCATGAGCGCGAAGTCCTCGCAGCACTGGTGGCTCGCGCCGTCCTCGCCGACGGAGATGCCGCCGTGCGTCGCGCCGATCTTCACGTTCAGCTTCGGATAGCCGATGGAATTGCGGATCTGCTCAAACGCGCGGCCCGCCGCAAACATGGCAAAGCTCGAGAAGAACGGCACAAGGCCCATCGCCGCCATGCCCGCCGCAGTCGCCGCCATGTTGCACTCGGCAATGCCGCAGTTGAAATGACGGTCCGGGAATGCCTTCTTGAAGGTATCAGTCTTGGTGGATTTGGACAGGTCGGCGTCGAGCACCACGACGTCCTCATGCGCCGCGCCCAGCTCCGCCAATGCGATGCCGTAGCTTTCGCGGGTAGCGATTTTCTTGATCTCACTCATGCGCTGCCTCCAGTTCCGCCAGCTGCGCACGCAGCTCGCTCATCGCCTTCTCATACTGCTCGTCGTTGGGCGCGGCGCCATGCCACGCCGCGGAATCCTCCATGAAGCTGACGCCCTTGCCCTTGTGCGTGTGCATCAGGATGGCGGTCGGCTTGCCCTCGCACGTGTGGAACGCCGCAAACGCCTTCTCCATGTCGTCAAAGCTGTGGCCGTCGATCTCCACGACGCTGAAGCCGAAGGCGTTCATCTTGTCGCTGATGGAGCCGGTGTCCATGACATCCTTCGTCCGGCCGTCGATCTGCAGGCCGTTGATGTCGATGATCACGCACAGGTTGTCCAGCGCATAGTGCGCGGCAAACATGAAGGCCTCCCAGACCTCGCCCTCGTCGATCTCGCCGTCGCCCAGCAGCGTGTACACGTTGACATCCTTCTTCATGTACTTGGCCGCCTTCGCCATGCCCGCCGCGACGGACACGCCCTGGCCCAGAGAGCCGGTGCTCATGTCCACGCCGGGGGTGGTGTTCATGTTCGGATGGCCCTGCAGATAGCCGCCCAGCGTGCGTGTGAGCCGCAGATCCTCCACCGGGAAGAAGCCGCGGTTCGCCAGTGTCGCATACAGGCCCGGCGCGGTGTGTCCCTTGGACAGGACGAAGCGGTCGCGGTCCGCCCACTTAGGCTCCTCGGGGCGCACGCGCATTTCCTTGTTGTACAGATACGTCATCATGTCGGCGCCGGAAAGGCTGCCGCCGGGATGTCCGGACTTCGCGTTATGGATGATGTCGATAATGCCCATTCGTACCTTGCACGCGAAGACGGACAGCTCTCGTCTTTCCTGATTGGTCATGTTTCTCCTCCACAGTCGAGTCGTTTGTCGGGTCACGTCGTATGACGGATGATTATTTTACATATTCGACGAAAAGCGCCGCGTTCCTTTCGAAATCGGCGCTTCTCTTTACACTTTCTGGAAGAATTACTCCAGAATGTTGCTGGTAATGTAATCCACGCCGCAATCAAGCATGCTCTGCGCGTCCTCGGGCGTGTCCACCGTCCAGACGTTCACCTCAATGCCGCTTGCATGGCAGGCCTCCACATGCTCCTTCGTGAGGGCCCGGTGATCGATGTCCAGGTCCAGATGATTCGTCCTGAGGATGTGAAGCAGATCCTCGGTGAACTCGCAGACCAGGTACTGCGCGGGCTGCTGAGGCAGCTTCTCGCGGATGCAGAGCATGTTCGGCAGATCAAAGGAGATGAAGATCGTGCGTTCCAGCCACCCCAGCTCACGGATGATGGCGATGACGTTTTCGATGTCCTCCGGCTCAAAGTGGTTCTTGATCTCCAGCACGCTGGTTTTTCCGTACTGGCGGCAGATGCGGATGTACTCCTCCAGCGAGGGAAACATCAGGTCCGCGCGCGGGTTCCCGTCCCTGTCGGTCATGCGGATGGCGCGCAGCGTGTCAAAGTCCGTCTCCTCGATGCATACGTCCACACCCGCCACGCGCCTGGCGTCGTCATCGTGGATGACGATGTAGCGGCCGTCCGCCGTGCGGTGGATGTCGGTCTCGATGCCGTAGTAGCTCCGGTTGCCCGCCGCGACAAACGCCGCGCAGGTATTCTCCCGCTCAATGCCGCTCAGACCGCGGTGCGCGATCATGCGCGCGCCTGCCGCCTGCAGCTTGATCGTATCCCTCATGTCATTTCCTTCTTTCTGATTCTGCCCGCCGCACAGCACGGCGGGTCGCCTATCCTCTTTATATCACGTCTTTTCCCAAAATCAAGGGGAAACGCGGGGCTGTACACAATTCTTCCCCCATCTTTTCTTGCTGTTGACATTGGCTTTACGCAGGCCCCGTATACTTGCATCACGCCGTGCGGAACGGGTTTCATCCGGCCGCAGCGTCAAACCATCGGGACATCAACAAAAGGAGGAAATCCATCCCATGAAAAAATTGTTTTGCCTGGCCCTGACGCTCGTGCTGGCCCTGGCCATCTCCGCCGCCTGCGCAGAGCCGCGCACCATCACGTTCTGGCACTGCTTCGGCGGCACCATTGGCGATGCGCTTCAGGCAACCGTCGACGCGTTCAATGCTTCCCACGACGACATTCAGGTCATCGCCGAATATCAGGGCGCCTATGACGACACCCTGACCAAGCTGAAGGCCGCGCTGCCCGCAGGCGAGGGCCCGGACGTGTTCCAGATGTTTGAGCTGGGCACCTGCTACCTTTCCGGCACCGACTACGTCATCCCCTTCCAGGACATGCTCGACAAGGATCCGTACATTTCCCTGGACAAGGTCGAGGGCGTGCTGCGCAACTACTACACCGTGAACGGGAAGATGATGTGCATCCCGATCAACCCGTCCTCCCCGGTGATGTACTACAACAAGACCGCCTTTGAGAAGGCCGGCATCACCGAGGTTCCGACCACCTTCGCCGAGATCGAGGCGATCGCCGCGCAGCTGACCGGCGTCGAGGGCAATCCGCAGTACGCCATGGGCCTGTCCATCTACGGCTGGTTCTTTGAAAATCTGCTTGCCGGTACCGACAACTACTACGTCAACAACGAGAACGGCCGCGCCGGCGTGGCCACCGCAATTGCGTATGACACCAACGGCGGCGGAGCGCTGGTTATGGAGAGCTGGAAGCGTCTGGTCGACGAGGGCGTGTGCTACAACTTTGGCGTAGACAACGCCGGCGCCAGAGCCGCCTTCATCGCCGGCACCATTGGCATCACCTTTGACTCCACCGCGCAGTTGTCCTCGATCACCAACGGTTCTGATTTTGAGGTCGGCGTGGCGTACCTGCCCAGCGTGCTGGATACGTCCATCGGCGGCGTGCTCATCGGCGGCGCGAACCTCTGGCTGACGAAAAACGCGGATGAGCAGAAGGTGGCTGACGCATGGGAGTTCATCAAGTTCGCCACCAGCGCCGAGCCTGCCGCGAAGTTCTCCATGGCGACCGGCTACTTCGCCGCCAACACCACCGCCTACGAGGTTCCGGAGTACGTCGCTTACCTCGAAGCGAATCCGAACGCAAACGTCGCGCTCAACCAGCTGCACGACAGCCCGCTCAACAACGTGACCGCCGGCGCCAACGTGGGCGTCATGGCCGAGCTGCGCCAGATCTGGCAGGAGAACATGGATCTGTACCTGCAGGGCGCCTTCTCCACCGAGGAAGCGCTTGCCGAGATGGCCGCGCAGGGAAACGCCGCCATCACCTATTACAACCAGACGGCCGGCATCTGAAGGCCGCGCACCGGGAAGGGAAGCCGCAGTGCTTCCTTTCCCGCTGTTTTATCAAAGTGAGGAATTGTGTATGACAACGCCCGCAAGAGCCGCAAAGACGCGCTTATCCTTTGAAACGTTCTCCCCATATCTGTACATCCTTCCTTCGCTGCTCCTGTTTATCCTCTTCGTATTCTATCCCTTCGCCAAGACGATCTACCTGAGCCTGAACCTGACCGACCAGACGGGCAATGCGATCCGGTTCGTGGGGCTTGACAACTTCCGTTCCGTGCTCATCGGCCAGTCCTCCAGGGACTTCTTTTTCGCCCTGCAGGTCACGCTCAAGTACGCGGCGATGGTCGTCGCCGGTTCGCTGCTGCTCGGCCTGATCTGCGCGATTCTGGCCAATGAGGAGTTCCGCGGGCGCGGTCTGGTGCGCACGGTGTTCGCCATGCCCATGTCCATTTCCTCCGCGTGCATCGCAGTCATCGGCGTATTTGCGCTCAATCCCACCATGGGCGTGATCAACAGCCTGCTGGGGACAAACATCAAGTGGCTGCGCGATATTCACTACGCGCTGCCCTCCGTCGCCGTGGTGACTGTCTGGATGAACATCGGTCTCAACTTCATCTTCCTGATCGCCGCGCTGCAGAATGTCGATGCGTCGCTGTACGAGGCCGGTGCGATCGAGGGCGCAAACTTCTTCCAGAAGCACTGGCACATTACACTGCCCAGCGTTTCCCCGACGTTGTTTTTCCTGCTCATCATCAACGTCATCAACGCCTTCCAGGCCTACGCGCAGATCCGCCTGATGACGCAGGGCGGCCCGGGCAAGTACACCCGCACGATCATCTACGCCATCTACCTGGAGGCCTTCCAGAACAACCGCTACGGCATGTCCTCGGCGATGTCCGTCGTGCTGTTCATCATCCTGCTGATGCTGACGCTGATTCAGTTCAAGATGGAAAAGAAGGTGACGTACTGATGGTCAAGACGTCAAAGGGCGCCGCGCTGCTCATCGCGCTGGTCAGCTTTGCGCTGGCGATTGTCATCGTTTCCCCGCTGCTGTACTGCCTCAGCGCCAGCTTCATGACGGAAAAGGAGATCTACGCCACCCGGCTGATCCCTGCGGCGCTCTCGCTGGACAACTACCGCTCCGCGCTCCGAGTCGCGCCGATCTTCCGGTTCATCCTGAACTCGACGTTCGTCGCGATTGCCTGTATGGCCGCGCAGCTGTTCACCGGCTCGCTGGCCGGCTACGCATTCGGCTGCCTCGAGTTCCGCGGGCGCAGGCTCCTGTTCCTGCTCTTCCTCGCCACGATGATGATCCCCGGCAACGCCATCATCATCGCCAACTACCTGACCATGGCGCAGATGAAGCTGCTCAACTCCTACTGGGCGCTGATCCTGCCCTACATGACCAGCGCGTTCTGCGTGTTCAACATGCGCCAGGCGTACATGTCCCTCCCCACCGAGCTGCGGGAGGCGGCGATCATCGACGGCTGCAATTCCTTCCAGTTCTTCCTCCACGTCGGCCTGCCGCTGACCGTGCCGTTCCTCGGCTCGCTGGGCATCTACACGTTTTTGCAGATCTGGAATCAGTACCTCTGGCCGCTGCTGGTGACCAACAGCATCGAGATGCGCACCGTGCAGATCGGTATCGGCATGCTGCAGAACTCCGACGCGATGGCCTATGGCCCCGTGATGGCCGGCACCATCATGATCCTGATTCCTTCCGTCCTCGTGTTCATTCTGGGCCAGAAGACGCTGATCTCCGGCCTGACCGCAGGTTCCGTCAAGGGCTGATTTCCCGGCAGACAATCAAGACCTCCCGCTGTGATGGGAGGTCTTTGTGTGCCTGCTTACAAAACCGCCGTTTCCTGCTTCGCCTTGTACGCCTCGCCCCAATCCCAGAGCGCCTCCAGCACAGGCTTCAGGCTGCGGCCCAGCTCCGTCAGCGAATACTCGACGCGGGGCGGCACCTCGGCATAGACCCTGCGGCTCACCAGTCCGCTCGCCTCCATGTCCCGAAGCTGGGCAGTCAGCACCTTCTGGGAGACGTGTCCGATCGACTTTTTCAGCTCTCCAAAGCGTTTGGTGCCCGGCATCAGGTCCCGCAAAATGAGGACCTTCCACTTGTCGCCGATCAGCATCAGGGTGGTTTCCACAGGGCAGGCAGGCAGGTCCTTGGCCGGCATGGGAGACGCCGTTTTCATCTCTTCCATGGCATATCCTCCATTGGTTTCCTTTAGGTAACTACGGTACAAGTTTGTGCTTACTTTACGAATTGTCCCTACAGCGTTATGATACTGCCAGCGAAAGGAAAAAGCAACCTCTTCGCAGAAATAACCTCAGGAGGAAATGATCATGAAAAAAGTCGTCCAATTCCTGCAAAGCAATCCCGTTCAGTATCTGGCCACCGTCGGCCGCGACGGAAAGGCCAAATGCCGTCCCTTCATGTTCTGTTTGGAGCAGGAGGGCAGGCTGTGGTTCTGCACCAACAGCACCAAGGAGGTCTATCGGGATATGCAGGCCAATCCCAACATTGAGATCTCCGTGTCCAGCCCGGATTTCGCTTGGATTCGCCTGCACGGCAGGGCCGTGTTTGAAGACAACAGGACGGTCAAGGAGGGCTGCATGAACAATCCCATCGTCAAGAGCCAGTACCAGACCGCCGACAATCCCATCTTTGAGGTGTTCTATCTGGAGGATCCGCACGGCGTAATCGCCGACTTCTCCGGCAATCCGCCTTACGTGTTCTGATCACTCCTGCGATGGCCTGCTGTGCCCGGTTTGCGGAGCACAGCGGCCTCTTGCAGCTGATGTGACGGGAAGTCAGGAGGGCAACCATGAATCAGGAAGAGCGAAGAAAGTATCTGATTGAAGCCCTGCTCCGGGAGCATCCGTCCCATGCGCGCCCGGAGATCCCTGCGGATGAGGAGGCGCAGAAAAGCCTGCTGCGGGGCCTCATGAACGTGCGTCTCCCGGCAGCCGTCAGCCCGGCATTGCTCACGGTGCAGGATGATTATCTGCAGCAGGAGCTGGCACAGAAACACATCACCAGGCTGTCTGACCTGCGCCCTGTTCAGGAGGGCATCTATCTCTGGCGCGGAGACATCACCACGCTTGCCTGCGGCGCCATTGTCAACGCCGCCAACAGCGGGATGACCGGCTGCTATCAGCCCTGCCATGCCTGCATCGACAACTGCATTCACACCTGTGCAGGGATGCAGCTTCGCCTGAAATGCGCGGAAATCATGGCGCAGCAGGGATTCGAGGAGCCGACCGGGCAGGCCAGGATCACGCCGGCGTACAATCTTCCCTGCGACTATGTCATTCATACGGTCGGCCCGATCGTGCAGGGATCGCTTCAGGCGCAGCACTGCGCGCAGCTTAAATCCTGCTATCGTTCCTGTCTGGTGCTGGCCGACGAACACCATGTGGGCAGCATCGCCTTTTGCTGCATCTCCACCGGTGTGTTCCGTTTTCCGCACGAGAGGGCGGCGCAGATCGCCGTGGAGATGGTGCAGGCCTACAAAGCGCAGACCGGGAGTGAAATCGAGGTGATCTTCAATGTATTCAGCGAGCAGGATGAGCGCATCTACCGAAGCCTTCTGGCCGCAGATTGAGCGGCTGAAGGAGGCACTGGACGCCGCCGATGCCCTTGTGATCGGCGCAGGGGCCGGTCTGTCCGCCTCCGCCGGGCTGACCTACAGCGGCGAGCGGTTCGAGCGGCTCTTTTCGGACTTCCGCGCAAAATATGGGATCACCGACATGTATTCCGGCGGCTTTTATCCCTTTGACACGCAGGAGGAATACTGGGCATGGTGGAGCCGCCATATCCTCTGCAACCGCTACGAGAAAGCGCCGCTTCCCGTCTATGACGGGCTGCTGGCCCTGGTGAAGGCGCAGGACTATTTTGTGCTGACCACCAACGTGGATCATCAGTTTCAGCTTGCCGGGTTTGACAGGCACCGGCTGTTCTGCGCCCAGGGCGACTACGGCCTGTGGCAGTGCGCCAGGCCCTGCCACGATCAGACCTACGACAACGAAGCGGCTGTCCGGCAGATGGCGGCGCAGCAGCGGGGCATGAAAATCCCGCCGGAGCTGGTTCCGCACTGCCCGGTATGCGGCGCGCCGATGACCATGAACCTGCGGTGCGACGATGCCTTCGTTCAGGACGCGGGCTGGTACGCCGCCCAAAGCCGGTATGCAGACTTTATCCGGCAGCACAGGCGCGCAAGGGTGCTGTATCTGGAGCTGGGCGTGGGCAGCAATACGCCGGGGATCATCAAGCTTCCGTTCTGGCAATACACGCTTGAAAACCCATATGCGCGCTATGCCTGTGTGAACCTCGGTCAGGCGTATGCCCCTGCGGAAATCACGGAGCGTTCCATTTGCATCGATGCCGACATCGGGCATGCGCTGAGCGCGCTGATGCGGAAAACCGCCTGACAGAATCGTCCATCGGGCCGGCAGCTTCTTCAGAAATCACCGATGTGCCGCGCAGGAGGAGGCGGTCGTTTTGTACAGGCCATCGCGTCAGATTCCGGGGAATGTGATTGACACCCCGCTCGCCTCTCGCCTATAATGGATGCACAAACAGCATACAAACGCAGTGCGAAGCGCTGGAGAAACGGCTGACCTGGATATCCAAAGGAGGAATACAGCATGGACAAGTTCTTTTTCGGTGTCGACATCGGCGGTACGGCCACCAAGCTCGGCGCATTCTCCGCGGAGGGCAAGCTCCTTGACAAGTGGGAGATCCCCACGGACACCAGCGAAAGCGGCTCCCGCATCATGCCCAACATCGCCGCCGAGATCATCCGCTATGCACACGCGACAGAGAACGTCGTCGCGGTCGGCGTGGGCGTTCCGGGTCCCGTGCGCCGGGACGGCTACGTCAAGCGCTGCGTGAACCTCGGCTGGGGCGGCTTCAACCCCGCGCGCGACCTGTCCGCGCACCTTGAGGGCGTGCCGACCTTCGCCGGCAACGACGCGAACATGGCCGCCATGGGCGAATACTGGCAGGGCGGCGGCCAGGGCTCCCGCAACCTCGTATTCATCACGCTGGGCACCGGCGTGGGTGGCGGCATCGTGCTGAACGGCCGCGTGGTCTACGGCAGCGCAGGCCTGGGCGGCGAGATCGGCCACGTCGTCGTCAATCCGGACGAGCCCATGCCCTGCAACTGCGGCCAGTACGGCTGTCTGGATCAGACAGCCTCCGCAACCGGCGTGGTCCGCCACGCCAAACGCGTGCTCGCCCGCCGCGCAGATGTGCCCTCCTCCCTGCGCGCGCTGGACGTCCTCACCGCGCGCGACGTGTTCGATGCCGCCAAGGCCGGCGACGCGCTGGCCTACGAGGCCGTCGACACCTGCATGGGCTATTTGGGCAAGTCCATGGCGATGCTGACCAACATCATCGACCCGGACATGTACATCATCGGCGGCGGCGTTTCCAAGGCCGGCGAATTTCTGGTCGATCTGGTGCGCAGGCACTACGAGCAGCTGGCCACGCTCTCCGAGCAGAAGGCGGCCATTGCGCTGGCAACGCTCGGCAACGATGCGGGCATCTATGGCGCGGCAAAGCTGGCGATGGACGCGGTCAGAAGATAAGTGAATAAGCAGCAGGGCCGGATTCCCACGCGGGATCCGGCCCTTTTGTTATGCGATTTTGTTCTCAGGTTCATCCCTCAGCGGCATTCTCCGCTTGGCGCGCTTACACGAGGCTGAGCGCGTCCTCGTCGGCGACGAGCACGAAGTTCGGGTGCATCTGCAGGATGGACGCCGGCACATGCGGGGTCACCGGGCCGA
>JBJEUI010000054.1:0-3097 GCA_051883755.1 Candidatus Ventricola sp.
AGCGTCGGAAATCGCAAGGAGTGCCGTTCACGGCACGACTATGCGAGTTTCCCGGGTGTCCCCGAACCCCTTCCTCGCTTCGCGCTTGCAGCTCACCGCTGTACAGGAATCCTTACGCCCGATTCCTCACCGGGCCGCGCAGCATATCGCCCTTGCCGAGCTTCCCGCCGCACGGAATGCGCACCAGCGTATTCGGCACGTTCACCACGCCGACATGCTCGCCGGTCGCGTCCAGCACGATCTCCTCAATCACAAGCGCCTCGCTTCCCTTGGGCGTGACAGTCTCCAGCGTATCGCCCACAAAGAACCGGTTCTTCATCTCCACCAGCGCTTCCCCGCCGGATACGTCCACGACGTAGCCCATGTACTCCGCCGCCTGCTGCGTGCCGACAGCCTCGCCGCAGACCTCCGGCTGACCAAAGTAGAAGCCCGTATCGTAGACCCTGTGGCTGATCTTGTCCAGCTCCCCGCGCAGCTGCTGCCGCAGCGCCTCATCAGCCTGATAGGCCGCAGGGTCGGCAGCGTAGGCGTCCATCGCGCGCCTGTACGCGCCGACAACCGTGCCGATGTACAGCTCGTTCTTCATCCGGCCCTCGATCTTGAAGCAGCACACGCCGCTCTCCATCAGGCGCGGCAGGTGCTCCATCATGCACATGTCGCGGCTGGAGAGGATCGCCGTGCCGCGCGCATCCTCCTCGATGGGCATCGGCTCGTCCGGCCGCGTCCGCTCGGTCAGCGTATAGGTCCAGCGGCAGGGCTGGCTGCACGCGCCGCGGTTGGCACTTCGCCCGTTCAGGAAGCTGGAGAGCATGCAGCGGCCCGAGTACGACATGCAGACCGCGCCGTGGATAAACGATTCCAGCTCGATCTCTCCGCCCAGCGCCTGCGCCATCGTCTCGATCTGCTCCATCGTCATCTCCCGGGCCAGCACCACGCGGCTGGCGCCGAGCGCCCGATAGACCCGGGCCGTCTCGCTGTTGGTCGCGTTCGCCTGCGTGCTCACATGCACGTCAAGGCCCGGCACCTCGCGCGCGATCCTCGCAATCGCGCCGAGGTCGGAGACGATCGCCGCATCCACGCCGATCTCCTTCGCCTGCTTTCCCGCGCGCACCATGCCCGGCAGATCGCCGTCAAAGGCAAAGATGTTCAGCGTCAGGTTCACCTTTGCGCCCGCCGCATGCGCCAGCTGCACGGCCTGCGCCAGCTGCGCTTCGTCAAAGTTGTTCGCCTGCGCGCGCAGGCCATATTGCTTTGCCCCACAATAAACGGCGTCTGCGCCGAAGCGCAGCGCCGTCATCAGAGGCCTCATGCTGCCCGCCGGGGCGAGCAGCGTCGGCATAGTCTTCATCTGGTCTTCCCCTTTGGATCACTGCGTCAGTCCGCGGCTCCTGTCGTATTCCTCCCACAGCGGGCGGTACATGGCCACCGCCGCGTCGTGCTCCTCCTGCGTCTTGGAGAAGTACAGCTCGCCGGAGTCCGGGTCCTTCGAGCAGAAATACAGGTATTTCTGCGCCAGATACTGCTCGTCCGGGTACAGCGCGGCGACCACCGCGTCCATCGACGGATTGCAGATCGGTCCGACGGGCAGGCCCTTGCGCTTGTAGGTGTTGTACGGCGAGTCCACATCGAGGTCGCTCGAGGAGAGCACCATTTTCTCCGAGCCGGAGGCATACTTGACCGTCACGTCCGAGCCGAGCGTCATGCCCTGCTTCAGGCGGTTGTGGAACACCGCGCTGACCTTGGCAAAGTCCGCCGTCTTGGCTTCCTTCTCGATCATCGAGGCGAGGGTGAATACCTCGTCCATCGTCATGCCCAGCTCCTGCGCGCGCTCATCATAGCTCAGGCTGTACGCCGCCTCCGTCTGGGAGAGCAGGCGCTTGATGATCGTATCCGCGCTCGAGCTGGTGTAGATCTCATAGGTGTTGGGCGAGAGATAGCCCTCCAGCGCATACAGGCGCTGATCGCTGTCCTCCTTCTTCATCATGTCCTCGATGAAGTAGTACCCGCTGTATGCTTCGCCCGTTTTGCACAGGCTCAGGAATTCGTCGGTGTTTTTGAGGATCTTCTGCCTCACCAGATAATCGGCGATGTCCTCCACCGTCCATCCGGGGATGATCGTGATCTTCGCCGTCAGCGGCTTGCCGTCGCCGGAGATGAGCTCGTCCAGGATCTCCGTCGCGCTCATCGCGCGGGTGAGCTCATAATCGCCGCTCTGAATCTTCTGTCCCATGCCCATGAAGTCGGCCATGTACTTGAAGACGGAGTGATTGTGAATGAGGCCCGCTTCCTCCAGATTCCTTGAAACCGTCGAAAGCGAGCTGCCGGAGGCCACCTCAAACTCCACCACGGTCGTATCTTTGGCGTCGACCGGCGCAAAGAACATCGCGTCGATCTTTCTGTAGCCCGTGTACACCAGGCCGCAGACGATCACGAACGACGCCAGAAACACCAGCGCCGGACGAAGGATGCGCCACAGCCAGTCATACCAGAAGAAGCCGTAGCGGCGGCGCTCATGGAGCTCGCGTTCCGTGAGATGGCCGCTGCGCTTTTTTTTCTTCGCCAAATCTCCGTTCCTCCCGTTATGCGTTTTCCGGCAGATCAAAGCTCACGCCGGCCGCCTCCGTCAGGATTTTGAATACATCTGCCAGCGTCTTCTGCATCTGCATTTCCGCCATGAGATAGGCCTGTACATCGCTGTTCATGTACAGCAGCGACGCCAGCTGCTGGAAGCGCTGCATGTCCTCGCCGGGCATCTCGCCCGCCGCGCCGACCATGCTCATCTGCAGCTTCACCTGCAGGCGCTTGTATTCATCCAGCAGCACGCGGTTGGTGTCATCCGCATACACGCGCTCGCGCAGCTCGCGCAGGCGCACGCACTCTTCGCTGGAGCGGATTTCGCCGGCGAGGCGGTTTGCGGTATCGTAAATATTCATGTTCGTCTTCCTTCTTTATGCGATTTTCTGCATGCCGCTCAGCCTAGCGCTGTCCTGCACGCCTCCGGCCTCGTCCTCCGGGCAGCTCTATAATCAGAACTTTGTCGGAAGCGGGGCCGGCAGCATGCCGGTCAGGTTTCCATGATGATCGGCAGGATCATCGG
>JBJEUI010000055.1:0-16528 GCA_051883755.1 Candidatus Ventricola sp.
AGGATGGTCTGCTCCATCTGACGGGGCGTGTACGACTTGGGGAAATACTTGCGCAGCATATCGCCTGTGAGCGTCACCCTGTCCATATCGGCCTTCTTCTCCTCGGAGAGAATGGCGCGCATCATGTCAGGCGACAGTGTGCCCTCCTGGCTGAAGCGTTTGAGGCGCTGCGCCTGCGAGAGCGAGGGCGTGGCCTGCTCGCTGTCCATCGCCTCCATCAGCGCTGTCTGCTCCTCCGGCTTCAGGTAGGACAGCTCAACGGCGGGGTTGAACGCGATTTTCTTCGCATCCACCATGTCGAGCAGGTCTGGAACGAGTTCGGTGAGACGGATGTAGCGCTGAACAGTTCTTGCGCTCTCATCTAGGCCGTCCGCAAGTTTTTCGTCTGCGCGGTACTTCGTGCCAACTTGGCACGAAGTTAAGTCAGAGCGTTTACCCTGTCTCTTCAAGGCTTCCAGCTTCATCTTATATGCAAAAGCCCGCTCACTGGGGAGCAGGCTTTCGCGCTGGATATTCGAATCCACCATAATGATCGTCGAGGCATCGTCGTCAAGATTGCGGACGATAACCGGCATGGTGTCCAGTCCCGCCAGCTCGCAGCCGCGCTTGCGCCGGTGTCCGGCAATCAGCTCATAGCCGCCGTCCGCACGGGGACGAGCAATCGCCGGAACGAGCACGCCATGCTCGCGGATGCTGTCCGCGGTGTCAAGCATACGCTCGTCGTCTACCACCTTGAACGGATGATTGGGAAAGGGATGCAGCTCTGCGAGGGGAATCTCCTGCACCTTCTCGCGCTGCTCATCCGCGCGGCTCTCCTCGGTGGAGAACAGGTCATCGACCGAGGTCAGCCTGATGTTTTTCGCGCTGCTTTTCAATGCGCATCACCTCCTTCGTCAGCGCACGGTATGCCTCTGCCACCTTGCCCTTCGGGTCGTGCGCGAAGATGCTCTTGCCCTCCGCGCTGATCTCCGCCGCACGGACGGAGTGCGGGATGTCGGTAGCAAACACCCTGATTTTGCTCCCGTAGGTTTCGCGCAGCAGGGCGCTGATCTCACGGGCGTAATTGGTGCGGCTATCCACCATCGTCAGCAGGATGCCGTCGATGGCGAGCTTCGGGTTGAGCTGCCTGCGCACCTTCGAGACAGTTTGCAGGAGCTGTTCCAGGCCCTTGGCAGACAGGTACTGCGCCTGCACGGGGATGAGCACCCTGTCCGACGCGGCAAGTGCATTGATGGTAAGCATCCCCAGCGAGGGCATACAGTCGATGAGGATATGGCTGTACTGCCGCTTTACGCCGTCCAGCACCTGCCGCAGCACGGTTTCCCGGCTCATGGCGTTTACAAGGGACACCTCCATGCCGGACAGCTCGATGCTGGCGGGGAGAATGTCCACGCCCTCCGTGTGGTGGAGTATCGCTTCCTCCGCGTGGATCGGCTCGTCCATGAGCGCGCGTCCCATGAGCGTGGACAGCGTAACGGGCAGCGCATCCGGCTGATTCCAGCCGAGGCTGATGGTCAAACTGGCCTGCGGGTCGCAATCTACCAGCAGAACACGTTTGCCCTCCTGCGCAAGTCCGATGCCCAGGTTGGCGCAGGTGGTCGTCTTGCCGACACCGCCCTTCTGGTTGGCGATAGATAGAATGGTTGGTTGCAATCAAATCACCTCTTTGATCATAGGAAATGAGGAGTATTGATCCTTCCGAGGATCGGATGAAGAAAATGCGATGAGTTTGTTCGATGAATGACCGCTTCGTAGTCCATATGAAAAGCCCGGAGAGCTTTTTCGGCCCTCCGGGCAATCGTTTACATTAGCGGCGGCGCGATACATACGACCGTGAGATGCCCAGACGCGCAGCCACCTCCTGCTGCGCGTACGCTCTGCCGTCAAGCAGGCCATAGCGCATCTCGATCACCGTGCGCTCCCGCCCGTGCAGGCAGGCGGTGACCAAGCGGCGCACCATCTGCAGGCTGACCCGCCGCTCCACCTGGCCGTGCACCTCGTTTTCATCCGTCCCCAGCACGTCGATCAGCGTGATCTCGTTTCCCTCGCTGTCCATGCCGATCGGATCCTGCAGGGACATCTCCCCCTTGCGCTTCTGGCTCGTGCGCAGGCACATGAGGATCTCATTTTCAATGCATCGCGCACAGTACGTGCTCAGCTGTGTGCCGCTTCCGGGCTTAAACGTATTGACCCCCTTGATCAGCCCCACTGTGCCGATCGAGATCAGGTCGTCCTGATCACAGCCGGGCACGGTGTACTTGCGCGCGATGTGTGCGCAGAGCCGCAGGTTGTGCGCAATGAGCGTCTCCCGCGCCTCATGATCCCCGTGGGCCATCCGCTCGATCATCCGCGCTTCCTCCTCGCGGGAGAGCGGCTTGGGAAACGCATTGCCCCGCGAGAGCACGCCCAACAGAAACAGCGCGTCCCGGAGAAAAAACAAGACCAGCTGCTCGATCATCAACATCACCCCGGCCAGTCTATGCCATTTGATCCGGGAACAGACATGGGCAGCTCCGCATCTGCGGTGCCGTTTCCTGAGAAACAGCCCTTTTCAAGCGCGCCGTTTGGGTGTATGATGAAAAGCAGAAGCCTTTGTGGCCGCCGTCAGGCGCGGACACAGAAGACGGGAGGAATTGCCATGCCCCAAACCATCGCGCTGTTCCAGATGCTGGAAGCCCGGGAGCGCCGCTGCATGCGTCAGCAGGCCCTGCTGCGTGAGTACGGCAGGCCGATGATCTGCTTTACCATGAACATCGCCGGGCCCATCAAGGACAGCCCGCTCATCCGCCGCAGCTTTGATCACGGCTGCGCGCTGCTGCGCCGTCAGTTTCTTCATCTGCACACCAGGCCGCTGCGCGAGGAATTTGTGCGGGAGGTCACCGGCTGCGAGGCATACATCGTCCTTGACCTTGACCCGCTTGCCATCAAGCGGATGACGACCTCCATCGAGGATGGCGGCCCGCTGGGCCGGCTCTTTGACATGGACGTGCTGCGCCCGGACGGCAGCAAGGTGGAGCGGGAGGAGCTTGGGCTTGACGGCCGCACCTGCCTGATCTGCGGCGGCCCCGCCAAGCTCTGCTCCAGCCGCCGCGTGCATCCGGTCACGGAGCTGCAGCAGAAGACCCAGTCCATCATGAAGCAGGCGATGGACAAGCAGGACGCTGAGACCGCCGCGCAGCAGGCGGTGCGCGCCCTGCTCTATGAGGTCAGCACCACGCCCAAGCCCGGCCTTGTGGACCGCAGGAACAGCGGCAGCCACAAGGACATGGACAGCTTCACCTTCATGAGCAGCGCAGCGTCGCTCTGGCCGTACTTTGAAGCCTGCACCCGCACGGGACAGCAGACCGCAGACCTGAGCGCAGCAGAGACCTTTGCCGCGTTGCGCCCGCTGGGCTGCAAAGCGGAGGGCGACATGCTGGCCGCGACCTGCGGGGTCAACACCCACAAGGGCGCCATCTTCACCATGGGCGTTCTCTGCGCCGCGCTGGGCCGGCTCGACCGCGCGCTCTGGCGCTGTCCCGAGCGCATTCTTCAGGAGGCTGCCGCGATGACGGCGGGCCTGACCGCTTCGGACTTTGCAGGGCTGACCCCGGAGAACGCGCAGACCGCCGGGCAGCGGCTGTACCTTGAGCACGGCATCACCGGCGTGCGCGGACAGGTCGAGGCCGGTCTGCCCGCCGTGCGCGATTTCGGTCTGCCTGTGCTCGAGCAGGGCCTTGCGCAGGGATATGATCTCAACCGCGCCGGCTGCGCCGCGCTGCTGTCCATCCTGGCCAACAGCACGGACACCAACATGATCGCGCGCAGCGACCGCGCCACGCAGGAGGCCGTTGCGCACGAGCTCCGCGCGCTGCTCCGTCAGACGCCTTACCCGGACGAGGACACCCTGTGCGCGCTGGATGACCGGTTCATCGCCGCCAACCTCTCCCCCGGCGGCAGCGCCGACCTGCTGGCCGTCTGCTACCTGCTCCATTTCCTGAAAAGCGAGGAAGAATGCCATGTCTGATTACGGAATTTCACAGGTCTACCCCAGCGACCGCCGCATGCTCGCCCAGATCGACGCGCTCCTTCAGCGGGAGGGCATTACGCGGGATGCGAATCTGGACTACACCTGCGCGATGCTCGACGAGGACTACCAGGTCATCGGCACGGGCAGCTGCTTCGGCAACACGCTGCGCTGCTTCGCGGTCAGCAGCGACCATCAGGGCGAGGGGCTGCTGGGCGAAATCATCTCTCACCTGATCGAGGTGCAGCATGCCCGCGGCAACGTGCATCTGTTCCTCTACACCAAGGTGAAGAGCGCCAAGTTCTTCGGCGACCTCGGCTTCCGCGAGATTGCGCGGGTCGAGAATACGCTGGTCTTCATGGAGAACCGTTCAGACGGCTTTTCTTCCTATTTGAAGGCGCTGGAAAGGACGAAGACCGGCGGCAAATCGGCCGCGCTGGTCATGAACGCCAACCCCTTCACGCTGGGCCATCAGTATCTCGTGGAGACGGCAGCGGCGCAGTGCGACACGCTGCACCTGTTCGTCCTCAGCGAGGACGCCAGCCTGTTCCCCTTTGCCGTGCGCAGGGAGCTGGTGCGCCAGGGCGTCGCGCATCTTGACAACGTCGTACTGCATGACAGCGGCCCGTATATCATCTCCAACGCCACCTTCCCCAGCTACTTTCTCAAGGACGAGGCGGCGGTTATCGAGGGCCATGCGCGGCTGGATCTGGCGGTCTTCACGAAGATCGCCGCCGCGTTGGGCGTAACCGCGCGCTTTGTGGGCGAGGAGCCCACCAGCGTGGTGACCGGCGCGTACAACCGCATCATGTGTGAGGAGCTGCCCAAGGCGGGCATCGACTGCGTGGTGGTGCCGCGCAGGGCGTCCGGCGGCAAGGCCATCAGCGCCAGCACGGTGCGAAGCGCCCTGCAAGCCGGCAGCTGGCAGACGCTTGAAGCGCTGGTGCCGCCCACCACGCTGACGTGGCTGCAAAGCCCCGCTGCAGAGCCGGTTTTGAAGGCCATCCGAGAGGCCGGGAACGTCGTTCATTATTGACGATGTCCGGAGGTAATCGCCCTCGGTTCGACCGTGCTGCGGATGGTAGCCGTCTCCGAGCCGTTCTGCGGCTTCTCCATCATCGTGGAGGGCATGATGCAGGGCGTGAACCGCACGCGCGGGGCGCGGAATTCCCTGCACTGCTGATTGGAGCGCAAAACGCCCTTCTGCCGAGGCAGAAGGGCGTTCGACTTGCTGTGCAGATTCGCCCTGTCAGGGCAGAACGGAGGTCCTGCCAAATCAGTACGCGTCGCCGATGAAGCTATCCGCCATCGTTTCCGCGCAGATCCGGTCAAATTTCCCGCATGCCCCGACAATCCCCTCGGGCTGCTGGAAGATGGTGTAAATGCCCGTCACAATGACGTTCGCGCCCCGTTGGATGCAGGGCACCAATCCTTCATAGGTCATGGCGCCGTCCACATTGATCAGGAAGTCTTTCCCGCATTGCTTTCGGATGCTCGCCAGCTGCGCGACCCGGTCCACGGCCTGCATCATGAATTTCTGTCCGGCAAACCCCGGTTCGACGGCCATGAGCGTCACCATATCCAGCATCTGCGCATACGGCAGGATCACATCGACGTTCTGCGAGGGATTGATGACCACGCCGGCCTTCATGCCCCTGGCCAGGATGCGGTCGATTGTCCGGACGGTGAAATTCGTGCTGTCCACATGGAAGCTCAGATAATCCACGCCGGCCTCCGCCATGCGGTCCACATAGGCAATCGGATCGGTCACCATCATGTGCACATCCAGCACCATATCCGGGTATTCCGTCTTCAGGTCCTGCATCATCCGCACAGGGAAGCAGAGGTTCGGCACATAGTTGCCGTCCATCAGATCGACATGGAGGAATTTCACCCCCGCCTTGCGAAGCTCTTCGATGTCCTCACGGACGTGAAGCGTGTTGCAATTGGCAATCGACGGGGAGTTGATCACGATCGGTTTCATTGTCTCATCTCACTTTTCATCCGATGTCAGCCAAAGAGCAGGTTCGGAATCGCCATAACCACCTGCGGGAACATCAGCATCAGCGCAACCTCAAGCAGCGTGGCGATCAGGAACGGCAGACTCTCGATGATGTAATCCTTCAGATCGATATGCAGAATATCGCACACCGTGTACATGGCAATGCCGACCGGCGGCGTCAGGTTGCCCATGGTTACGATGACGCTGACGATCAGACCAAAGACGATCGGATTCACGCCGACGGACTGAACGAGCGGGAGCAGAATGGGCGTCGTCAGCAGGATGATGATGCTGCCCTCCATGAACATGCCCAGGATGATCAGGAACAGGATCACCAGCGCCATCACGAAGAACGGGCTGGCGTTGATCGCGGTGATCAGCGCCGTCACCTTCTGCGGAATCTTGTCAAGCGGAACGCCGTAGCCGAAGATGCCGGACATACTGATCATCAGCATGATGCCGCCGTTATCGAGAATTGCCCGGCGCATCGTATCAAAGAAGGTCTCTCCATCCAGCTTTTTGTAGATAAACACACCGACAAAGACCGCATAGGCACAGGCGAAGGCGCCGCATTCCGAGGTCGTGAAGATGCCCAGGCGCAGACCGAACAGCAGCAGGAACGGGAACGCCAGCGCCCAGATGCTGGATTTCAGATTCTCCAGAATATCGGAAAGCTTAGCCCGCTCGGTTCTGGCCGGCTGATACCCCTTGATGCCCGCCGTGATGCGCACGATCAGCATATAGAGAATCATCATCACGATGCCGACGGTCAGGCCCGCACAGAACAGACGGCCGATCGAGACGTTGGCCACCGTGCCGTAGGTGATCATCGCCACTCCGGGCGGAATGGTCGAGGTGATCAGGGCCGTCCAGCCGATCACCGCGCCCGTATAGCCCTTGGAATACCCCTGCTTGAGCATATCCGGTCCCAGGATGCGGGATTCCATGGCAGCATCCGCGTTGGTTGATCCGGAAACGCCGCCCATCAGCGTGCTCAGGACGACGCTGACCTGCGCAAGACCGCCCTTCAGGTGGCCGGTCAGCAGGGTAGCCAGCTCAATCAGCTGGCTCGTGATGCCGCTCGCGTTCATCAGGTTGCCCGCAAAGATAAACAGCGGAACCGCCAGCAGCGTGACGCTCTGCGTCTGGGTGATGGGCAGCTGCACCATCGTGGTCATCGGGAATTCCAGATGCTGAAGGAAATACAGCGCGCCGGACATGCCGACCGCAAAGCCAACCGGCATGCCGATAAAGAGCAGGCCCAGGAACGCGACAAATACCAGAATCACTTTGCTCCGCCCTCCTTCTTCTTGAATGTGATCAGGTCCACCGTCGGCGGCTCCTCATGCAGGATCCAGGCGTAGACCATCTTCCGCAGACAGCTGATCGTCATCAGCGCAAAGCTGACCGGAACGCTGAGCGCAACCCAGGAATAGCTGAATCCCTGAAGCCCCTGATAGGGCCTTGCGTAGGATTTGATGCACAGCAGAATGCCGAAGTAGATCATCATGCCCATGAAAACCAGGGAAAGCACGTGGCAGAGAAAGCGCAGCGCGTTTTTCACCTTTTCGGGCATCATGTTGATAAAGATATCCACAAACACCGTGTTGTTGTTCCGATAGGCGATGTCCGCCCCCAGGAAGGTGCTCCAGGTAAAGAGGAAGAGGGCAATATACATGCCCCAGTTGATCGGGTGATTGGCCAGGCGGAAAAGCGCCTGAGCAAAAATCAGGACGACGCTGGCAATCAGGCAGAGCGCGCTGACAACGAATTCAAAACGGCACAGCCCCTTATACAGCCTTTGAATGCAGTTCACCATATCCACCATATCCTTCAGTCCGAATGCGGTCCGGACGCGTTCATGTTCTGCGATAACGGTATGTCCTTCCTTTCGGAAGGACACACCGGATTCACTTGTCTGCTTTATTTGCCGATGTCGGAATAGACCGCGGCGCGCACCTCAGACAGGCCCAGCGCGTCATAGGCGGCCTGGGAAGCCTCGATAAACGCAGCCTCGTCCAGCTCTTCATGGCTGATGAGCGTCATGCCCGCGTCGATCATGGCCTGCTTGCTCTGATCAGCCGTAGCGGCCAGCTCCTCGGAGGCAGCGCGGCCGGCGGCGTTGCAGTCATCGATGAGGATCTGCTTGTACTCATCCGGCAGGTTCTGCCACCACTCCTCGCTGACGAGCATCAGGTTCATCTGGAAAATGTGATTGGTCTCGATGATGTACTTGGCGACCTCCTGAATGCTCAGGGAAATCGCTGCATTGTAGGGAAGCTCGCAGCCATCGACAACCTTCGTCTGGATGCTGGAATAGATCTCACCGTAGGACAGCGGGACAGCCGTGCAGCCCAGGGACTTGACAGACTCGAGCCAGATCGGCGCGTTCGCCGTGCGCACGGACATCGCAGACATTTCCTTGGGGTTGGTCGCCGTCTTGTTGGAGAAGACGACGCGGTTGCCCTGCACCCACTCAAAGGAGACGGCGCGCAGGCCATAGGTATTGGCCAGCTCGTCCAGATATCCGTTCATCGTCGCGGAGGACTGAAGCGCTTCCGCCTCCTCCAGGCTGCTGATGAAGTACGGCGCGTTCATGACGCTCAGCTCGGTCACGTAGCTGCCCGCGCGGCCGAAGTCCGTCTGCCAGCCGATGCCGGCGCCCTGACGCATCTGCTCCAGAACGTCCTCTTCCGTGCCCAGCTCAGCATTGGGATAGATCTCGATTTCCACCTCGCCGTTGGTATCGGCCTTGACAGCTTCCGCCCAGGCGATCATGGCCTTGTGGAAAGCATCGCTCTCGGTCAGCGTGTGGCCGAACAGGAGCTTGTAAGAAGCGGCGGACGCGGTGCCACAGAGCGTCAGGCACAGCATCATGGCGATTGCCAGGGTAACGACAGCGATCTTTTTCATGGTTTTCTCCTCCGTTTATTTTAGGCCGGACTGACCGGCCCGGATGACTGTATTGATCACGTTTCTCGTTCCTTAAGTGTGTACTAGTATACACTTGTATATTCAGGAATGCAATATCTTTCTCAAAATTTGTGCGCTTTTGTCAAATTCCAACAAGTTCAATCGTCGTCTGCTCCTGAGGTTTTATGCTTTTTGTGAAAAAATACCTTATCCGTCCAAATCCCTTGCACCTTTTCAGAGACGGTGCTACAATGCTTGTGAGAAAAGGTAAAAGGTGATCATCGATGGCATACAGCTTTGTTTCCAACCCGGCCCAGAATGTTTCACAGCGCATCTACTGCGATATCCGCGAAGGCATCATTTCGCTGGATCTGAAGCCCGGCGAAAAGCTCAGCGAGATGAGGGTCGCAGCCCAATACGAATGCAGCCGCATTCCTGTCCGCGAAGCGTTTCGCAAGCTCTGCCTGGAGGGCTATATGGACAGCCTCCCCCAGATCGGCAGCTTTGTCCGCTATATCGATCAGGAAAAGCTCGAACAGATCCGCTATGTCCGAGAGTGCCTTGAGACGCGGGTCATGACCGACGGCCTGAGGAGCGGAAAATACAAGCCGCTGATTGAGATGCTGCAGGACAATATCGATCAGCAGAACCGGTATTACCTCGAGAAGAATTACGCCCGCGTCCATGCGCTGGACGAAGACTTTCACATGGCCTTCTATGAATCGACGGACAAGTGCTTCGTGCGCGATTTCATGGGCATCAACGACCCGGACTATGAGCGCACCCGGCGAATCGCGCTGGTTTTCGACGAACACCCGGAGTATCTGATCCGTCAGCATCAGAGCATCCTCAACGCCGTCAAGGCAGACGATGAAGCCATGCTCTGCCGCGCCATGAAAGAGCACCTGACCAACATCTATCGCGTGCTCCCCGCCTGTCCCGAGGAAATCCGCAAATACTTCCGTCCAGCCATCGAGGTGGACAACTACTGGCCCTATTGACCGTATCCGGCCGGCCTGTCACCCGGCGCATCTCAATTCCGCATATCAAAAAGCAGCTGTCTCTCATGGCGTCGCCTCGCCACATTGAGACAGCTGCTTCTTTTTTTGTGATGTCTTTCTCCGCCTGACAGCAAAAGCCGGACGCGCTGTGCGCGTCCGGCCGGAGGAGATGCTTCTGTATACGTTACTCTTCGTCCTGCAGCGCATCGAAGCCGCGCTCGCCGGTACGAACCTTGACGACGTCCGCCACGTCGTAGATGAAGATCTTGCCGTCGCCGATGTGGCCGGTGTAGAGCGCCTTGCGGGCGGTCTCGACAACCTTCTCCACCGGGATCGCGGAGACGACGAGCTCCAGCTTGATCTTCGGCAGCAGCGTCGCGTCAACCGGCACGCCGCGGTAGTACTCCGCCGCGCCCTTCTGCAGGCCGCAGCCCGCGACATTGGTGAGCGTCATGCCCGTCACGCCGATGGAGGTCATGGCGTTCTTGAGGGCCTCGAAGCGGGACTGGCGGGTGATGATGACCACCTTGTGCATGGTCGCCGGGGCGCCCTCGGAGGACACCTTGGTCACCGGCACCGCAGCGGTGGCCGGCACCGGCTCGGACGCCGCCTCTTCCGGCGCACCGACAGAAGCCGTCGCCGGGACAAAGTCCGCATACGCGCTGACCAGGCCGTGCTCCGGCTTGTCCAGGCCCATGATTTCCTCCGCCGCAGAGACGCGCAAGCCGATGGTCTTGTCAATCAGCTTGAAGACGATGGTCATGGTCACGACAACCCAAGCGATGACGGCCAGCACGCCGAGAATCTGGATGCCCAGGAAGGAGAAGCCGCCGCCGTAGATCAGGCCTTCCTTCGCCACGTCGTTGCCGTTGTAGTACGCGAAGACGCCGGTGAGGATGGTGCCGGTCGCGCCGCACAGGCCGTGCACGCCAACCGCGCCGACCGGGTCGTCAACCTTCACAACCTTGTCGATGAACTCAATGCCGAACACCACCACGAAGGCCGCGATGATGCCGATCGCCGCAGCGCCCATCGGGGTCACCATGTCGCAGCCGGCGGTGATGGCCACCAGGCCGGCCAGGGAGCCGTTCAGGGTCATGGACACGTCCGGCTTGCCATAGCGGATCCAAGTGATGCACATCACCGCAACCGTCGCCACAGCCGCCGCCAGGTTGGTGGTCACGAAGACACGGGCCGCGGTCACATCCGCGCCGCCGGTCAGGGCGACGGTGGAGCAGCCGTTGAAGCCGAACCAGCAGAACCAGAGGATGAACACGCCCAGGGCGCCCAGGGTCAGGGAGTGGCCCGGAATCGCGCGCGGCTTGCCGTCCTTGCTGTACTTGCCAATGCGCGGGCCAAGGATCGCCGCGCCGACGAACGCCGCGACGCCGCCGACCATGTGCACGGCCGTGGAGCCGGCGAAGTCATGGAAGCCCATCTCCGCCAGCCAGCCGCCGCCCCAGATCCAGTGACCGGAGATCGGGTAGACCAGCGCGGAGATCACCATGGAGTAGATGCAGTAAGCGGAGAACTTGGTGCGCTCAGCCATGGCGCCGGAGACGATGGTCGCCGCCGTCGCGCAGAAGACGGTCTGGAAGATCAGGGTCGCCCAGTCGCCGCCCGCATCGGTGAACAGATCCAGGCCGCCGATGAGCTTGCCGGTGCCGCCGAACATGATGCCGAAGCCCAGCAGCCAGAAGATCGGGGTGCCCAGGCTGAAGTCCATCAGGTTCTTCATGATGATATTGCCGGCGTTCTTGGCGCGGGTGAAGCCAGTCTCCACCATCGCAAAGCCTGCCTGCATAAAGAACACCAACGCCGCGCCCAGCAGGATCCAGCCCGTGTTCAATGCGGTTTCCAATACAGTCAAATCCATAATTGTTTCCATAATCGTTTCCTCCTCATGGCAAACATGATATCACAAAAGGACGTGCATGCAGGTTGTCCGGCATGCACGCCCTTGTGCAATCTTTTGTTATTCCGTTTTCTCAGGTATCCGGCGAAGATCAGACGTAGAAGAGCATGTCCGCGTAGGTCGGCACCGGCCAGGCCTTCTTGGCCACCTTCATCTCCAGGGCGTCGGCCACCTTGCGCGCGGCCTCCATCGCCGGGATCACGGTCTCATGCGCATACATCGCGCGCGCCACCAGCTCCTCCGGCTCGCCGGCCACAGCCTCGTCCAGCGCACTGGTGAGATCCATCAGCTCGGTCGTCAGCTCGGTCAGCTCACGCACCCTGGCAGCCTCGCCCGGTGCATCCACGCCGATGCTCTTCTTGACCGCAACGCCGTCCGCCAGCTCCTTGGACCAGGTGATGGCCGCCGGAATGATCTGCTTCTTGAGCATGCTCAGGCTGGTCAGCGCCTCGATGTGGATGACCTTGCCGTACTCCTCCAGGCCGATCTCCTCACGGGACTTCATCTCAAGCTCCGTGTACACGCCATGGCGGGCAAAGAGCGCCACGTTCTTGGCATCCGTGTAGTGCACGAGCGCCTCCGGCGTGGAACGCAGGTTGAGCAGGCCGCGCTTCTCGGCCTCGATGGGCCACTCGGCGCTGTAGCCGTTGCCGTTGAAGAGGATGCGCTGGTGCGCCGCCAACTCGCGCTTGATGAGCGTGGCAAGCGCCGCGTCAAAGTCGTCCGCCTTCTCCAGCTCCTCGGCGAAGACCATCAGGGCATCCGCCACGGCGGTGTTGAGCATGACGTTCGTGCAGGCGATATTGAAGGAAGAGCCCGGCATGCGGAACTCGAACTTGTTGCCGGTGAACGCGAACGGAGAGGTGCGGTTGCGGTCAGAGTTGTCCTGCGGGATCGCCGGCAGCGCGGAGACGCCGATGTCCATCAGCTTCTTGCCGCAGGCCTTGTAGTCCGCGCCGGAGACCAGCGCATCGATGACGCCCGCCAGCTCGTCGCCCACGTACATGGAGACGATCGCAGGCGGCGCTTCGTTCGCGCCCAGACGGTGATCGTTGCCCGCGCTGGCGACGGAGATGCGCAGCAGATCCTGATAGTCGTCCACGGCCTTGATGACCGCCGTGAGGAACAGCAGGAACTGCGCGTTGTCGGCCGGGGTCGTGCCCGGATCGAGCAGGTTCTCGCCCTTGTCGGTGGAGATGGACCAGTTGTTGTGCTTGCCGCTGCCGTTCACGCCGTCAAACGGCTTCTCATGCAGCAGGCAGACGAAGCCGTGGCGATCGGCCACCTTCTTCATGATCTCCATGGTCAGCTGGTTGTGATCGGTGGCGATGTTCGCGGTGGCGAAGATCGGCGCAAGCTCATGCTGGCACGGCGCGACCTCGTTGTGCTCGGTCTTCGCGCTGATGCCCAGCTTCCAGAGCTCGTCGTTCAGCTCCTTCATGAACGCCTTGACGCGCGGGCGGATCGTGCCGAAGTAGTGATCCTCCAGCTCCTGGCCCTTGGGCGGCATCGCGCCGAAGAGCGTGCGGCCGGTCAGGATCAGGTCCGGGCGCTTCTTGTAGTCCTCCTTATCAATGAGGAAGTACTCCTGCTCCGGGCCGACGGTGGTGGTCACGCGGGTGACCTGCTTGCCGAAGAGCTTGAGCACGCGGCAGGCTTCCTTGCTGATGGCTTCCATGGAGCGCAGCAGCGGGGTCTTCTTATCCAGGATCTCGCCGGTGTAGGAGCAGAACGCCGTGGGGATGCACAGCGTGTCATCCTTGATGAAGGCGTAGCTGGTCGGGTCCCAGGCGGTGTAGCCTCTGGCCTCGAACGTGGCGCGCAGGCCGCCGGACGGGAAGGAAGAGGCATCCGGCTCGCCCTTGATGAGCTCCTTGCCGGAGAACTCCATGATGACCGTGCCGTCGGAGCAGGGCGAGATGAACGCGTCGTGCTTCTCAGCGGTGATGCCGGTCATCGGCTGGAACCAGTGGGTGAAATGCGTCGCGCCCTTTTCGATCGCCCAGTCCTTCATCGCATTGGCGACCACGCCGGCGATCTGCGGATCCAGCGCCGTGCCCTGGCGAATGGTGCACTTGAGCGCCTTATATACGTCCTTGGGCAGCCTTTCCTTCATGACCGCCTCGTTGAACACCATACTGCCAAACAGTTCAGGAACCTTATTCATATTCTTCTCTCCCATCTTTCGGCGCGGGGCGCGCCGCAAATGCTCAGCCGCTGTGCCGCTACCCTTGTGTTTCAGCCTCGCTGCTGTTCTTGACGTGGGCCAGTATACGGCATCGCCGGGTCACTTGTCAAGCGTTTTTACAAGTTTATTTTTTGATTCTTGCAATTTTTATTAGTTTTGTATTCGTTTCTGACTAAAATTAAATGAAATTGCCTTTGCACTTCATTTTCTTGTCCAAAACCCATTTACAAGCGGCGAATGTGACGCTATAATGGGCGTATCAAAAATCCGGAGGGACTTTCCCTCTTTATTCAGGAGGCAGAACATGACGAAAGACGCCTATCTGGAAGGCCGTGAGCACATTCCCTCCGGCTGCGCCATCTCTTCTATCTTCTCTAAAAGCGGCAAAGCCGTCTGCGGCGAGAAGATCATCCGCTCCATCGAGCCCATGCACGACCGCTCCAACGGTCTGGGCGGCGGATTTGCAGGATACGGCATCTATCCCCATCACAAGGACGATTACGCGTTTCATCTCTTTTATGATGATGCGGCGGCGCAGAAGGCCTGTGAGGCGTACCTGACCCAGCGCTTTGAGATCGTCGGCAGCGAAAAGATCCCGACGCGCCGCATGTCCTGCATCACAAACGAGCCGATCATCCTGCGTTACTTCCTCAGACCCATCGTAAATGTGCTCAATGACGCGCAGATCGACGAGCGCGAGTTCGTCGCCCAGGCGGCGCTGCACGTCAACGCCAGCATCGACGGCGCGTACGTCTTCTCCTCCGGCAAGAACATGGGCGTATTCAAGGCCGTCGGCTTCCCGGAGGACGTGGGCCGCTATTACAGGCTGGACGAGTACGCCGGCTACTGCTGGACAGCGCACGGCCGCTACCCGACCAACACCCCCGGCTGGTGGGGCGGCGCGCATCCGTTTTCGCTGCTGGACACCACCGTCGTGCACAACGGCGAAATCTCCAGCTACGACGCCAACCGCCGCTACATTGAGATGTTCGGCTACGCCTGCACGCTCAAGACGGACACGGAGGCCATCGCCTACATCATCGATTACCTGACCCGCAAGCGCGGGCTGACGCTGGAAGAAACCGCCGGCGTCATCGCCGCCCCGTTCTGGTCCACCATCGAGAACATGCCCGAGCCGCAGCGCTCCCGCGCGAGCTACCTGCGCAAGGCGTTCGGCCCGCTGCTCATCAACGGCCCGTTCTCCATCCTGGTCGGCTTTAGCGGCGGCCTCATGGCGCTGGGCGACCGCCTGAAGCTGCGCTCCATGGTCGTCGGCGAAAAGGGCGACATGGTGTACATCGCCTCTGAGGAATGCGCCATCCGCGTCATCGAACCGGAGCTTGACCGCATCTGGTCCCCGGGCGGCGGACAGCCCGTCATCGTCACGCTCAATGACATTGAAAAAGGAGGTCATGCGTAATGGCCATCGACTTTCTGTACCCGCCGTATGAAGTGATCCGCAATCCGCAGCGCTGCATCAGCTGCCGCGCCTGCGAGCGCCAGTGCGCCAACGGCGTCCATCATTACGACGCCGACTTCGGCATGATGATGAGCGACGAGAGCAAGTGTGTGAACTGCCACCGCTGCGTGTCGCTCTGCCCCACGCGCGCGCTGAAGATCGTCAAGACCGATCACACCTTCAAGGAGAACGCCAACTGGACCGGCAAGGCCATCTCCGAGGTCTACCGCCAGGCCGGCACCGGCGGCGTGCTGCTCTCCTCCATGGGCAACCCCGAGCCGTATCCCATCTACTGGGACAAGTTGCTCATCAACGCCTCGCAGGTCACCAACCCGTCCATCGATCCGCTGCGCGAGCCGATGGAAACGCGCACCACGCTGGGTGCCAAGCCGACGGCCATCGAGCGCGACGAAAATGGAGCGCTGGTGGACAACATGCCGCCGCAGCTCGACCTCAAGATCCCGGTCATGTTCTCGGCGATGAGCTATGGCTCCATCTCCTATAACGCGCACGCCTCCCTCGCCCGCGCGGCCACGGCGCTGGGCACCTACTACAACACCGGCGAGGGCGGACTGCATCAGGACTTCTACAAGTACGGCGCAAACACCATCGTGCAGGTCGCTTCCGGCCGCTTCGGCGTGCACCCGGATTACCTGAACGCCGGCGCCGCCATCGAGATCAAGATGGGCCAGGGCGCCAAGCCGGGCATCGGCGGCCACCTGCCGGGCATCAAGGTCGGGCCGGACATCTCCCGCACCCGCATGATCCCCGAGGGCACGGACGCCATCTCCCCCGCGCCGCACCACGACATCTACTCCATCGAGGATCTGCGCCAGCTCGTCTTCTCCATTAAGGAAGCGACGCGCTACCAAAAGCCCGTCATCGTCAAGATCGCGGCCGTGCACAACGTCGCAGCCATCGCCTCGGGCATCGCGCGCTCCGGCGCGGACATCATCGCCATCGACGGCTTCCGCGGCGGCACCGGCGCCGCGCCCACGCGCATCCGCGACAACGTGGGCATCCCCATCGAGCTGGCGCTGGCCA
>JBJEUI010000056.1:0-3079 GCA_051883755.1 Candidatus Ventricola sp.
GAGCAGCCGGCGGCAAAGCCCTTCGACTTGTACTTCTTCTTGAGGCTCTTGAGGTCCATGTCCGTGATGCTGCCGGAGGGACGCATCTTGGCGCACGCGCCGATCAGGCCGGTCAGCTCGTCGCAGGCGAAGAGCACCTTCTCCATCTCGTGCTCGGGCGCAACGTCCGTGCACAGGCCGTAGCCGTGGCACACAACGGCGTGAATGAGGCGCTCGTCACAGCCGGCCTGCTCGAGCAGCTCGACGCACTTTTTGCAGTGCTCATCCGGCCAGCGCTCAAAGTCGATGTCGTGCAGCAGGCCCACGATGGCCCAGAAATCCGCCTCGCCGCCGTAGCCCAGCGCCTCAGCCATGCGGCGCATGACCTTGGATACGGTGAGCGCGTGGGTGATGTGGAACGCTTCGGCGTTGTACGTCCTCAGCAGGGAAAAAGCCTCGTCATAGGTCATGGGAAAGACTTCCTTTCGTGTCGAAATGGTTTTCTGTATTATAGCAACTGCACCCTCCGGTGTCAATCGGGCGCGGCATTGACAAAACCCGGCCGCGTCTGTATAATGGCGGCATTCACTTCTGATGATGCAAAGGACAAGGGAAAATGGAGAAGAACATGACGCAGCAGGACCAGACAGCGCAGCAGGCGCCGCTGTTCACCAGGCGCGATATCCGAAAGCTCCTGCTGCCGCTGCTGATGGAGCAGTTTCTCGCGGTGTCCATGGGCATGGCGGACACGATGATGGTTTCCTCCGTGGGCGAGGCGGCGATCTCCGGCGTCAGCCTGGTGGACAGCGTCAACACGCTGATCCTGCAGGTGCTCCTCGCGCTGGCGACGGGCGGCGCGGTGGTCGCCAGCCAGTATCTGGGCCGCGGCGATACGAAGAACGCGCGCAAGGGCGCCTCTCAGCTCTACGCCTGCCTGCTCATCGCCACCACAACGATGGCGGTCATCTGCCTTGCGCTGTGCAGGCCGCTGCTGCGGCTGGTCTTCGGCGCGATCGACGATACGGTGATGGGCTTTGCGCAGACGTATTTCTGGCTCAGCGCGGTTTCCTATCCGTTCATGGGCGTCTACGGCGCCGGTTCGGCGCTGTTCCGCGCGCAGGGCGACAGCCGTACCAGCATGTATGCGAGCCTGGTGATGAACGTCATCAACATCCTGGGCAATGCGCTGCTGATCTTTGTCTTCCATCTGGGCGTGCTCGGCGCGGCGCTGGCGACGCTCGCGGGCCGCGTGTTCGCGGCGCTGTATGTCACCCGGCAGCTGCAGCGGCCGGGCAATCCGATGCGCATCAGCTCGTTGGCGCAGATGAAGCCCGACGGCGCGTACATCCGCCGGATTCTGGCGATCGGCGTGCCCAACGGTCTGGAAAACGGCATGTTCCATTTCGGCAAGCTGATCCTCAGCAGCCTGGTGAGCACGCTGGGCACGGCGGCGATTGCGGCCAACGCTGTGTGCAATTCGCTCTCGGGCATGGCGAACATTCCCGGCAGCGCCGTATCGCTCGCCATGACGCCGGTGGTCGGCCGGTGCCTGGGCGCAGGCAGGCGGGATGAGGCCAGGCGCTGCACGATGCATCTGATGAGGATCGCGTGCACGGGCATCGCGATGACCAACCTGACGCTGTTTGTACTGATTCCGCATCTGACGTCCTGGTTCAGCCTGTCACAGGAGGCAGCGGAGATCGCGGTCTTTGTGCAGCGCTCGTTCAATGTGGTCAGCCTGGGCTTCTGGGCGGGCAGCTTTACGCTGCCCAACGCGCTGCGCGCCGGCGGCGATGCGAAATACACGATGACGGTGAGCATGATCAGCATGTGGCTGTTCCGCGTGCTGGCGTGCTATGTGTTCGTGCTGAAGATGAACATGGGGCTGTTCGGCGTGTGGCTGGGCATGTATATCGACTGGGTGTGCCGCATGATCTGCTTTGCCGTGCGCTTTGCCGGCGGCAAGTGGATGGATCACAAGGTCATTTGAGGAGATACGATGGAGGAAAGAGCGCGCATGGAGCAGCTGCGCGAGGCGCTGCTCGGAAGGTTTGAGGTGAGACGGACGCGGAAACAGAAGGCAGCGTTCATCTCATGGGCGCAGGCCTATGCCGGGGAGCTGGGCGTCCGCGCCACCATCGAGGAGAGCGGCAGGGCGATCCGCTCGCGCAACATCGTCTTCGGCGACGTGGACAAGGCGCGCACGATCATCACCGCGCACTATGATACCTGCGCGTGGATGCCCACCGGCGCAGCCACGACGCCGGGCTGCTGGCTGCTCCTGGTGCTGACTGAGCTGTTGCAGATGATCCTGCTTCTGCCGATCCTGCTGATCATGTTCTTTGGTGTGTCCAACCCGCATACGGCCAATGACAACACCTCCGGCGTGCTGCTCGTGCTCCTGCTGATGGCGCGTCTGAAGGACAAGCCGGGCGTAGCGTTCGTGCTGTTTGACAACGAGGAGACCGGCCTGTGGGGTTCGCAGGCGTTCATCAAGGCGCATCCGCAGGCGGCCGGGCGGTTTCTTGTGAACCTTGACTGCGTGGGTGACGGCGATACGCTGCTGTTTACCGGCGCAAAGCGCGGCCTGCGCATGCCGCAGGCGGTGCGGCTGCAGAAGGCCATGGAGATGGCTGCGCCGAAGTACGGCATGAAAACCGCCGTCGGGGCGTTTCCCGGGTGGCTGTATCCGTCCGATCAGATGCTGTTTCCACGCGGCACGGCGTTTGCGGCGCTCAAGGGCAGGAAAATCCTGTATCTCAACCGGATTCACACGCCTCGGGATACGGTGCTGGAGGAGCGGAACATCCTCTGCCTGGCAGAGATCATCGGGCAGGCAGTTTGATTCGCATTAGGGAGCTAAAGCTCACGAACTCCCTCAGTCAGCTTCGCTGACAGCTCCCTCAAGAGGGAGCCTAATTCCCTTTATGCAACCCTGGCCTCCCTCTTGAGGGAGGTGGCTGCCGCAGCAGCCGGAGGGAGTGGTCTTCGTTCACATTCGCGCCCCAAAGCAAAACGGATGGCGCAAACCATCCGTTTTTTCGATGCTTTATAGGAAATTGCGTAAAACGAAAAAGCGTGATAAACTAGAGGATGAAAA
>JBJEUI010000057.1:0-16477 GCA_051883755.1 Candidatus Ventricola sp.
CTCATGTCCGGATGATCGTAGTAGTACGCGTCCTGGTTGATGATGAGGATGCTCTTGTTGACCATTTTGGCCAGCTCCTCAGCGAGCGTGGACTTTCCGCTGCCGCTTGCGCCGCAGATACCGATGAACAGCATGGCGTGATCGCTCCTTTTCTTTGGTCGTTTATCCTTCTTCCTGCAGCGCGGCCTCGGCCGCTTCCCATTCCTCGTAGAGCCGGGAGAGGTCGGTTTGGGCCTGCTGATAGGCTTTCTGCACGCCGGCGGCGCGCCCGGCGTCGGCATACAGCTCCGGGTCGGCCAGTTGGGCTTCCAGATCGGCGATCTCTTCTTCCTTGGCGCCGACAGCCTTCTCGGCCTCCTGTGCACGGACCTTGAGCTGCCGAAGCGCCTGCTTGTTCATCTTCTCACGGCGCTTTTCCTTGTCAAGCTCAGTTCGGGTTTTGCCGGCGACGGTTTCCTGCTCGACGGGACGGTTTTTCTTTTCCAGATAGTCGTCGTAGTTGCCCATGTATTCCGTGACGCCGTCCGGCTGCATTTCGATAACGCGGTCGGCGACGCGGTTGATGAAGTAACGATCATGAGAGACTGTGATGATCGTGCCGCCAAAGCCGGAGAGCGCGTCCTCCAGCACCTCGCGGCAATCCATGTCCAGGTGGTTGGTCGGTTCGTCCAGCAGCAGCAGGTTGTCCTTGCGCAGCATCAGTGCGGTCAGCGCAACGCGTCCCTTCTCGCCGCCGGAGAGCGTCTTGATCGGCTGGAATACGTCGTCTCCGGTGAACAGGAACATGCCCAGCGCGCCGCGCACGTCGGACTGCTCCATCCGGGGAAAGCGGTCCCAAACCTCGTCAAGCACGGTCTTCTCAGGATCGAGTGCGCTCTGGTGCTGGTCATAATAGCCGACGTCTACGTTGGAACCGAAGCGGATATCGCCGCTGTCGCTGGGAACCTCACCGGTGATGAGCTTGATCAGCGTGGACTTGCCCACACCGTTGGGGCCGATCAGGGCGATGCGGTCGCCGGCGCGAACATGCAGCGAAAAGTTGGAGAAGAGGTGCTTCTCGCCGAAGGATTTGCTCACCTCGTTGATCATCAGCACATCTTCGCCGGTGCGTCGGCGCGCCTCAAACCGAAAGCGGATGGCGCGCTCGTCCACCGGCTTTTCCAGCTTCTCCATGCGTTCCAACGCCTTTTCACGGCTTTCAGCCGCGCGGATGGACTTCTCACGGTTGAACATCCGATAGCGCGCGATGATCGCCTGCTGACGCTCGATCTCCTTTTGCTGAAGCTCATAGGCGCGGATGCGCGTCTCAAAGCGCTCTTCACGCTGGGCGATATAGCGGGTGTAGTTGCCATTGTACTGCTCGGCGGTGCCCATCAGGATCTCAACCATGCCGGTGCAGACGTGGTCAAGGAAATAGCGGTCGTGTGAGATAACCAGCACGCTGCCGCGATAGGCGGCCAGATAGTTTTCCAGCCAGGCGAGGGTCTCCATATCCAGGTGGTTGGTCGGCTCGTCCAGCAGCAGCAGGTCGGGCTTCTGCAGCAGCAGTCGCGCCAGACACAGACGCGTTTTTTCGCCGCCGGAGAGGGAATCAACGTTCTGCTCATACTGGCTGGGCTTGAAGCCCAGGCCGTTGAGCACGCCGGAAACCATGCTCTTCCAGGCGTAGCCATCCGCATCCTCAAACCGGCGTGTCAGCTTGTCATAGTCCGCAGAGAGACGGCTGAACTTTGCAGGGTCCGTATGCGCGTTTTCCATCTCATTTTCCAGCTGACGCAGCCGCTTTTCCATCTCAAAGACGGGTTCGTACACACGTTCAAGCTCCGCCCAGACGCTTGCGCCGCTGGTGACCATATCCTGCTGGGCGAGATAGCCGATGCGCGTGCCGCGCACGATGGAGATTTCGCCGCTGTCAGGCACGTCAAGGCCTGCGATAATGCGCATCAGGGTTGATTTGCCGCAGCCGTTTACGCCTACCAGCCCGATGCGGTCGCCCTGCTGGAGGGTGAAGGAAACGTCCTTCAGCACGACATTGACGCCAAAGGCCTTGGCGACATTCTGCGCGCTCAAAACGATCATGTTGTCATTGCTCCTATCGATAAACGTGATCTATGCAAAACCTATCAATCTATTATACGATACCAGGCGCTAGGAAGCAAGTAAATTTGGTCTTGCAAGCGGAAATGAAAGCGCGTATAATAGAGAAGGTCAAAGAAAGTTAAATCAATCGGACCGGAAAAAGAGAGGGATTTCTTATGAGATTGCTCAGCGATTCTATCGAGGATTTTATCAAGGCGCTCATGGAAGATGAGACGCATGAAATAGAACTGAGAAGAAACGAGCTGGCGGAACACTTTCAGTGCGCGCCGTCGCAGATCAACTATGTGCTGTCCACGCGCTTCACGCCGGATCACGGCTATGTGATCGAATCGCGGCGCGGCGGCGGCGGATACATCCGCATTGTCCGCCTGGCAGCGACCAGCCGGGAGGAGCTGCTGCAGTCGCTGTACCAGCGCATCGGCACGTCCATCAGCAGCGCGGACGCCGCCAAAATCATCGACCATTTGAAAATGGAAAACATCGTCTCGCCGGAGGAAGCTGAGCTGATGCTTGCTGCACTTTCGCCGCAGGCCGTGCCGCTGCCCCTGGCGATGAAGGACGCGCTGTGCGCGGGCACGCTGCGCAGCATGATTCTCTCGCTGGCCAAGCGCCGCGTCTGATCTGACGGACAGGAGGGATGATACGGTGAATATACCCAAGGGATTCACACAGAGCGCCATGAAAGCGCTGGTGCAGGCCCAGATCTGCGCTGCAGCCATGGGCCAGGAGCGGATGGGCACCGGGCACATCGTCGTGGGCCTGTGCAAGGGCAGTGATGAGCTGACGCAGTGCATTGTGGGCGACCTCTCTGTGCAGGAGATTGAGCAGGAGGTGCTTAAGCGGTACGGCCGAGGCGAGGCGGGGTTTTCCCGGATTACGGGCATCACGCCGCATGCGCAGCGCGTGCTGCTGCGCGCGCTCAGTTACGCCAACCCGGAGAAGAAGACGCTGGCCGGCATTGCGCATATCTGGAATGAGCTCCTTTATGAGGATGGATGCTGCGGGCTCAATGTCCTGCAGGACTTCGGCAAAACGGTCGAGGGTATGCGCACGGCACTGGTAAACGCGGCGGGTGAGATTGAGCGCCCACTGGCGGCCCAAAGCATTGCGCCATCGAACGCGCCGATCTCCGGGCAGGAGGCTGCGGCTGTGCAGCAGGCGGAAAAACAGCAGAAGGAGGAGAACGTCCCCAAGGATCAGCTGCTGAATCAATACGCGCGCAACCTCACAAAGGCGGCTGCAAATGGCGAATTGGAGCCGCTCATCGGCAGAAAAGCCGAGGTGGACGCCATGATCCGCGTACTGGGCAAGAAGACGAAGAACAATCCGCTGCTCATCGGCGAGCCGGGCGTGGGAAAATCTGCGCTGGCGGAAGGACTGGCCGCGCGGATTGCGCAGGGCGATGTGCCGCCGATGCTGAAGGACACCCAGATTTATGCGCTGGATATGGCGCAGGTCATCGCGGGAAGCAAGTACCGCGGCGAGTTTGAAGAGCGCATCAAAAAGGTACTCGCCTGCGTACAGGAAATGGGCAATGTCATTCTGTTTATCGATGAGATGCACACGCTGATCGGCGCGGGCAGCTCAAGCGAGGGCGGACTGGATGCGGCCAATATCCTCAAGCCGGCGCTTGCCCGCGGCGAGGTGCGCGCCATCGGCGCGACGACATATAAGGAATACCGAAAGTATGTTGAAAAGGATGCGGCGCTGGCCAGGCGCTTTCAGCGCATCGACGTGCGTGAACCTGACCGCGAAGAAACCTTGCGGATTCTCAGCGGCCTGCGTGAACGGTATGAGAGCTATCATCATGTGACAATCGCGGATGATGCGCTGACCGCCGCAGTTGAGCTGTCTGCGCGCTATGTGACGGACCGCTCCATGCCGGACAAGGCGATCGATCTGATCGACGAAGCATCCTCAATGGCTAAGATCGCAGGCTGGACGCGGGATGGCGGCATCAGTGAGATCGTCATCCATGCCGATGAAGTGGCGAAGGTGGTCGCCCAATGGACTGGCGTGCCGGTCGAACGCGTCGGTGCGGACGACCAGCAGGATATACTGAATCTGGAAAAGACGCTTAAGCGCAGAATTGTCGGCCAGGACGAGGCGGTTTCCTCGATTGCACAGGCGCTCAGACGTTCTCGTGCAGGCCTTGGCGATCCGACGCGTCCGCTTGGCGTGTTCATGCTGCTGGGACCGTCCGGCGTGGGTAAGACAGAGCTTTGCAAGGCACTCAGCGAAGCGCTCTTTGGCAGCGAGGAAGCGCTGATTCGCATCGATATGTCTGAATACAGCGAGGAAGCGACGGCTTCCCGGCTGATCGGATCGCCGCCCGGCTATGTCGGCCACGGCGAGGGCGGCCAGCTGACGGACGCGGTGCTGCAGCACCCGTACAGCGTCGTGCTCTTTGACGAGATCGAGAAAGCGCATCCCAAGATTTTCAGCCTGCTCCTGCAGCTGCTGGACGACGGCCAGCTGACTGACAGCGTGGGCCGCAAGGTCAACTTCAAAAACACCATCGTGGTGATGACTTCCAACGCAGGCGTCTCCTTTGACATGGAGAAGCGTCTGGGCTTTGCCGCCGGCGCAGAGTCGCGCGATCCCGGAAAAGCGATTCTCGCGCAGGTAAAGCAGACGTTCCGGCCGGAGTTTCTGGGCAGAATCGACGAGCTCATCGTCATGCACAGTCTGACGAAGGAGGATGGTGCACGCATTGCTGCGCTGATGCTCAGCAAAATCGCGCAGCAGCTGGGCCGGTTGGGCATTATGCTCGAGTACGACGACGATGTGCCCGTGCTGCTCGCGGAGGAAGGCGTCGATGCGATGAGCGGCGCGCGCAATTTGCGCAGGGTGATCGCCAAACGCGTAGAGGATCCGCTCAGCGACCTGCTGCTGACGGGCAGCCATGCGGGAGAACGGATTGTGCTGCACGCAGCGGACGGCAAGATCAACATGGAGATTCCGCACGAGGAGCTTGTTCCCGTGTGACGGCAAAGGCGGGCAGATGCCCGCCTTTGCTGCGTCAAACCAAAGCTATCCTGAGAACACGGGAAACGACCATAAGCATGCCCCAAAGAATGGGCAGGTGCATTTTGATTTGCATGAAGATGTACTTGCACAGTGCGCACAGATGTTTTACAATAGGATGGAATCTTGAAATGAAGGGCTGAAATATGGTTCGACTGGAAGCAATCAGGCAAATGAAGAAATGGCTTCCTGAGCTGGTCTCGATGGCTTGCGCGGTATTTATGCTGTGCGTTTTTCCTTTGCTCTTTCGCAATGCGTTCTTTGACATCAACCGCTTCAAGGTTGAGACGGTCTGTCGGGTTGTGCCGGTGCTCGCGCTGCTGATGGCTGCATTGGTGCTGCCGAAACGCAGAAAGGAAGCGTGCGTCCCGCATCCGGGCAGAACGAGCCGACTGCTGATGCTTCTGTTTTTGGCGAGCTGCGTGGTGGCCTGCGCGCGGACGGGATTTGAATCCGCGACGCTTGACGGCAGCGAAGGGCGTTACTGCGGTCTGATCTTCATGCTCTGCTGCGGCGCGGCATTTTTCATCATCAGCGAGGGAAAAAGCTGCGGACGGCTGATTGTGCCCATTGTGCTCTGCGCAGCAGCTGCTGCGCTGCTGGGCCTGCTCAATGCGATGGGGGTTGACCCGCTGGGCTTTTATGTGCGGATCAAAGAGGAACAGAAAACGGTGTTCATGTCTACGATCGGCCACTTCGACTTCTTTGGCACTTATCTGGTGATCCTGTTTCCGCTTGCCGCCGGACAGTTTGTCTTCGCCGGGAAGAAGGGGATGCGTGCGTTTGGAATGTCGTGCGCCGTTGTGATGGCGCTGGGCGCGATGGCCTCACGCACGGACAGCGCGCTGATCGGGCTGCATCTGGCGTGCTTCGCGCTGCTGGCGGTCTCCGGCGGCAGCCTTTCAGAGATCGCGCGCGCGTTGGCCCTCTGGGCAATGGTCTGTGCTGCGCTGCCGGTGACGTGCGTGCTGCTCAGGTACAGCGCCTTTTCTCCGCAGATTTCCGGTCTGCCGGGGCTTCTCTTTGATCTGCATGCGGGAGAGCTTCTCTGCGTTTTGCTGCTTGCGCTTTCTGCGGTATGCTTTCGGCTTGCGCGCCGGGGCTGGAAGGCGCCGGGCAGGAAAAAGACAGCGGCTGTGCTGTTTGCAGGCTTAGCTTTGGCGGCGCTTGTGCTGCTTGGCGTGATGGTCTACTTTTCTTCTGTCGATACGAAGACCGATCTGGGCGAGGCGGCTGCGTTTCTGCGGTTTAATGACAGCTGGGGTTCTCTGCGCGGGTTCGTATGGATCCGTTCGCTGCGTGCGTTTGCAGATGCCGGATTTGCCCAAAAGGTCTTCGGCGCCGGCATGGAGCTCACGCTGCGCGTGCTCACACCGTATTTTGACGATCCGTCCATGCTGCGCTACGGCGTGTTCAATGACCCGCATTGTCAGATGCTTCAGATGCTTTTGACCTGCGGTCTGCTGGGCATGACTGCCTTTGTTCTGTTCTATGTCTCGATGCTGGTGACGCTGCTGCGTCATGTCGGACGCGATCCGCTTGTGTGCAGCGTGTTTGCATCGGTCTTTGCATACAGCATCGTGATGCTCATCAACGTCACGCAGCCGATCCTGATTGGGACATACTTTTCCGTCTGTGCGCTGGGCTTGAGCGTTCTGCGCATGCAGCGTTTTGATTCGGGAGGAAACACAGATGAACCTTGAACAGCTCCTGGGCAGGCTGAGAAATACGCCGGCCTTCATGGAAAACGTCACGCATTGGGAGACAATTCCGGCGCGTGAGGCAATCTATGAGGATTTCCCGCCCGAGATGGACAGCCGCATTGCGCCCGTACTGCAAAAGCGCGGCGTGTACAGTCTGTACAGCCATCAGCGGCAGGCGTTTGACCTGGCGGCGCAGCACAAGGATATCTGTGTCGTGACGCCGACGGCCTCCGGCAAGACGATGTGCTATAACCTCCCGGTGCTCAATACGATCCTGCACGAGCCGGATGCGCGTGCGCTGTATCTCTTCCCGACGAAGGCGCTCTCCGCCGATCAGGTTTCTGAGCTTTACGAGCTCATCGAGGCGATGGGCGTGGATGTGAAGACCTACACGTACGACGGCGATACGCCTGCGGCTGCGCGGCGGCAGGTTCGTCAGGCTGGACACATTGTGGTCACCAATCCGGATATGCTGCATTCCGGCATTCTGCCGCATCATACCAAGTGGGTCAAGCTGTTTGAAAACCTGCGCTACATCGTCATCGACGAGATCCATGCGTATCGCGGTGTGTTCGGTTCCAATCTGGCCAATGTCATTCGCAGGCTGATGCGGCTGTGCCGGTTCTATGGCTCCAATCCGCAGTTCATCTGCTGTTCTGCGACGATCGCCAATCCGGCCGAGCTGGCGCAGACGCTCATTGGCCGTCCGGTGGAGCTGATTGACAAGAGCGGCGCGGCAAGCGGTGAAAGACACATCGTGTTCTACAATCCACCTGTGGTCAACCGACAGCTCGGCGTGCGCAAGTCTGTGCTGCAGGAGACGCTTCGTATTGCATCCATGCTGGTGGACAACGACATTTCGACCATCGTCTTTGGCAAATCGCGCCTGACGGTCGAGGTGCTCACACGCCATCTCAAGGAGCGCGTGCGTGATCCGCTGGGCAATGCGGGACGCGTGCGCGGCTATCGCGGCGGCTATCTGCCGACGCTGCGGCGGGAGATTGAGAGAGGACTGCGCAAAGGTGAAATCCGCGCGGTCGTCTCGACCAATGCCCTGGAACTGGGCATTGACATCGGCCAGCTTGACGCGTGCGTAATGTGCGGTTATCCGGGCTCTATCGCCAGCACCTGGCAGGAGGCGGGACGCGCAGGACGGCGCAAGAATACGGCGCTGACAATTGTCGTTGCGTCCTCCTCGGCACTTGATCAGTATGTCGTTACGCACCCGGAGTACTTCTTCGGTCATTCACCTGAAAATGCACTGGTGCACCCGGACAACCTGTATGTACTGCTCAATCACGTCAAGTGTGCGGCATACGAGCTTCCCTTTGAGGAGGGTGAACACTACGCAGACGGCGTTTCTACTCAGGAACTGCTGGATTATCTGTGTGAGGAGCAGATCCTGAATCTGACGGGCGGCAGGTATTACTGGATGGCGGAGGAATTCCCGGCGGCAGACCTGTCGCTGCGCTCGGTTACCAGTGAGAATTTCGTCATCATCGACATCAGCAACCCCGCGCATCACAACGTCATCGGCGAGATGGACCGTTATACCGTGCCGATGCTGCTGCACGAGCATGCGATCTACATGCATGAGGGCCAGCAGTTCCAGGTGGAGAAGCTTGATTTCACCGAAAAGAAGGCCTATGTCCGCAGTGTGAACGTGGATTACTATACCGACGCTGACCTCAATACAAGCGTGAAGGTGCTTGACGTGCTCAAGGAGCAGCCGCTGGGAACGGGCACGATGGCTTATGGCGAGGTGCTCGTCACCTGGTTGGTGACGATGTTCAAGAAGTTCAAGCTGGATACCCAGGAGACGCTCGGCTTCGGCCCGGTTGATCTGCCGGAATTGGAGATGCCGACAAACGCCTGCTGGTGGGCGCTGGATGAGCGTCTGACAGGCGGACTGTCCATGGATGACCTGCAGGGCGGCATGCTGGGCATCGCCAATGCGCTTCGGCAGATCATCCCGCTGTACCTGATGTGTTCGCCGGGCGATATCTGCGTGCAGTACCGGGTGCGTGATCCGTTCACCAAGCTGCCGACGATTCTTGTTTTTGACAATTACGCGGGCGGCATCGGCTTAAGCGAGCGCGTGTACGGCATGCGCAGCCTGATCTTCAGCGATGTGCATGCGCTGATCAAGGCCTGCCCGTGTGAATCAGGCTGCCCATCGTGCGTCGGACCCAGAGCTGAGGTGGGCGAACGCGGCAAGCAGACGGCGCTGCTGCTGACCGAAAGGCTGATGGCATTATGAGAAATCTGCGCGAGAGGCTCATGGCGGTGAGCAAGCCCGCAGCGCCCAAGCCTGTACCGGAGAGCAAAAAAGAGCCGTTCTTCTGCCGTGAGCAGATCGTGCCGCTGAAGGAGCTTTGCGGTATTGAGCAAACGACGCTTGAGGAAATCCATGCGTGTGATCCTCTCTTCGCCGGCGAAAGCTGGGATATCCGCCGCGTGCTGTTTCTGGATACGGAGACAACGGGGCTGAGCGGCGGCGCGGGCACGGTGGCCTTTGAGATCGGCGTGGGCTTTATCGACGAGCGCGGTATGGTCATTCGGCAGTATGTCATGCGTGATTACAGCGAGGAAGCGGCGATGCTCGAGGAAATCGCGGCCCTGCTTCGCAAGGCGGACACGGTTGTCACCTTCAATGGCAAGACGTTTGACCTGCCGCTGATGGAATCCCGCATGGTTCTCAGCCGCATCCGTCTTCCTGTGACGCAGATGCCGCACCTGGATCTTCTGCACGCCGCGCGGCGCGTGTACAAGCTGCGCCTGAAGCGCTGCAACCTGGCGACGCTTGAGGAGGCGGTGCTCGGCCAGCAGCGCCATGATGATCTGCCTGGCGCGCAGGTGCCGCAGCGATATTTTGATTATGTGCGCACGAAGGAGTTTGCCCTGCTGGAGGATGTGCTGCGGCACAATTTTGATGACGTGAAGAGCCTCGCCTGCCTGACGGGTCATCTGTGCGCGGTATTCCGTGCGCCGGAGACGCTTGAACATCCGGAGGATCTCCTTGGTGTGGGGAAAACGCTCATGCGCGGCGGCAGAACACAGCAGGCGAGAGCATGCTATAGGATTCTCGGCAGAAGCACACTGTCCACGCAGGCGCACATGCACCTGGCCGTCAGCTACAAGAAGGAGAAGGAATGGACCGAGGTCACTGAGACCTGCCAGCGTATGATTGCGCAGGGTGCGGGCGGCATCTGGCCATACATCGAGCTGGCGAAATACTTTGAGCATATTGCAAAAGACTACGAGCGCGCACTGGTGTACGCAAACGGCGCGCTGCGCTATGCGCTGAATGCCGCGCCTCTGCGCGGCATGGATGAACAGCAGACGGCACTGATTCGCAGGCGGATTGACCGGCTGCGCAGGAAACAGGAACGGTATACGAAATCAAGAATTCAGGAGGAAGAACTGCAATGAGCTTTATGGGCAACATGGCCGGCAACAAGGCGCTGACCGCACACAGCAAGGGAGACTACAGAACGGCGCTTCAGCTGTATGAGGAGGCCTACGCCAAGGGCATGGACAAACCGCGCCTGCTGCGCAGCTACAGCGTGCTGTTGATCCGCACCAGCCAGTTTGACAAGGCGCTGGAGGTGCTCAAAAAGATGGAAAAGATGCCGCTGGATGCGAAGGAGAAGACTGATCTGCACATCAATTATGCGATTATCCTCTGGCAGAAGGGCCATCTCGACCGCGCCATGGAGATACTCGACGACGAATTCCGCCATACCAAGAACGGTACGCTGTACTCTATTATCGGTTACCTGAAGATCGAGCAGGGCGACGCAGAGGAGGCGATCCGCTTCAACAAGGAAGCGATCGAATACGATGAAGAAGACCCGGTGTTCCTGGACAACCTTGGTCAGACGTATTACCGCCTCGTGGGCGACAAGGAGACGGCGAAGGGTTACTTTGACAAGGCGATCGCTTTGAAGCCGAAGGCCATCGATACCAACTATTTTCTGGCGCTGTATGACATCGAAAACGGAGATTATGAGAGTGCCAGGGACCGTCTCGACACAGCGCGCGTGGGCATGTTCTCGCCGCTCAATTATGCGACGCCGGAGATGATCGACGCCAAGCGCGACGAGCTGAGAAATCTGTAACCGAACAACAAAAAGGCATTGAGGAAAAGCAATTCTTCAATGCCTTTTTCATACTGAGCATTTATTGTGTCTGCACAGACAACGCCGGAATCAGGCCGAGCAGCCCGGCGAGGAAGCTGCTTGAGGAGGAGGCGACCTGCGCCAGCTGCACAGCCTGCTTGCCTTCCAGCCAAACGCCCTGCTGCAGAAGCTCCTCGTGAATCGGGATCACGCGATAGGTGTAAAGCACGCCGGGTACCGCGCTGTGGTCACTGTAGGTGATATTCTGTCCCGCCGAACCAATCATTTCCGTCAGGATGACGGATTCGCCAACAGCGTCGCGCTGGATGCGGTAGCGTGCAGTTCCTGCTGCTTTGAAGTGCAGCTCGGGGTAGCCGCCTGCATCGTGCGACACATAGAAGGACGAAGGTGCTGGCGGCGCATTCCAGACGTCGGAGACGGCATAGGGCCGGTTGCTGGCGGAAAAGACCTCGCTGAAGCGGTAATCCTTGGGCGTTGTGTCGCCTGCCAGCATCACAGAGCCACGCGCAGTGATGGCGCGCTTGTCCAGCGTCAGCCAGACCAGACCATCAGGTTCTGTGAATTTGGGCTTGTCCCGGTCGGCATACGCCTTTTTGAAAAACGCTGCGGCAACGGATGCGGTGTTCTTGCCGCCGGTAATGCCGTTGGGAATCTTGTGCTTGGCATCCGTCTGATCAAAGCCCATCCAGACGGTGACGGACAGCTCTGAGTTGTAGGCGGCCATCCAGATATCCCGGTTGCCGCCGCTCATGGAGACAGTGCCTGTCTTGCCGGCGACAGGCGTGTTGGCGGAGAGCATGCGCGTGCCTGTGCCGCTGGAAACGACGGACTGCAGCAGCGAGGTCATCAGGTAGGCGTTCTGCTCGGAGATGACGCGCTTGCCGCTTTCCTCGTGCTCGAAGATCACATCGCCGGCGGAGGAGACAATTCTTTCCACGCAGTACGGCGCATGGTATACGCCGCCGTTGGCGTAAGGCACATATGCGGCCGCCAGTTCCACAGGCGTGACGCCATAGGTCATTGAACCCAGCGCCAGGGAGAGGTTTCTGTCGCTTTTTTGGGTGGGGATGCCCATCCTGGTCAGGTATTCGATTGAGCTGTCGATGCCGATTTCCTCAAGCAGGCGAACTGCCGGCGTATTCAGTGAATTGCGGACGGCGGTTCGCATCGTCACGTTGCCGTAATATCGGTCGCCGGCGTTGCGGGGCGTATAGCCGCCTGCAAAACTCGTCTTTTCATCCAGAAGAACAGAGGCGGTGGTGTATCCCTTTTCCAGCGCAGGGCCATACACAGCCAGCGGCTTGAGCGCAGAACCGGGCTGACGGCGCATCTGTGTCGCGCGGTTGAGGCCGCGCTTGATGGAATAATCCCGCCCGCCGATCATCGCGCGTATGGCGCCGCTGCCTGTATCCACGACAGCCATGGCACTCTGTATGGGCGTACCGTCGGACGCGCCGGCAGGAAACAGGCTGCTGTCCGCGTACACGTCGTCCGCGATGCGCTGCAGGCGGGCGTCATAGGCCGTGTAAATCGAAAAGCCACCGCGGATGACTTCGTCCGTAGTCAGACCGAGCCGTTCGCTGCTCTCGCGCAGCACTTCATCTACATACCAGCTGTACACTTGCGTGTCCTCCTGCTCGGCGAGCACCCAGAGACTCTGTGATGCCGCCTCATCGTATTCCTCCTGCGTGATGAATCCGTTTTCCAGCATGGTCTGAAGGATATAGTTTCTGCGGGTTTTGTTGCTCTCCGGACTCATGTGCGGCGCATAGACAGAGGGCGCCTTGATGGCTGCGGCCAGCCCTGCGCTTTGGACGAGTGACAGTTCACTGACGTCTACGCCGAAAAAGGCGCGTGCAGCCGCCTGAAGGCCGTAGGCGCCGCGGCCAAAGTACACGGTATTCAGATACAGCTCCAGAATCTCATCTTTGCTGTACGCCTGCTCAATCTGAAAGGCGAGATAAACCTCTTCAAGCTTTCTTCGGATGGTCTTTTCACTGCTCAGGTGCGTCAGCTTGGCCAGCTGCTGGGTAATGGTGCTTGCGCCCTCGACCCGTGAGCCGCTTTTGAGGTTGCTCCGCAGTGCACCGAAGATGCGGTAAACATCGATGCCTTTGTGTGCATAGAAGCGCAGGTCTTCTGCGGCGATGAAGGCCAGCTGTGTGTGACGCGGAACCTCAGAAAGGGAGACAAGCGTGCGGTTTTCCGTGCCGCGCAGTTCGCTGATGAGCTCGCCGTCTGCATCGTATAGCGAGGAGGTCTGCGCCAGACCGTGAAGACGATTGGGATCAAGCCTTTGCCAGTTGGGCACGTCGAAGATGACATAGAACGCTGCGGCAAGGGCCAGCAGGAGAACAAGCAGCACGGCAAAGCTGATCAGAAACCGCCTTTTTTTCCTGCTCATGCGTGCTTGCCTCCCTGTTTTTTCGATCTGATGATCGTGAATCACTTTTCTTTTTCCCTGAATTCTTAAATCTATGCGCAGAAACAGGCATTTGTTGGGCTGTGATTCATATACATATAGAGCATATGGTTCACAAAGGGCTTGGGGAGGCGTGATCATGGTCAAATCAAGGAAAAACGGCGATCAGCTGATCGTTTATCTCAGCGGAGAAATCGATCACTGTTCAGCGGACAAGCTGCGCAGAGAGATCGAAACGCTGCTTGAGGATGCAAAGATTCGGCGGCTGATTCTCAATTTTGAACATGTCGATTTCATGGACAGCTCTGGTGTGGGCATGATCATCGGGCGATACAAAACCATGCGCGAAAGGGGCGGTTCAGTCGCAGCCTGCAGTCTGAAACCGCCGATGGAAAAGCTGTTTCGCATGGCTGGTCTGCACAGGATTATTGCACAAGAGGATGCGGGAAGGCAGGAATGAGCATGAACAATCAGATGGAGTTGAGTTTTTTATCGCTTGCCGAGAATGAGGCATTTGCGCGCATGGTCATCAGCGCGTTTCTGATGCAGCTGAGTCCGACGATGAGCCTGGTATCCGAGGTGCGCACAGCGGTCAGCGAGGCGGTGACCAATGCCGTGGTGCATGCGTACGCAGGAAAAGCGGATGGGAAGATCTTCCTTCGCGCTGTGCTGGATGCGCAGAAGGTCGAGATTGAGGTGGAGGACTTTGGCTGCGGCATTGAGGATGTCGCGCAGGCGATGACTCCGTTTTACACCTCTCAGCCGGATAAGGAGCGCACGGGCATGGGTTTTTCGCTGATGCTTTCCTTTATGGACGGCGTGCATGTGACTTCCGCGCCGGGAAGCGGCACGCTGGTGAAGATGACGAAGCTGCTGCATGAAGAGGATGTTGATGCCATCTGACCGGGCAGCTGATGAATCTGCGCTCATCGCACAGGCACAGCAGGGAAATAAAGCGGCCATGGGCATCCTTCTGGCGCGGTTTCAGCCCTTACTGTGGTCGCTTTCAAGAAGACTGAGCAATACGGCGGCGATTCCGTGGGAAGAATTGGTTCAGGCAGGCAATCTTGGGCTGATGCAGGCAGTGCGCAGGTATGACAGAAATCAGAATACGCGCCTGATCACCTATGCCGTGCCGTGGATTCTGGGTGAAATGCGGCAGACGCTGCACAATATGCAGTCTCATGATCTCTCACTGGAGGAGGAACACGGAGAGAACCGTTCGCTGATCGAATGTCTGCAGGGCGAAAGCAGTGTGGATCTGGAGTATGTTGATCTGCGCCTGGCGATGCAGCAGCTGTCGCCGGAAGCCCAGAAGCTGATCTGCCTGCGCTATTTTCGGGACAATACACAGGCGGAAACGGCGCAATTGCTGCGCAAGAGTCAGACGCAGATCAGCCGCATGGAACGCCGGGCGCTTGACCAACTGCATGCCATCCTTACGCAATGATGCAGGTATAGAATACTGCCGTCAGGCAAGCGGAGAGGACGGCGCGAAGCAAGGCAAAGGCAATCAGCTGCGTCATGCGCACGCCGAGAGGGCCTAGAAACGCGTGATTCTGCGAGAGAATCGAAAAGCCGCTGAAGCCGCAGAGCGCGGAGATGCAGACGGCACGCGGACAATCCGGTATGGATGCCGCGCAGAGCGCGTGGATGCCGCCTGAAATCTCCAACAGGCTGTGAAGAACAGCGCAGGTGCTGCTGCTGAGATTCGGAAGGAGTTGAAGCAGACCGGCCAGCACGCTGAAACAGATGATGCATCCGCCGACCTGCAGAATTGCGTCAATGCACTGCGCAATCGGACTGCCTGTCTGGGAAGGCGGGGCAGCGCAGGCGGCAGGGGGAGGGTCTTTGCAGACAAGAAAGACGATGCCTCCGGCGCAGGCCGCGCCAAGCAGATGAGAGAGCAGCAGCAGGCGGCATACCTCGGGGTTCTGTGTCCAGACAAGGATTGGACCCAGCGTAAACATCGGGCTGATGGTGCCTGTCAGCGCGCACAAAGCCAGAAGTTCCCTCCTGGGGATGTGGTTTCCGTATGCAGCAAGCACCGATGCGCCGGAAGGCGATCCGCCCATCAGGCCAAGCAGCGCAGCAACGGGAGCGGCCGGGATCTTGCGTTCACGCAGTCTGGCGCTTAGAATGCGGCAGAGCACCATATAAGGGAACAGGCTGGGAACGATGTCAAGCCCCCAGATGCGAAGGGCTTCGGAAGCGGAACCGGACGTATGCTGCGGAAAGGCGATCAGCAAGAGGAGGACGACAAGAGAAAAGGCAATGCTCATAATAACCTCCCGAAGCGCGTTTACGGGATTGTATGAGATTGCGATTGTGCGGTTGACAGCGTTTTTCGGAAATAATCCTGAACTTTTTGGCGAAAAACAGGAGAAAATCTTGTCCGCCAGGTTGCGCGCAGAGCAAAAGCCGTGCTATAATGACCGATGTAGCAAAATCAACCGGGAGGTTTTCAGTTATGTCAGGCCATTCTAAGTGGGCAAATATTAAGCACAAAAAGGGCAAGGCGGATGCTGCGCGCGGCAAGATCTTCACCAAGATCGGCCGTGAGATCGCTATCGCCGTGCGCGACGGCGGCAGTGATCCGACGTCCAACGGCAAGCTGCGCGACGTGATCGCGAAGGCGAAGGCCAACAACATGCCCAATGACAATATCAAGCGCTCCATCGCAAAAGCGGCCGGTGAAATCGGCAGCGTCAATTACGAGGAGATTCAGTACGAGGGCTATGCGCCGGGCGGCATGGCCGTGATCGTTTCCACGGTTACAGACAACCGCAACCGTACCGCGTCCGATATTCGCCATATCTTTGACAAGAACGGCGGTTCTCTGGGCACCAACGGCTGCGTTTCCTACATGTTTGACAAGGTCGGCCTGATCGTCATCGAGCGCAAGCCGGGCATGGATGAGGACGAGGTCATGATGGCGGCGCTGGACGCTGGCGCTTCCGACATTCAGGCTCTGGAAGACAGCTTTGAGGTGACCACCGAGGTCAGCGATTTCTCTGCCGTTCGCGAAAATCTGGAGAATGCCGGCTACAGCTTCCTGAGCGCCGAGCTGACGATGATCCCGC
>JBJEUI010000058.1:0-3039 GCA_051883755.1 Candidatus Ventricola sp.
GCCTCGGCGCGCTTCTGGGCGCCCTCGCGCTGAATCTTCTGCACCTCGGTGAGGGTCTCGATCAGGCTGGTGTTGGCCACGCGGATCGTCTCCAGATCGATCACGCCGCGCTCGGCTTCCTTCGCGGTCTCGATCGTGCCCATCTTCAGGCGCTCGGCGTTGGAGCGAAGCAGGTCGTTGGTCATGTCGGTGACGGACTTCTGCGCCTTGAGCGCCTCCTCGGCATGCTGCATGCCCAGGGAGATGACCATCTGGCTCTTCCACAGCGGGATGGTGTTGGCGATGGTGGACTGGATGCGCTCGGCGAGCACATTGTCATTCTGCTGCATCAGGCGGATCTGCGGGCCCATCTGCACGGAGACCATGCGCGTGAGCTTGAGATCGTGGATGCGCTTGTCAAAGCGCTCGATAAGCTGGGAGAAGTCGCTCGCGGCCTGCGCATCCGATGGATCAGCGGTCTCCTGCGCCTTGGCCAGCAGCGGCGGAAGCTCCTCCTCGCGCAGGCGCTTCAGCTTGAGCTCGCCCGCGATGATGTAGAGCGTCAGCTCGTGATAGTACTGCTCGTTCTGCTTGTAGAGCTCGTCAAGCATCATCGCGTCGGAGATGAGCTGCTTCTGGTGGCCCTGGAGCGCGGTGACGATCTCCATCACGTTCTCCTCGACCTTGTCGTACTTCGCCTTGAGCTGCACGACGTTGTTCCCGGCCTTCTTGAACAGGCCGAAGAAGCCGCCCTTCTTGCCCTCGTCCACGTCAAAGCCCTTGAGCTCGGCGACCAGGTTGGTCAGCATGTCCGAGATGGCACCGGTGTCCTTGGTCTTCACATCCTCCAAGATCTTGTCGGAGAACTGGGAAATCTTCATCTGCGCCGCATTGCCGTACTTGAGCACGGTTTCGCTGCTGTGGATGTCGATGCGCTCGACAAAGGCGAGCACGGCGGCCTTCTCCTGCTCGGAGAGGTTGTCAAAGTTCAGCGAGTCGTCCTGCGCGGAGACAGGCTCCACAGGCTTCTCCTCCGCCTTGGGCGCAGCAGCCTGCGCGGCGGCAGCGGCGGCCGGTGCCGCCGGAGCGGCCGGAGCGGCCGGTGCGACCGGTGCGGCCTCCTCCTGAACAGGCGCCTTTTCCGGTTCTTCGCCCGGCAGAATCAGGTTGGGAATCATATTGTCCATGATGATCTCTCCTTTAATCGTGGCCCGCCGGAAGCGCGGGCGCGCATGCGTGAATCAAAACGGGTATTCTGCTTCTGATGATACACCAATTTTCATGGGGTGTAAAGCTTTTCTTTGCGCGGGAATTATGATAGAATACCGTTTATGCCGCCCGGGCCCGGCCCGCGGCGAAACGGAGGAAAGACAAATGACGAGAAGAGAATGGATCGCCGACGGTCTCCTTACGCTGACGGCGATGATCTGGGGCACAGGCTTTGTGGTGATGAAGAACACACTGGACAGCGTGCCGCCTGCGGCCATCATCGCCATCCGCTATGCGATTGCGGCGCTGCTGACGGCGGTGCTGTTCAGAAAGCACCTGAAGGGCCTGACGCGCCGGGACATCGTGCGGGGTGCAGTGGTCGGAACGATTCTTTCGCTGGCATACATCGTGCAGACGATTGGCCTGAGCTACACGACGGCGGGTAAAAACGCCTTCCTGACGACGGTCTACGTGCTGCTGGTTCCCTTTGGCAGCTGGCTGATCTTCCGGCAGAAGCCGGGGAGGAAGACCTTCCTTGCGGCGGTGCTGATGCTGGCGGGTATCGGCTGTCTGTCGCTGGACGGCGAAAGCGGCGGACTGAATATCGGCGATCTGCTGACGATCCTGTGCGGCGTGTTCTATGCGGCGCACATCATGGCTGTGGAGCGCTGCCAGCGCAAAACGAACACCTACGCACTGATCGTGCTGCAGTTTGCGTTTGCGGCGGTGTTTGCGGCGGCATATCATCTCCTCTTTGAACAGGACATGCCCATGTCCATCGGTCTTGACACCGTGGGAGGACTGCTGTACCTGTCCGTCTTCTCCACGACGATCGCGATGAGCCTGCAGAACATCGGACAGAGCATGGCGCCCGCTTCCCATGCATCGATCCTGCTGTCGCTGGAATCGGTGTTCGGCGCGCTGGCCTCCTGCATCTTCCTGGGCGAGACCCTGACCTCCAAGATGCTGCTGGGCTTTGCGGTGATCTTTGCCGCGCTGGTGATCAACTCCATGAAGGACAAGGCATAAGGGCGCATTGTGATGTCCCAAAGTGTCACCTTGACGCATGAAAAACCGGATGATAAACTACAATTGCGCAGGACATGAAAGGACAAAACCGAAAGAGAGCAGGCTTCGGCCTGCTTTTTTCATGCGCAAAAAATGGGACGCGCGCCGCACGGGAGCGAAGTGCGGCGGCAGAAAAGGAGGAAGATGGGCTTTGATTGAGGCGAGTTTTGAACGATGCGGCCGGCAGGCGGCGGTGAGCGGCGTGTACCAGTACGACACGGGCCAGCGCATGAGGCTGCGCGGCCTGCCGGGGCCGGATGAGCTGCTGGAACGGGACGAGCTGCTCTCCGGCGAAGAGGTGACGGTGCAGGCGCAGTTTTCTTACGAGGGGGACAGCCAGACAGAGCCGCGCCTGGCCGAATGGGACGAGGAATGGGGCGCGTGGATCGTCGGGGTTCCGGATGCGTACCTGACGCGCAGCGAAACCGTGCGCGTGCTCGTGGAGGTCTACTATGGCGCGGATGAAAACGGCGGGCGCACGAAGACGATGTACGAGGGCGTCTTTAAGCCCATCAGCCGTCCGGCCTCCCTTGGCACCGCGACGGACGATCAGCTGGAGGCCTGGGCGGCGCTGGAGGCGGAAATCGACCTGGTGCTCGCAAGCGCTTCATCGGCGCAGGAGGGCGCGGCAAGCCGCGCGCAGAGTGCCAATGAGGCGGCGGAAACGGCAGAGGCGGCGGCCGACCGCGCGAATGAAGCGGCGGAGGCTGCGCAGGCAGCGGCCAGCACGCTCACAGCTGCAGGGCAGGCCGTGGGCAGCCTGAGTGTACGCACCGTGACGCT
>JBJEUI010000059.1:0-3039 GCA_051883755.1 Candidatus Ventricola sp.
GCTGGAGGGTCTTGTAGACGATCTCGTTGACCAGCGAGGACTTGCCGCTGCCGGACACGCCGGTGACGACGGTCATCACGCCCAGCGGGATGTTCACGGAGAGGTTCTTGAGGTTGTGTGCGCGCGCGCCCCTGACGGCCAGATAGCCGGTGGGCTGCTTGCGATGAACGGGCACCGGAATGCCGCGGCGGCCGGACAGATACGCGCCGGTGATCGATTCCGGGCAGGCCATGATCTCCTGCGCGGTGCCCTGGGCGATCAGCTGACCGCCGTGCTCGCCCGCGCCGGGGCCGATGTCCACGATCTGGTCCGCAGCCAGCATGGTGTCCTCGTCGTGTTCCACGACGATCAGCGTGTTGCCGATGTCGCGCAGATGCTTGAGCGTATCGATGAGCTTCGCGTTGTCGCGCTGGTGCAGGCCGATGCTCGGCTCGTCGAGGATGTAGAGCACGCCGACGAGCGAAGAGCCGATCTGCGTGGCCAGACGGATGCGCTGGGCCTCGCCGCCGGAGAGCGTACCCGCCGCGCGCGAGAGCGTGAGATACCCCAGGCCCACGTCGCTGAGAAACCGCAGGCGCGCATCGATCTCCTTGAGGATCGGCTCGGCGATCATCGCGCTCTGCGTGCCGAAGGAGAGCGAGGAGAAGAAGCTGCGTGCTGCGGTCACGGAGAGGTCGGAGACGTCGGCGATGGACATGCCGCCGACGGTGACGGCGAGAATCTCCGGGCGCAGGCGCTTGCCCGCGCAGTCCGGGCAGGGCGTCTGGGTCATCAGACCCTCGTAATAGGCCTTGGTGGAATCGCTGGTCGTTTCACTCGCGCGGCGCTCGGTCGTGGCAATCACGCCCTCAAACGGCGCGGAAAACGTGTGGCTGTCGCCGTTGGGGCGGGTGTACTGAATCTTGAGCGGTTCGCCGTTGCTGCCGTAGAGGATGACGTCGAGCACCTCCCTGGGCAGCTCGCACAGCGGCGTGTCGAGCGAGAAGCCGTACTTCTCGCTCAGCGCTGTGAAGAACATGTGCGCCTGCGTGCCGGGCTCGCTGCTGCTCCAGCCCATGACATTGAAGGGATTCTCGTTCACGGACTTCGTCCAGTCCGGGATGACGAGATCGGGGTCGATCTTCTGCAGCACGCCCAGGCCCGCGCACGTCGGGCAGGCGCCGAACGGGCTGTTGAAGGAGAACGAGCGCGGGGCCAGCTCCTCCATGGAGACGCCGCAGTCCGGGCAGGCGAGGTTGGCGGAGAAGAGCATCTCGCGTTCACCCGGGCCGATGTCCGCGATGACGATGCCGCCGGAGAGCGCCAGCGCGGTTTCCAGCGAGTCGTTCAGGCGGCTTTTGATGTCCTCGCGCAGGATCAGGCGGTCGACGACGACCTCGATGGTGTGCTTCTTCTGCTTGGCGAGCGCCGGCGCCTCGGCGACGTCGACAATCTCCCCGTCGATGCGCGCGCGCACGAAGCCCTGCTTGGCGATGCCCTCGAGCACCTTGACGTGCTCGCCCTTCTTGCCGCGGATGACCGGCGCGAGCAGCTGCACGCGCGTGCGCTCGGGCAGGGCGAGCAGCTGGTCGACCATTTGATCGACGCTCTGCCTGCTGATCTCCCGGCCGCACTTGGGGCAGTGCGCCACGCCCACGCGCGCGTAGAGCAGGCGCAGGTAGTCGTGGATCTCCGTCACCGTGCCGACGGTGGAGCGGGGGTTCTTGCTGGTGGTCTTCTGGTCGATGGAGATGGCCGGGGACAGGCCGTCGATGGAGTCGCAGTCCGGCTTTTCCATCTGCCCGAGGAACTGGCGGGCATAGGAGGACAGCGATTCCACATAGCGGCGCTGGCCCTCGGCGTAGAGCGTGTCAAACGCGAGGGAGGACTTGCCGCAGCCGGACAGGCCGGTGAAGACGATGAGCTTGTTGCGCGGCAGCGTCAGGTCAAAGCCCTTGAGGTTGTTCTGGCGCGCGCCGCGGATGACGATGGTATCCTGCATGGGGGACTCCTTTGATGATGTTCAGGAAGGGAAATCGAGAGGTGGGAGACTCATCTGCTGCGGCGGAGGACCTCATCCGCCTCCGGCATGCCGCCTTCCCCGGAGGGGAAGGCTGAGCTGCCTGGCCCTCCCCCCTTGGGGAGGGTGCCCGAAGGGCGGGTGAGGTTCCGCCCTCAGGCGCTACGCGTGCGACAGCGCCGGGAAGCAGAGCCCGTCTGTCTGCACCCCGCGCAGCGCGTCGCCCAGGATGAACAGGCGATAGTCCTCGCCGCCGTCCCAGTGCTGCGCCTCAAAGCACTTCGCATCCGACGCCTCCGGCGCAAAGCCCAGCCGGTCGACCGGCGTGTCGATCCGGGAGAGGATGTCCTCGAGCGGCAGACGCTGCGCACACAGCACACTCTGCAGCACGGTCTCGCCGTCCTCGCGTCCAAGGACGCAGAAGGCGTCGAGCTCCGGACAGCAGCGCACGGTCTTCATGCTCCGGGTGTAGAACAGGTGCAGGCTGCGCCGGTTGACATGCTCCATGGCGGAACAGGGCGCGCTCTGACGCAGGGCCTGCCGGTAGCGCGCGGCCAGCGCCGCGTCGCCGGGCGTGACGGGCAGGAACCGCGCAGACGCCTCGCGCCGGGCGGCCTGGTCTGCCAGCGCCTGCCGCGCGTCCGCACGCAGCGCATAGCGCGTTTCCGTGATGCGCGAAAAGCCCAGGCTGTCATAAAACTCCAGCGCGCTCAGGTCGCCGAAGAGGTAGAAGCCGTCGCAGGCGCTGCGCATGTCGTCCATCGCCGTGCGCATGAGCTGCGACGCCAGACCGCGGCGGCGGTAAGCCTCGTCGGTCATCACTGTGCCAATCTGTATATAGCGGCGCTGCTGGCCGTTTTGCAGAAAGCGCATCCGGTTGACGGAGACGTTGGCGATCATCCGCTCGCCGTCCATCAGGGAATACGGCAGATAGTCTCCCTCCCAGCCGCCGACTGCATACCAGCCCTCAAAATCGAAGCCGAAAGTCTTGCGCGTCAGCGCGTTCAGCGCGGCGCGCAGGCGGTCGTCTTCCATGTAGT
>JBJEUI010000060.1:0-3026 GCA_051883755.1 Candidatus Ventricola sp.
CAAGGCGGCGCCCGTCGTGGCCGAGGAAAACAGCGAGAAGAAGCGCGCGCTTGAAATGGCGCTGGCAGGCATTGAAAAGCAGTTCGGCAAGGGCTCCATCATCCGCATGGGTGAGCGCCCGGTGCAGAACATCGAGGTGATCCCGACCGGCTGCCTGGATCTGGACATGGCGCTGGGCGTGGGCGGACTGCCGCGCGGCCGCGTGGTGGAGATCTATGGCCCGGAATCCTCCGGCAAGACCACCGTGGCGCTGCACGTCGTCGCGGAGGCGCAGAAGGCCGGCGGCGTGGCGGCGTTCATCGACGCGGAGCACGCGCTCGACCCGATCTACGCCAAGAAGCTGGGCGTGGACATCGACCAGCTCTACGTCTCCCAGCCGGATACCGGCGAGCAGGCGCTGGAGATCTGCGAGGCGCTGGTGCGCTCCGGCGCGATTGACATCGTGGTCATCGACTCCGTGGCGGCGCTGACGCCGAAGGCCGAGATCGACGGCGAGATGGGCGATTCCTTCGTCGGCCTGCAGGCCCGCCTGATGAGCCAGGCGCTGCGCAAGCTGACCGGCATCGTGAACAAGACCAACTGCGTATGCATCTTCATCAACCAGCTGCGCGAGAAGGTGGGCGTGATGTACGGCAATCCGGAGACGACCCCGGGCGGCCGCGCGCTCAAGTTCTACTCCTCCGTGCGCATCGACATCCGCCGCGGCGAGCAGCTCAAGGACGGCAGCACCGTGGTGGGCAACCGCACGAAGGCGAAGATCGTCAAGAACAAGGTGGCCCCGCCGTTCCGCGTGGCGGAGTTTGATATCCTCTACGGCGAGGGCATCAGCAAGGAGGGCAACCTGCTGGACAGCGCCGTGCAGCTGGACATCATCCACAAGTCCGGCGCGTGGTTCAGCTACGGCGATCAGCGCATCGGCCAGGGACGCGAGAACACCCGCAAGTACCTCAAGGAGAACCCGGCGATTGCCGCGGAGATCGAGGCGCTGGTGCGCGCGGAGCTGATGGGCAAGAACGAGCCGGTGACGACGATCGGCGAGGCGGAGGAGATGGAGGACGCGCCGGACGAGTTCGACGATCTCCCGCTCCTTGGCAGCGACGAGGAATAAATTGCATAAGCTGGCCGCAGGTTTCTGCGGCCATTTTTCAAAAGAGGGATTGCGATGAACGAGAGCGAAGCAATGGCGGTGCTGGTCAGCGCGCGGGGCATCAGCTATGGACAGCGGGAGCATGCGCTGGCGGGCGCAGGCAGCGCGCTGGCGCTGCTGGAGGATCCGTATGCCTTTGAGCGGGAGCTGGGCGCGCAGGGGGTTTCTGCGCTGAAGGCGGCCCTGAAGCGGGCCGACCGGATGCTCGACCGGCTTTGGGAGGACGGCGTGAAGCTCATCGTGCGCGGCGGGGAGGGGTATCCTGAGCGCCTCGCGCGCACGGCCCGTCCGCCGCACCTGCTCTTCTGCCTGGGCAGCGCAGACCTCACCGATCCGTTTCCGCTGGCGGTCGTGGGCACGCGGCGCGCGGACAGCTATGGTCTGCGGCATACGCGCAGGCTGGCCGGCGAGCTGGCGCGCAGCGGCATGTGCATCGTCTCCGGACTCGCGGTGGGCGTGGACGCATGCGCGCACTGGGGCGCGCTGGATGGGCAGGGCCGCACGGTCGCCGTGCTGGGCGGCGCGCTGGACCGGTTCTATCCCGCCGAAAACAAGCCGCTGATGCGCCGGATTCTGGAGGCGGGCGGCAGCGTGGTGAGCGAATACGCGCCGGGCACCGCACCCACGAAGTACAGCTTCGTGCAGCGCAACCGCATCGTGGCGGGGCTGTCGCTGGGTGTGCTGGTGACGCAGGCGCCGTACCGCAGCGGCGTGCAGTCCACCGTGCGCCTGGCGCTGGAGGAGGGGCGCGAGGTGTTCGCGCTGCCGGGCGACATCGACAGGCTGGGCTCGCAGCTGCCCAATCAGCTCATCGGCGAGGGCGCGCGGCCTGTGACCTGCGCGGAGGACATCACGGGGCTGCTGGTGATTGAGCCGGAGAACAGGAAGGAGCGGCCTGCGCAGCCGGAGATCCGGACGGATGCGCCCAGGCGGAAGCTCGACAGCCGGGAGCAGGCTGTCTGCGACCTGCTGATGAAGGGCGATGCGGATTTTGACGCGATCAGCGAACACACGGGCATCGCCAGCGACGAGCTGGGCAGTCTATTGATGATGCTGGAGCTGGATGGAATCGTTACCGCGCTGCCGGGGGCGACGTATGCGCTCGCCTGACGTGCAGATGCACGGACAAAAATGAACACTTTATATGAAGGAATTTTGCAGAAAATCCTTCCCCATGCCTTGACAGATTCAAAAAGGGCTGGTATGCTTTTTTGCCGTACGGAAATCATGAGGCCTGACTGGCCGGCGGTTTCCGCTGCGCGCACGGAGCGATGAATGAGGAGATCGTCTGCGCGGCGCGCGATTTGGCCGGAAACGAGCCGGCAATGGAGGAATCGTAATTTGAGCAGTCATAAGACGGCGCATAAGCTGGTGATCGTGGAGTCGCCTGCCAAGGCGCGCACCATCGCGAAGTTCCTGGGCAGGACCTACAAGGTCGAGGCTTCCAACGGCCACGTCCGCGATCTGCCCAAGTCCCAGCTGGGCGTGGATATTGAAAACGACTTTGAACCCAAGTATATCACCATCAGAGGCCGCGGCGAGGTGCTCGAGCGCATCCGCAAGGAAGCCAAGGGCGCCAAGGCCGTCATTCTCGCCACTGACCCGGACCGCGAGGGCGAGGCAATTTCCTGGCATCTGGCGCACATTCTGGGCATCGACCCGAACAGCGCGTGCCGCGTGGAATTCAACGAGATCACCGAGAAGACGGTCAAGAGCGCCATCAAGCAGCCGCGCTCCATCAACCAGCAGCTGGTCGACGCGCAGCAGGCGCGCCGCATGCTCGACCGCCTGGTGGGCTACAAGATCAGCCCGCTTCTGTGGGTCAAGATCAAGAAGGGCCTGTCCGCGGGCCGCGTGCAGTCCGTCGCCACGCGCATGA
>JBJEUI010000061.1:0-2964 GCA_051883755.1 Candidatus Ventricola sp.
ATGCCCATGATGATCTTCATCAGCGTGGATTTGCCCGCGCCGTTGCCGCCGATGAGGGCGATGACTTCGCCGGCGCGCACGCTCAGATCGATCCCCTTGAGGACGACGTTCTGCCCGAACGCCTTCTTGATTCCGCGGACCTCGAGGCGCGGCACGGCGGTTTGCCCGCTCACATTTGCTGCCATGTTGATACTCCTGCGTTTGGTCGATACAAAGGTTCACATTCAACACATTTTATTGATGCTCCCATTGTAAGCATTTCTGTGCATCTTGTCAAGTATGATTTGAATTCTTTTGCCAATCGTGAATCAACTGGTAAAATAAGAAGCCGTTGTTTGTAAAGTAATTGACATTTGCGCCCATGAATGCTATACTCTTTGGTGAGTACAAATGTTACGGGGAGAAATAATTGTTCGCGCGTCGAAAGGGGATGGACACTTGAACTATGAGGAGTCGCTGATGGTCAAGGCGGCATGGTATTATTACTTTGAAAACATGACCCAGCAGGCCATCGCGGACAGGCTCTCCATCAGCCGCATGCGCGTGATCAAGCTGCTGGAAACCGCCCGGCAGACCGGCGTGATCCAGTTCAGGCTCCGTTCGGACGGCGTGGGCATGGTGGAGCAGAGCCGTCTCCTGATGGAAAAGTACAGCCTCAAGGACGTCTTCTTGATCCCGGAGACCGATCGCGACGAGGCGCACCCCAACGAATCGATCGCCCGCGCCGGCGCGATGTACATCGCCGACCACCTGGGCGACAACGCCTGCATCAACGTGGGCTACGGCGATACGCTCTCGCGCACGCTCAACCACCTGGCCACCATGGTGCAAAGCCCCGTGACCTGCATTTCACTGACGGGCGGCGTGTCCAACTACCTGCCCAATACGCGCTCCAACATCTTCAACGCCAGGCTGTACCTGATGCCCGCGCCGCTGCTGGCCTCCTCGCCGGAGATGGCTGCGGCCATGCGCGGGGAAAGCTCCGTCAGCGAGATCATCCGCATGAGCGAGCTCTCCGCGTTCACGCTGGTGGGCATCGGCTCGATCACCGAGTCGGCCACGGTGTTCCGCACGGGCGTGCTCGGCCCGACGGATATGTTCTACTTAAAAGTCAACAACGCGGTGGGCGACGTGCTGTGCCACTTCCTTGACAAGGACGGCCAGCTCATTCCCACGCCGATCGAGGAGAGGCTGATCTCCACGCCGCTGGAGCGGCTCAAGGAGATGCCCAACGTCGTCGGCCTGGCGGCAGGTGCGGACAAGATCGAGGCCATCCGTGCGGTGCTGCGCGGCGGCTACCTGGATATCCTCATCACCGACGAGCCGACGGCCAATATGCTTCTGAAGGACGGCTGAGCGTCCTTTTCAATCGACAAATTGTATGGCTTCAGAAAGGATGGTTCCTATGGCAAAAACCCTCATGGCCGTGGACGCCGGCACCGGCAGCGTGCGTGCGGTGCTCTTCAGCCTGGACGGCGAGCAGCTGGGCTGCGTCCAGCAGGAATGGACGCACGCGGAGGATCCGCGCTTCCCCGGCAGCATGGACTTTGACTGGAAGCACAACTGGGCGCTGGCAAGCGAATGCATCCGCGGCGTCATCGAGCAGACGGGCGTCAATCCGAAGGACATCGCCGCCGTCTCCACCACCTGCATGCGCGAGGGTATCGTGCTCTACGACAAGGACGGCAACGAGATCTGGGCATGCGCCAACGTCGACGCCCGCAGCGACGACGAGGTCGGCCAGCTGGTGCGCATGGACCCGGAGCTGGAAAAGAAGATCTATCATCAGTCCGGCCAGACCTACGCGCTGGGCGCGCTGCCGCGCATCTTCTGGGTGAAGAACAAGATGCCCGAGGTCTATGAGAAGGTGGCGATGTGCACCATGTTCAACGACTGGCTCATCTACAAGATGACCGGCGTGTTCTCCTCCGAGCCCTCCAATGCCTGCACCACCGGCATCTATGACATCAAGGCGCGCGACTGGGCGGACGAGATCGCAGCGAGCATCGGTCTGAAGACCGGCATCTTCCCCAAGACGTATGAGTGCGGCACCATCGTCGCCGGCGTCAGCGAAAAGGGCGCGGCGGACACCGGCCTGGCCGTGGGCACGCCGGTCGTCGCAGGCGGCGGCGACTCGCAGCTGGGCTGCGTGGGCGTCGGCGTGGTCGATCCCAACCAGGCGGCCATCTTCGGCGGCAGCTTCTGGCAGTACGAGTACAACACCGACGAGCCGAAGACCGACGAGCACTGCCGCGTGCGCGTGAACTGCCACAGCGTGCCGGGCATCTGGCAGTACGAGGCGCTGGCGTTCAAGCCGGGCATGGTGATGCGCTGGTACCGCGACGCCTTCTGCACGGCGGAGAAGGAGCTGGCCAAAACCTGCGGCCGCGATCCGTATGACCTGATGAACGAGAAGGCCAAGGACATTCCGGCCGGCTGCTACGGCATGATGTGCACGTTCTCCGACGTGATGAACTACATCTCCTGGCGCCATGCCAGCCCGTCCTTCATGAACTTCGACTTTGACCCGGAGCGGTACAACCGCTACACCTTCTACCGCGCGATCATGGAGAACACCGCGCTGGTCACCTACGGCCACATGAAGCTGGTGGAGGAGACGACCGGCAACGTGCCGGACGAGGTCGTCTTCGCGGGCGGCGCGTGCAAGTCCGACCTGTGGTGCCAGATCCTGTGCGACGCGCTGGGCAAGCCGGTGAACGTGCCCAAGGTCAAGGAAGCCACAGCGCTGGGCGCGGCGATCATGGCCGGCTACGGCGTGGGCCTGTACGAGGACATCTCCGGGACGGCCAGGAAGCTGGTGCGCATGGAGAAGCGCTACGAGCCGAACATGGAAAACCACAAGATCTACATGGAGATGTACAAGGTCTGGCGCGAGGTCTACGCGCGCGAGCTGGCCATCTCCGACGACCGCCTGACCCGCTACATGTGGGCGGCCCCGGGCGT
>JBJEUI010000062.1:0-2949 GCA_051883755.1 Candidatus Ventricola sp.
AAGAAGGAAGTCATGCGCCGCAAGATCATCGAGCAGGGCGTGCGTCCGGACGGCCGCACCCTGACCCAGATCCGCCCGATCTGGTGCGAGGTCGGCGTGCTGCCGCGCACCCATGGCACCGGCGTCTTCACCCGCGGTGAGACGCAGGTCATGTCCGTGGCGACCCTGGCTCCGGTCTCTGAGGCGCAGGTCATCGAGGGCCTGGGCGTGGAGACCAGCGAGCGCTACATGCACAACTACAACTTCCCGCCGTACTCTACCGGCGAGGCCGGCCGTCTGAAGAGCCCGGGCCGCCGCGAGATCGGCCACGGTGCGCTGGCCAAGCGCGCGCTGGAGCCGGTGATCCCGCCGGTTGACGAGTTCCCGTACGCGATCCGTGTCGTGTCCGAGGTCCTCTCCTCCAACGGTTCCACCTCTCAGGCCTCCGTCTGCGGCTCCACGCTGGCGCTGATGGACGCGGGCGTGCCGATCAAGGCGCCGGTTGCCGGCGTGGCGATGGGCCTGATCAAGGATGTGGAGAGCGGCAAGGTGGCCGTGCTGACCGATATCCAGGGCCTGGAGGACTTCCTGGGCGACATGGACTTCAAGGTTGCCGGCACCATGAACGGCATCACCGCGATCCAGATGGACATCAAGATCAAGGGCATTGACGAGGCGATCCTGCGTCAGGCGCTGTCTCAGGCGCTCGACGGACGCCTGTTCATCCTGGGCAAGATGCTGGAGACCCTGCCGCAGCCGCGCGCTGAGCTGTCTCCGTACGCCCCGAAGATCGTCAGCTTCATGATCAACCCGGAGAAGATCGCCGAGGTCATCGGCCCGCGCGGCAAGATGATCAACAAGATCATCGAGGAGACCGGCGTGAAGATCGACATCGAGGACGACGGCAGCGTGTTCATCGCCACCAACGACGCGCAGGCCGCTGCGAAGGCGCGCCGCCTGATCGAAGGCATAGCCAAGGACGTCGAGGTCGGCGAGGTTTACATGGGCAAGGTTGTGCGCATGATGAACTTCGGCGTGTTCGTCGAGCTGCTGCCGGGCAAGGACGGCATGGTGCACATCTCCAAGCTGGCCAAGGGCCGCGTCGAGAAGTGTGAGGACGTCGTCAAGATCGGCGACGAGCTCGAGGTCAAGGTCGTGGAGATCGACTCTCAGGGCCGCGTGAACCTGATCCGCAACGATATCGAGTACGACAACACGGAGATGCCGCGCCGCAGCGCGCCGGGTCAGCGTCCGCCGCGCCGTGACGCCAACCGCCGCTGACCGGCATGATGCCGGCTGCATCACCGACAAAGCTTTATAAATTCCGTTGCTTTGCGACCGAGCTTGGTGCTTTGCAAAAGGATTTACAGTGTAAAGTCCGGCGACAGGCACATCCATCATCCGGGCTGGCTGTGAGCTGAAAGGCTCGCGGTCAGCCCGTTTTGCATAGCATCACTCAAATCCAAACAGAATAGGAGAAACCATGAACGGAGGGTATCAGCGCATGTGCGAGGAGTTCGTCCTGAAAAGCGGAGTGCGCGTGGTGGCGGAGTATATCCCGCATTTCCCGTCTGTGAGCGTGGGCCTGTGGATCGGTGCGGGCTCCATGTACGAGACGAAGGAAGAGAGCGGTCTGTCCCACTTTGTGGAGCACATGCTTTTTAAGAGCACAGAGAACCGTACGACGAAGGAAATCGCTGTGGAGATGGACGCCATCGGCGGTCAGGTGAATGCGTTCACCGCCAAGGAGTGCACCTGCTACTATGCGAAGGTGATCGCCGAGCACCTTGATCGCGCAATGAACCTGCTGTCCGATCTGCTGCTGAACGCGAAGATGGACGAGGAGGAGTTTGAGAAGGAGCGCGGCGTGATCCTGGAGGAGATCGCCATGTGCGAGGATACGCCGGAGGATCTGGTGTATGATCTGCTTGCGGAGGCGTACTTCGGCGATCATCCGCTGGCGCGCCCGATCCTCGGCACGCAGGAGCAGATTGCGTCCGTCTCGCGCGAGGCGCTGATTGCATTCCGCAAGAAGCACTACCGCCCGGACAACACCGTGCTGGCCATTGCCGGCCAGTTCGATCTGGATGAATTCAAGGCCATGGCCGAGCGCTGCCTCGGCGCCTGGCAGGCGACGGGCAATACCCGCGAGCCGGAGGCGGTGAACGGCTGCGACGGAAAGCTCCTGTGCAGGAGGAAGGACATCGAGCAGGTGCACATCTGTCTGGCGTATCCGGGCGTGGCCCAGGACGATGACGACCTGTACCCGCTGACGGTCATGAACAACCTTTTCGGCGGCGGCATGTCCTCGCGCCTGTTCCAGCATATCCGCGAGGAGATGGGCGCAGCGTATTCCGTGTACAGCTATCCGTCCGCCTACAACAACTGCGGCACGCTGACCATCTACGCCGGCACGTCGCCGGAGCTGGCGCAGCCGGTCATCGACGCGCTGCACAGCGAGATTGCAAGGCTGCTCAAGGACGGCATTACCGACGAGGAATTCGCCATGGCCAAGGACCAGCTCAAGGTCTCCTATGTGCTGGGGCTGGAGAGCAGCTCCTCGCGCATGTCCTCCATCGGCCGCAGCAAGCTGCTGCGCGGCAAAGCGGTCGATCCGCAGGACGTGGTCAGGAAGATCGAGGCTGTCACGAAGGAGGATGTGGAGCGCGTGATCGGGCGCGTCTTCACGCAGACCTGCGCGGGCTCCGTGGTCGGCCGTGACGTCGAACAGCTGAAGGTGCTGTAAATAGCACAATATTCTTTCGGTCAAACTGTTCAATTTGACATGATTCGACAAATCGTGTACAATAAGAATAGAAAGACCGAAAGGAGGTCCCTGCATGCAGGAAAACAGAGAGGTCACCTTCGCTCCATGGCTGAACATGGAGATCATTGAGGAATTCAAGGATCACGCACAGGATTTTGCGCGGCTGATGAGCTACTATACGGCGGCGATGATGGAGATTGAGA
>JBJEUI010000063.1:0-2937 GCA_051883755.1 Candidatus Ventricola sp.
AGCGCATGGGCGCGCGCGTGCGCCTGTTCGAGCAGACGGCCGTCATCGAGGGCGTACCGCAGCTGCACGGCGCGGCGGTGGAGGCCAGCGATCTGCGTGCGGGCGCGGCGCTGGTCATCGCGGGCCTCATGGCGCAGGGCACCACCGAGATCAGCAACACGCACTATATTGACCGCGGCTATGAGCACCTGGAGGATAAGCTCTCGGGGCTCGGCGCAAAAATTTCGCGCGTTACTTATTAAAATTCTGCATTCTCTCCACGAAGATTTAAGGCGGTTTTGACCGCCTTTTTTTGATATTTCTTTCCTCTTCTGCACAGAATATCGGAGAAAGCCTTGTATTTCCACGATTTTTCCTTGTCACCCAATTTCTTCTATGCTATAATGAACGCTGGTTGCCCCCAAGACGGGGCGTTTGCATAGATTGTTTAATTTAAAAAGCGACGGCCGATGGCCGCGCCAACCTGGGAGGGTTTAAACCTATGCCTTTGATGAACGAATACAACAAGGACACCATCAAGGAGTCCATCCTCAACAAGCTGCTGCGCTACTACGGCACCACGATTGAGGAAGCGACCCCGAAGCAGATTTACGCGGCCGTTGCCTCCACCGTGCGCGACCAGATCATGCTCAAGTGGCGCTTTGAGAAGGAAGCCCGCCGCGAGGAGAAGGCCAAGCGCCTGTACTATCTCTCCATCGAGTTCCTGACCGGCCGCTGGCTGCACAACAACCTGCTCAACCTCTGCTCCACCAAGGAGTATGAAGAGGCCTTCAACGAGCTGGGCCTGACCCTGCGCGGCGTGCTGCATGAGGAGCCGGAACCGGCGCTGGGCAACGGCGGTCTGGGCCGTCTGGCTGCGTGCTTCCTGGATTCCCTGGCCACGCTGGATCTGCCGGCCATGGGCTGCACCATCCGCTACGAGTACGGCCTGTTCCGTCAGCGCATCGTCGACGGCCAGCAGGTCGAGGTGCCGGACGAGTGGCTGACCTACGGCAACGCCTGGGAGATTCCGACCCAGCGCGACGCCGTGACCGTGCGCTTCGGCGGCCAGGTTCAGGAGAACTGGATGGGCGACAAGCACTATGTCTCCCTGCAGAACACCGAGGACGTCATCGCCGTGCCGTATGATCTGCCGATCGTCGGCTACGACAACAAGGTCGTCGACCGCCTGCGCATGTGGAGCGCCGTGCTTCCGCGCAACTTCAACCTGGAGAAGTTCTCCGCCGGCGATTACAACGGCTCCAGCGAGGACAGCGATTCCATCGCCGCGCAGATCTCCAAGGTGCTCTATCCGGAGGACAACACCTACAACGGCAAGAAGCTGCGCCTGATGCAGGAGTACTTCCTGGTCAGCTCCACGCTGCAGTACGCCATCAAGGACTTCAAGCGCGTGTACGGCACCAACATGGAGCAGCTGCCGGAGAAGGTCGCCTTCCACATCAACGATACGCACCCGGCCATGGTCATTCCGGAGCTGATGCGCATCCTGGTGGACGAGGAGCACCTGCCCTGGGAGGTTGCCGAGCGCATCACCACGCAGACCGTCGCCTACACCAACCACACCATCATGGCCGAGGCGCTGGAGAAGTGGCCGGAGAACATGATGCGTGAGACCCTGCCGCGCATCTACGCGATCATGCAGGAGCTCAACCGCCGCCTGTGCCAGAAGCTGTTTGACCGCTTCCCGGGCGAGTGGGACCGCATCGGCCACATGGCCATCCTGGCCTACGATCAGGCGCACATGGCCAACATGTGCATCGCCTACAGCCACGCCGTCAACGGCGTTTCCCAGCTGCACGGCGACATCCTCAAGCGCTCCACCTTCGCCGACTACTACAAGATCATGCCGGAGAAGTTCTGCGCCATCACCAACGGCATCACCCCGCGCCGCTGGCTGATGCTGGCCAACCCGGCCCTCTCTTCCCTGCTGGATGAGTCCATCGGCCAGGGCTGGCGCAAGGACACCATGGAGCTGGAGAAGCTGCTCCCGCTGGCCGATGACGCCGCCTTCGTCGAGAAGTTTGCCAAGATCAAGTACGAGAACAAGGCCCGCTTCTCCCGCTGGATCAACCGTCATCAGGGCCTGGTGCTCGATCCGGACACCATGTTCGACGTCCAGGTCAAGCGCCTGCACGAGTACAAGCGCCAGCTGCTCAACGCGCTGCACATCCTGGTGCTCTACAACCGCATCTGCGACGATCCGAACTACACCATGGCGCCGCGCACCTTCATCTTCGGCGCGAAGGCCGCCCCGGGCTACCGCCGCGCCAAGGAGATCATCCACTTCATCAACGTGCTGGCCGCGAAGATCGACAAGGATCCGCGCGCGAGCAAGATGATCAAGATCGTCTTCCTGCAGAACTACAACGTCTCCACCGCAGAGATGCTCATGCCGGCCTCCGAGGTCAGCGAGCAGCTGTCCACCGCCTCCAAGGAGGCCTCCGGCACCGGCAACATGAAGTTCATGATGAACGGCGCCGTGACCATCGGCACGCTCGACGGCGCGAACGTCGAGATCGCTGATCTGGTCGGCGATGAGAACTGCTACATCTTCGGCATGCGCTCCCACGAGGTCGAGGCGCTCTACGCCGCCGGCACCTACCGCAGCCTGGACATCTACGAGACCAACGCCGAGCTGCGCCGCGCGCTCAACATGCTCTTTGACGGCAGCCTGACCCCGGAGAACCCGAAGATGTTCGAGGGCCTCTTCCGCGCCCTGGTCTTCTCCGACAACGGCGGCATCGCCGATCCGTACCTGGTGCTCAAGGACTTTGGCTCCTACCAGGGTGCGCAGCGCCGTCTGGGCAACGACTACCTGGACACCAAGGCGTGGACGAGGAAGGAGATCATCAACGTCGCCAAGTCCGGCATCTTCTCCTCCGACCGCACCATCAAGGAGTACAACGACCTCATCTGGCACCTGCCGACGCTCACCGA
>JBJEUI010000064.1:0-2932 GCA_051883755.1 Candidatus Ventricola sp.
AACGCCTTCTCCGCGGCCTCGATCTCGGTGATGGAGGATTCGTCCCGCCAGTGCCACAGGTTCAGATCACCCGCGTGGAAGATGCGGATGCCCGCGTAGGAAACCAGGAAGGACACGCCCTCGTCTGTGGAGCCGAACGCCGTCACGTCCACGCTGCCAAAGCCCTGATGATCGCCCGGGTTCATGCGGATGCCGCGGTGGGGCTGCGGCACGTCAAAGCCCACGATATACACGGCGTCCTCGCCGCACAGGCTGTAGATCGACTCGGAAAAATGGTCGTCATGGCGATGGCTGACAAACACGTAGAGCTTTTTGTATGCGCTGAGCGCCTCCTTCTCGGGGAGAATGCGCCTGTCCGCGCCGTGCTCGCTCGCGTCAAAGAGAAATCCGGTTTCGCCGATCGTCACCAGAAAGCCGCTGCCTCCCAGGTATTCCACTGCAATGTCCTTCATAGGGCTGCAAACGCTCCTTTCCTGATTCCATCATCATGACGGATGTCTGAATCCTGTCCGTTACTTCCATTTTATCCATTTTTTTCCACTTGTCAATCTTTTCCTCCTCTTTTGCCCCACAAGCACACCATTTACAAGGGAAATCTGCGCGGAAAATGGCCTGTATTCACCACAATCCGTCAAATTCCGTCAGATTTTGTTCAGCGTCAATCCATTTTCCGTGAGCTGCGCTTCCCGCGTGCAGACCTCGTCCATCAGCAGCGCGTCGTGCGAGACGGCGATGATGCAGCCGGGATACGCTGCAAACAGCGCGCGCACCACCGGGCCGGACAGCGGCGAGAGGTTGCGGGTCGGCTCGTCCAGCAGCAGCACGTTGGCGCCGGAAGCAGCCATCATCAGAAACATCAGCTTCGCCTTCTGCCCGCCGGAGAGCCCCTGACAGGGGTGGTTCATCTCCTCGCCGGTGAACTTCATGGAGCCCAGCGCGACGGCGTTTTTGACCTGCTCCTCCTTATCGCCGGACTTCATCAGCATTTCCAGCGGCGTTCTGGCCATGTCCAGCAGATCGCCCGGGTCCTGCGGCATGTAAAAGACGCTGAGGTCTGTCCGCGCTTGGAGCTGATCGCGGATCACGCGCAGCAGCGTGGATTTGCCCACACCGTTTCGCCCGGTGATGCATACTTTATCCACAGCCCGCACGCAGATGTGGATATTTCTGGCGAGCGTTCTGTCTTCAATGCACAGCCGGTCAAGGTGCAGGTCGAGCACCACCTTGGCCGGCGGCAGCGGCGGGCAGGTCAGCTTGGCGAAGATGGCCTCCTCGCTTTCGGGCATGGCGGTCATTTCCTGGGCCTCGCGCTCAAAGCGCCTGCCCATGGACAGCACGGTGTGCATCTTCTTCTTGAGCAGGCGCGCCGTGCCGGGATCCTGGCGGGAGACGGCGTTCTGCTCGTGCTCCACGCGGGCGCGGATTTGCTCGTAGCGGCGCATCTTCTTGTCATACTCCTCGCGCTCCTTGCGGGCGACCTGCGCCTGATGGGCAAACAGGTCTGCGCGGGACTGCACGAATTCCCCGTATCCCTGCCGGCACACGCTCACGCGCGGCACCTGCCGCCTGCGCAGCCGCTCGATGAGCACCACGCCTGTGGCGGCCTGCTCAAGCAGCGCCTCGTCGTGGGAGACGAACAGCACCGCAAGGCCGCAGCTGCACAAAAAGTCCGCCAGAAAGCGCACGGTTTCGCCGTCCAGGTCGTTGCTCGGCTCATCCAGCAGCAAAAGCTCCGGCTCGTCCATGAGCAGCCGCGCCAGCTGCAGCTTCACGCGCTCACCGCCGGAGAAGGTGTCCATGCGCTGCTCGCTGTAGAACACGTCCTGGCTCAGGCGCAGCCTGGCGGCCAGCTCGCCCAGCTGCCGGGGCGTCTGATCGTAGAAGCGCGAATGCCCGCAGAAGTATTCGTAGGCGCTCAGGCCCCGGTCCTTATCGGGCAGCTCCTGCGGCAGAAAGCCCGTGCGGTAGGTATTGACGATCGTGCCGCTCACCTCGAGATACGCGCCGATGGACTCGTCGCGCAGGATGGCGCGCAGCAGCGAGGATTTTCCGTTGCCCTCCTCGCCGATGAGCGCCAGCCGTTCGCCGGGATTGACGGAAAAGGAGAGGTCTTCAATGAGGTTCACCAGGTCTTTTTTGTGGGTGAGCGTCAGATTCTGTATGGTCAGCATGCAATACTCCCTGACTAAAAAAGTCCGCCCCCGGCTGCTGCCGGAGACGGAACGCAGATACGCTGTCCGATCCATTGGGCGGACGGAGCGAAGGCGCGCGATTTCATCTTTGCGGCACAGCAAAGCAAGCCGTCTGCCTCAGGCAGCCGGAAGCCGTGTTCTTTAAAGACGAAATCAGATGCGCATGATCGATCCTTCACCCCGCTGTTAAGTCTTGGTGTATCATAGCACGAACGCCCATGCCTGTCAACCGGCTCCGGATGAACGGGAATCTGACCGATTGTGAACATTTGGTGAACGCCGTTGACATTGCCTGCGCAGGGGACTATAATTCACTCACAGTGTTAGCAAAAACACGGAGACAGAAGAAGGAGGTATACCTTGGATATCTATATAAGCCTGGCCGAAGAACTGATGGAGGTATTCGACCGGAGAAAGCGGAACACGCCGCACGAGGACATCAGCACGTCCATGCGCGGCGAAATGGCCGTGCTGCGCCTGCTGGCTGAAGAAGGCCGGGCGCTGACCGCCGGCGAGATCAGCCGTCTGCTGGGTATGACGACCTCCCGAATCGCCGCGGTGCTGGGCGCGCTTGACAAGAAGGCGCTGATCGTGCGCAGCACGGACGCGCAGGACAAGCGCCGCGTGCAGGTGACGCTGACCAACAAGGGGCTGGCCATGTGCCAAAGAAAGAAGCAGGCCGCCCTCAAGAACATCAGCCATGCCCTTTCCCAGCTGGGCGAGCAGGATGCGAAGGATTT
>JBJEUI010000065.1:0-2910 GCA_051883755.1 Candidatus Ventricola sp.
TCTACTTTGATCTGCACAACGAGCGCATCAAGGACATCGACTTCCGCTGGGAGCGTGCGCTCAGCTTTGAGGGCGAGACCGGCCCGTATGTCCAGTATACGCATGCGCGCTGCTGCTCCGTGCTGCGCAAGGCGCAGGCCTATGCGGATGTTGAGCCGAACTACGGCGTGCTGTGCGACGACGAGGCGCTGGATGTGCTGATGCTCATCTCCCGCTTCCCGGAGGTCGTGCGCAAGGCCATGGATCAGAACGAGCCTTCCCTCATCACCCGCCACACCACCTCGCTGGCGCAGGCGTACAACAAGTATTACTTCGAGCACCGCATCATGGAGGAGAGCGATCCGGCAGGCTCTGCTGCCCGCGTCAATCTCACCGACGCCGTGCGCGACGTCATCAAGACGGGTCTGTACCTGATCGGCGTGGAAGCGCCGGAGAGGATGTAAGACGCTGCGGCGAAAGCGTGCTTTGGGGAGCTTAAGCAACGAGGACCTCATCTGCCCTTCGGGCACCTTCCCCATGGGGGAAGGCAAAGCTTGCTGAAGCTTTGCAGTCAGTCAGCCTTCCCCTATGGGGAAGGTGGATCGCCGAAGGCGAGACGGATGAGGTTTCTGCCGTAAGTTACCGGGTGATTCATAAGAAAAAGGAGATTCCGCCATGGACATTCACGAGCTGCGTGAACTGATGCTGGATATCGAGTGTATGACCGTGCTGCGCCATGTGATGGACAGGCCGGCCATGAGCGCGCTGTACCGCCTGGTGTGCGACTGCGCGGGCGACGGCTGCTCTCCGGAGGAGCTGACGTACGCCTACTGCGAGGTATACAATGCCTGGCTGACGGCCGCCGCGCAGGGCAGGGGCGGCTTTGCCCGCGCTGCACTGGAGGCGGTGCTCTTTGAGGAGAGTCCGGTGGCGGCAATGTGCGCCCGCATGGACGCCGGCACCCTGCCCTACAGCGTGATGAACGCGCTGGGCCATGACCTGGAGGTGCTCGGCCGGCTGACGGCTATCGATCCGGCGATGTTCATGCTGCTGTGCGAGCGCGCGGGCCTGCCCGGCAAGCTGGCGGCGCGTCTGCCGATGTGGGAGCCGGCGCTGGGCACGCCGCAGTTCGATGCGCGCGTGGATGCGGGCATGCTCTCGCGCGAGGGCGCGCGGCGCGTGGCGGCGTTCTTCCGCAAGCACGGCACCGGCCTGTTTGCTGCCTGTCCCGGCTCGACCTGGGTGGGCGAGAGCGAGAAGTACCCGCTGGGTCTGCGCGGCATCACCAAGCCGGATCCCATTCGCCTGGAGGACATGGTGCTCTACGAGAAGGAGCGCGGCACGCTGGTGGAGAACACCAGGCGGCTGATTGCGGGCCATCAGGCATGCAACATTCTGCTCTACGGCGACAAGGGCACCGGCAAGAGCGCGACGGTCAAGGCGCTGCTCTCGAGCATGTGGCTTGACGGCCTGCGCATCGTCGAGGTGCCGCTGGCACACCTGACCAACCTGCCCACGATCTTCTCCATCCTGCGTGAGCAGCCGGGCAAGTTCATCGTGTTTGTGGACGATCTGGCCTTCAGCGATTCCTGCCCGGAGTACACCGCGCTCAAGACGGTGCTCGAGGGCGGCCTGGAGGCGCGGCCGGAGAACGTCGTGGTCTATGCGACGAGCAACCGCCGCAACATCGTCAGGCAGCGTTTCTCCGAGCGCCAGGACGACGTGAACGAGCGCGATACGCTGGAGGAGAAGTTCTCCCTGGCGGACCGCTTTGACCTGCGGCTCACGTTCAAGGCGCCGACGCAGGACGAATACTTCACCATCTGCCGGGCGCTGCTGGACGCGCGCGGGATTGCGTACGACTGGGAGACGCTCATGCCGCGTGCCCGCGCATGGACGGTCAGCCACAACGGCTGCTCACCGCGCATTGCGCGCCAGTTTGTCGATCTCATCGAGGGCGAGACGGCGCAGGAAAAGGCATAATCTGGCATCCATGCAAAAGCAACGCCGCAGGGAGAGCAATTCCCTGCGGCGTTTTTGAAAAGTGGAGAGCTTAGAGAGAGATATTTTCATAATCTGTGGAAAAGTGGAGGATGTGTGGAGAAATGGGCGCAAAAAAGAAGAAAAAGTGGATAACAAGTGCCGTGAGTCTGCTTGTCGGCGCAGCCTGCGCGCTGGTGCTGGGCGCGGTGTTCTACGGCGCGATGGCCTATCAGCTCGCGGGCGGCGAGACGGCTGCGCAGGAGACGGAGGAAGCCGGCGGACGGCTGATGCTCGGCGGCGCGCAGCTGATCTCGGAGCAGACTGTGCTTGAGCGCCACGGCGGACAGGATTGCACGGTGCTGGCGCGGCGGTATCAGCTGGAGGACGGCACACAGGCCGAGGCCATCACCGCGCAGCCCGCGGCGTATATCGAGCGGCTGTCCGAGGAGAAGTGGACGGCGCAGCTGGTGACGGGCTTTACGCTGGCCGGATTGGACGCAGTGTACGCCGTGCGCGGCGAGGACGTCATGCTCTGCGCGAGGGAGGGCGGGACGGTCTATGCGCTGCTGACACAGGCGGACGAGCAGACGCTCTACGCCATGGGCGCGGCGGCGGGACTGGAATAAGGGAAAGCCTTATCCCAGCACCTCGCAGTATCTGTGCGTATCCACCCTGATCTGCGGGTGACTGACGATATACTCGATCATCGCGTCGGCGACGTCCGTCTGAATCTCCGCGACGACCTTCTGCCCGACGAGGAAGCCGTAGCCGCCCGTGCCGCAGGAGCGATAGCTGTTGATGCAGACGGTGACCGTCTCATCATTGCCCAGCTCCCGTCCACCCATCCGGATGGAGGTCACGCGGTCGCCCGCGGGCCGGCGCACGTCGAGGGTGTAGTCCACGCCGGAGAAGTAGTCGTAGTTGTAGTGCTCGACCTTGGGCCGCAGG
>JBJEUI010000066.1:0-14190 GCA_051883755.1 Candidatus Ventricola sp.
CTCGCGCGCGTGACGGGCAATCCCTCGAACGAGGCGATCGACCGCCTGCGCCGGGGCGTGTACATGGAGGGCGACCAGCGCCGCACCTATCCGGCGGATGTGCGCGTCGTGCGCGACGAGAGCCTGTTTTCCGACATCCTGGTGACGATTCACGAGGGACGAAACCGCCAGGTGCGCCGGATGTTTGACGCGGTGGGCCACAAGGTGCTGCTGCTGCGCCGCGTGCGCTTTGGCCCGCTGGAGCTGGGCGACCTGCGCCGCGGGGAGTGGCGCGAGCTGACCGCGGAGGAAGCGGCGCAGCTGCACAGGCTGTAACGGGGCGTTTGCCCATTGACGAGCTGAAGAGGTGACAGGATGAAGAGCGATCTGACCTGCCCGGTGGAGATCACGAAGGTGACTGTGCGTCGGGAACAAGCAGAGGATACAAATGAGCGTGAGCAGATTGTCTGTCTCATCGAGTTTTTCAATCTGTCTCAAAAGGTGATTGACAGCCTGCAGATGAACATCATCTGCTTTGACAAGGACGGCACGCGCCTGGGCGGACGGCTGGTTCGCGCGGCGGCGACGGGCGAGGCGCGCGCGCATTTTTCCGGCACGTTCATGCCCGACCGGGTGGACGGCGCGGTGCGCGTGGATGCCTCGGTGGAGAAGGTCTGGTTCAAGGACGGCGTGATCTGGCGGCGCGAGGAGCGCAATGTGCGCGAGTACACGCCCAACAACCTGCCGGAGGGCCGGGAGCTCGACCGCCTGCGCGCGGTCGCCGGGCCGGATGCGGCGGGCTACGCGCGCGAGGACGATATCGTGTGGATGTGCGTCTGCGGCCGCGCCAACCGCACCAGCGACGATGCCTGCATCCGCTGCGAACGCAGGCGCGAGCAGGTGCTTTCGGAGTACTCCTTTGCCGCGATCGACTCGACCGTGGGCAAAAAGGAGCGGGAGCGCCAGGAGAAGACGCAGGACACGCTGCGCCGCTCCAGCGAGGAGACGGTGAAGGAGCAGAGCGCCCTTCAGAAGAAGAGCAGGAAACGCCGCCGGGTGATGAAGACGGCGGTTGTGCTGCTGGCCATGGCGGCGCTGCTGCTGGCGCTTGCGCGCTGGGGCGTGCCCTACGGCGCCAGCCTGTACGCGCAGCGGCTGATGGACGAGGGGAAGCTGATGGACGCGAAGTCGGTCTTTGCGTTCGTCGACGCGTATTGGCCGGATGAATTCGGCGCAGGCGCGCGCGCGGACGAGGCCGAGGAGCTCATGATCGAGCGGTTCATCGGCGCGAACACGGAGGCGGCGCTTGATGAGGCGATGACGCGCGCCAAGGCGCTTGACTCCGAGAACGCGCCGGCGCTGTATGAAAAGGCGCTGCTGGCGCGCGCGCAGCTGGCCGTGGACGAAAACGACACGGACAAGGCTGAGGAGCTGCTCGCCAGCCTGCCTGAGAGCGAGGCGGCGCAGGAGCTGCTGCGCGCGCTGATCTACGACATCGCGGCGGCGGCGCGGGACCGCGTGGACTATGCGGAGGCCATCGCGCGCTTCGAGTCGCTGGGCGACTACAGCGACGCGCAGGAGCAGGCGAGAGAGTGCACCTGCGACTACGGCCGGCAGTTGATGCGCGAGGGGAAATACGAGCTTGCACAGGAGCAGCTGCTCAAGGTGGCCGACCGCAGCGACGTGATCGCGATGATCCGCACCTGCCGCTATGCGATTGCGTGCGACGCACAGGAGAATGGCGACTATATTTCCGCAGCGGAGCTGTTTGAGACGCTGGGCGTGTACGAGGAGGCTGAGACGCGCGCCAGACTGTGCCGCTATACGGCGGGCATGAATGCGCTGGGCGCGGGCGAGCTGGACGCGGCGGCGGAGCAGCTGCGGCTTGCGGGCGATTACGAGGACGCACAGGCGCGCTTCGCCGACGCGGCGACGACGCTGGGCTATGCGGCGCTGGAGCAGGAGGACTATGAGACGGCCATCGCCTGGCTGGAGCAGCTCCCGCGCGAGGGCGAGGTCGGCGACGCGCTGAACCGGGCGGGCTATGCGTATGCCGCGCAGCTGGAAAGCGCGGGGCGCATGGAGGCCGCGGCGCTGGAATACGCGTCCCTGGGCGCGTATCAGGACAGCGCCGAGCGGGCGAAGGCCATTGAATACGAGCTGGCCGTTCAGGAGATGGAGAGCTCGCCGGAGGCTGCGCTGGAGCGCTTTGAAGCGCTGGGCGATTACAAGGACGCGCCGACGCGCGTGAAGGAATGCCGATACCTGACGGCGCACAGCCTGTATGACGAGGGCGCGTATGAAGAGGCGGCCGCGGCGTTTTCGCTCGTGAGCGATTACGAGGACGCGCAGACCCAGATTCGCCGCTGCCGCTACGCCATGGCTGCGGAGAAGATGGAGGCGCAGGCATACGAGGAGGCGGCGGCGCTGTTTGAGGCGTGCGGCGCGTACCTGGATGCGGAGGACCGCGTGATGCGCGCGCGCTATGCGCTGGCGGCGGCGTACGAGGCTGAGGGCGATTTGAAAGCGGCGGCCAGGGCCTTTGCCGCGCTGGGCAGCTACGAGGACGCGAAGCTCTGCGTGACGCGCTGCGAGGACGCCTGGCTCAAGGACGCTTTTTCAAGCGCGCGCATGGACATGGAGCTGGGGGATTATGCGGGCGTGATTGAGACGCTTGGGCCGTACTGGCAAGAGGAGCTGCCCGAGCGCTATGCCCAGATTGCGGACATGTACGAAAGCGCATGCCTGCAGCGCGCGCTGGCGCTCATCGAGATGGGCAGGCCGCTGGACGCGCTGCCGCTGCTGGAGCAGATCAAGGACCTGAGCAAGACCGCGACCGACCGACTGAACGCGTACGTCTACCGCATCATCGGCCGCTGGAAGGACGCGCGGGGCGTGGAGTACATCTTCCGCCGCGACGGCACCTGCAGCGTCGCCGGACGGGAGGGGTACTTCGGCGGCAGCGGCTACGAGATCACGATGGGCAGCGAGCCGTATCCGACGCAGGGCGCGTACAGCGTGGTCAACCTGAGAAACAAGACGCTGACGCTCAAAAATCTGGAGACGAAGACCACCGTGCGCCTGAGCTATGTCGGCGAGGCGGAGGACGCGCAGACGAGCGAAGGCGTGAGCGAGGAAGAATAACCCGGCTATGAAGAAAAAAGACATCATCATCATCGCGCTTGCGCTGCTGGCGGCAGGAGCGCTGTACCTCGTGTCCCAGGTTTCGCTGGGCGCGCAGGCGTCGGTCGTCGTGGTGACGGTCGACGGAGAAGAGGTGCTGCGCAGGCCGCTGGCGATGGAGGATCGCTATGAGATCGCGCAGGACGACGGCAGCCTGAACGTCATCCGCGTCGAGGACGGCGCGGTCTACATGGAGGAGGCCAACTGCCGGGACGGACTGTGCATCCGTCAGGGCAAGATGAGGAACGGCGCAAAGACCATCGTCTGCCTGCCGCACAAGGTGGTCGTGCAGCTCGAGGGCGATGCGCCGGTGAGCGTTGGCAGCGACCTGGACGTGATCATCCAGTAACCCCCGAAAGGAATACCCATGAATCCAATCCAAAGATGGCTGGACGACGCGCGCGCGAAGCCCAGCCTCAAGTACGTGGAAACCTGTGACGGCCTGCGCATGATGGCGGTGCTGATCGTCGCGTGGTTTCATATCTGGCAGCAGAGCTGGCTGTTCCCGGGGCTGACGGTCTTCGGAAGGGACATCAGCCTGGATCCGCTCGTGCGCTCGGGCTACATGTGGGTCGACATGATGATCCTCATCAGCGGCTTCTGCCTGTATCTGCCCTGGGCGCGCAGGCGCTATGAGGGCGGAAGGCCGGCCCGGCCGCTCGATTTCTACGTGCGCCGCCTGGCCCGCATCCACCCGTCGTATCTGCTGACGGTTGCCATCATGTTTGCCGTGGCGATGGCGACGCATGCCTATTACAGCAGCGCGCACATGGTGCGCGACCTCGCGTCGCATCTGACCTACACGCACATGTTCTTCTATGACGCGTACTATGCGTCCAACCTTGGCGGCGCGCTGTGGACGCTGGCGGTGGAGATGCAGTTTTACCTGATCTTCCCGCTGCTGGCGCGCGCATTTTACAAGCTGCCGGCGACGACGTTTGCCGCGATGGTCGCCGTTTCGCTGGGCTTCCGCGGCTGGGCGGGCGCGAATCTCGAGGATGTGTCCATGGTCTTCAACCAGCTGCCGGCGTATCTGGATACGTTCGCGCTGGGTATGATGGCTGCACACGTCCACGCGCATCTGGCGCAGAAAAAGCACGGGCCGCTCTCGCGCATCCTCTGCTCGGCGCTGACCGTCGGCATCCTGCCGCTGCTGTGGCAGATCGTGCGCAGGCAGGCGTCCTGCCCGAATGTCGAGGCGATCCGCCTGGGCCAGATGAACAACCGTCTGGCGATGGGCCTGCTGGGCGCGTGCTTCCTTGTGTTCAGTGCGAATGCGGGGCTGGGGCTGCGCCGGATTCTCGGCAATCCGATCACGAGGTTTTTTTCCGGCGTTTCACTGCAGTTCTATATCTGGCATCAGACGATCGCTGTCTGGCTGATCACCTACAAGGTCATCCCCAGCGCTTATGAGAACCCCAACTGGGAGGGCGATATCGTCTGGCAGATCGGCTACACGATCGCGTGCTTTGGCCTGTCGCTGCTTGTCGCTGCGGCAATCACCTACGGCTTTGAGCGGCCCGTGGCCAAACGGCTGCTGCGCGCCTATGACGCCCGGAAAAAGAAGAAAGGAACCTGATATGCTGCATATCGGCTGCCATCTCTCCTGTGCAAACGGCTATCTGGCCATGGGCAGACAGGCGCTGGAGATCGGCGCAGACACGTTTCAGTTTTTCACGCGCAATCCGCGCGGCGGCTCGGTCAAGCCCTTTGACCGGGAGGACGCGGACGCGCTGAATGCTTTCATGGAGCTGCACGGCTTTGCGCCCATTCTGGCGCATGCGCCGTACACGCTCAATGCGGCTTCGGCGGACCCGAAGGTACGCGATTTCGCATACCGCACGATGCGCGAGGATCTTGAGCGCCTTGCCCACGTTCCCGGCGCGATGCTCAACTTCCATCCGGGCAGCCATGTGGGACAGGGCGCACAGACGGGCGTCCGGCTCATCGGCGAGATGCTCGACGAGGTCTACACGCCCGAGCTGCCCACGACGGTGCTGCTGGAGACCATGGCGGGCAAGGGCAGCGAGGTCGGCCGCAGCTTTGAGGAGCTGCGCGCGATCATGGACGCGAGCCGCGCGGGCGGCCGTCTGGGCGTCTGCCTGGACACCTGCCACGTGCATGACGGCGGGTACGACATTGTCGAGCACCTGGACGAGGTGCTGGAAGCGTTTGACAGGATCATTGGCCTTAAACGCCTGAAGGCGATCCACCTCAACGACAGCAAGAACCCGCTGGGCAGCCGCAAGGACAGGCACGAGAAGATCGGGCAGGGAGCCATCGGTCTTCAAGCCATGGAGCGCATCATCAACCACGAGGCGCTGCGCGGTCTGCCGTTCTATCTGGAGACGCCCAACGAGCTGGACGGCTACGCGGCGGAGATCAGGCTGCTGCGCGGGGCATACCGCAGCGACAAAGGAGAAGAAGGACATGTGTGACATCAAAACCGTCGGTTTGATCGGCCTGGGCGCGGTCGGTGCGCTGTATGCTGAAAGGATGCTCTCTTCCGGCGCGCAGCTGCGCGTGATCGTCGATGAGGCGCGCAGGCAGCGCTATGAAGACGAGGGCGTGCTGGTCAACGGCACGCGGGTCGATTTCCCGTATGCGACGCCGAAGGACGCCGCGCCGGTCGATCTTTTGATGATCGTGACCAAGGAGGGCGGCCTGCGCGCTGCGATGGAGACGGCCGCGGGCTTTGTCGGCCCCGATACGCTGATTCTCTCGCTGCTCAACGGTGTGACCAGCGAGGGCATCGTCGCGGAGCGCTTCGGCGGGGGCAACGTGCTCTACAGCGTGGCGCAGGGCATGGACGCGGTGAAGGAGGGCAATCGCCTGACCTACGAGCATCCGGGCCTGATCGTGCTGGGCGAGAAGGAGCCGGGCCCCGTGTCCGAGCGCGTGAAGAGCGTTGCGGCTTTCCTGACCGCGCACGGCGTGCAGGTGAATCCGGTGGAGGACATGGTGCGCCGACAATGGGGAAAGCTGATGCTCAACGTGGGCATCAACCAGGCGTGTATGGTGTTTGAATGCGATTACGGCGGCGTGCAGCAGCCGGGCAGGCCGCGCGAGGTGATGCTCGGCGCCATGCGCGAGGCGCAGAGGCTGGCGCAGCTGGAGGGCTATGCCATCACCGACGAGGAGTTTGACGGCTGGGTGGCGCTGGCGGACAGCCTTGCGCCCGGCGGCAAGCCGAGCATGCGCCAGGATGGCGAGGCCCACAGGAAGAGCGAGGTGGAGCTCTTCGCGGGCACGATGGTGCGCCTGGCCCGCAAGCACGGCATTGATGCGCCCGTCAACGCATGGCTGTATGACAAAGTGAAGGAAATGGAAGCGGCGTATTGACAGCCGCATGGGAAAGCCGGGAGAAATCCCGGTTTTGTATATTAATTCATTATGACTCAGTAAATATGCATGCGCTTTGGATTCTTCCTGCAGGCTGCTCCGCGCGCCGCAGATTGGCGGACGGACTCTGCTGATTTTGATTTTGCATGATATTCTTGACAGAACTTCATTTTATTCAAAAGAAATGCGAAAATACAAAGAATAATCAGAAAAAGTGAAAAATGGTCATGGAGATCATGAATTTTCCTTGACAATCCTCTGCATGGGCCGTATAATGGGCTTATTCGCCGGACAGGAAGACGCCGGCAGATCAAAAGGGGGACAATGTTTATGAAGAAGTTTATCGCGGCTGTTCTTGCCATGACCCTGTGCCTGTGCACCTGCGGCGCGCTGGCGGAGCATTTCGTCATCGCGACGGATACCGTGTTCAAGCCCTTCGAGTACACCGACGCCTCGGGCAATTTCGTGGGTATCGACGTCGATATCCTGGCGGCCATCGCGGAGGATCAGGGCTTCACCTACGATCTCAACAGCCTCGGCTGGGATGCGGCCATCGCGGCCTGTCAGGCCGGTCAGGCTGACGGCATGATCGCCGGCGCGTCCATCACCGACGCGCGCAAGGAGAGCGGCTGGATCTTCTCCGACGGCTACTTTAACGCGACCCAGTGCATGACCGTTGCTGCGGGCGCGCAGATCGCTTCCTTCGCGGATCTGGCGGGCAAGCCCGTCGCCGTCAAGACCGGCACCCAGGGCGCGACCTATGCGGAGAGCCTGAAGGATGAGTACGGCTTCACCCTGACCTACTTCGAGGATTCCCCGACGATGTATCAGGCGGTCATTGGCGGTCAGTGCGCGGCCTGCTTCGAGGACACCCCGATCATGGCGGCGACCATCAAGGAAAACGGCGTGCCGCTGCAGATCGTTGAGGGCTCCGAGAACGAAGGCTCTCCGTACGGCTTCGCCGTCTTCAGCGCCGAAAAGCAGGCGCTGGTCGATCTGTTCAACGCCGGCCTCGCCAACATCAAGGCCAACGGCAAGTACGACGAGATCCTGGCCAAGTATCTCGACTGATGCTTCATTCGAAAGCCTGAAGGGGCACGCTCCGTGCCCCTTCTTTTTCAACGTATAGGAACTGCGTAAAGAATCGTGCAGCAAACACCGAACAACCTCATTCTGTCAAGCTGTTCGGAAGTGGAAGCGGGCACGGCCGCTTTTTCGCATTTGAGCAGAAAACACAACGACGTGCCGGCGGCTTCACGGAAGGGGCAGGCACGGCCCGCGAAAGGGGAATCGTCTCGTGCTGAGAATCCTGACCACCTATGGCAATCTGCTGCTGGCCGCGATGGGCCAGACGCTGCTGCTGGCGCTGTGCGGCCTGTTCTTCGCCTGCATCATCGGCCTGATCGTCGGCCTGATGAGCGTCGTGAAGAACAAGCCGTGCAACATCCTGGCGCGGCTGTTCGTCGATCTGATCCGCGGCGTGCCGATGATCGTTCTGGCGTACTTCATCTACTTCGGCGTGCCGTATCTGCTCAATACCATCATCGGTATCGGCGGCGTGATGCTCACGGCCCTGCAGGCGGGCACCATCTGTCTGGCGCTCAACTGCGGCGCATACATGGCGGAGATCATCCGCGCGGGCATCGAGTCGGTCGACCGCGGCCAGATGGAGGCGGCCAGAAGCCTGGGCATGCCGTACTGGCGCGCCATGCAGCGCGTCGTGCTGCCGCAGGCGATCCGCACGATGATCCCCAGCATCATCAACCAGTTCATCATCACCCTCAAGGATACGTCCATCCTGTCCGTCATCGGCTTCCCGGAGCTGGTGAACACAGCCAAGAACGTCGTGGCCAACACGTTCATGTCCTTCCAGACGTGGGCGATCGTTGCGGTGATGTACCTGGTTGTGATTACGCTGCTGTCCCGCGTCGCCAGAAGCATGGAGAGGAGGCTCAAGAGTGGCCATTAACAAGCAGAACGTGAAGATTCACGTTGAGCATCTCAAGAAGAATTTCGGCAAGCTTGAGGTCCTCAAGGACATTTCCACCGACATCTATGAGGGCGAGGTCGTGGTCATCATCGGCCCGTCCGGCAGCGGCAAGTCGACCTTCCTGCGCTGCATGAATCGACTGGAGGACATCACCGGCGGCACGGTGATCGTGGACGGCTGCGATATCACGGACAAAAAGACGGACATCAACAAGGTCCGCGAGAACGTGGGCATGGTGTTCCAGCACTTCAACCTCTTCGGCAACATGAACGTGCTGCGCAACCTGACGCTTGCGCCTGTCGATCTGAAGAAGGCGGACAAGCAGACCGCGCAGGAGCGCGCGATGAAGCTGCTCGCGCGCGTGGGCCTGGAGGACAAGGCACAGGCGTTCCCGGCGCAGCTCTCCGGCGGCCAGAAGCAGCGCGTGGCGATTGCGCGGGCGCTGGCGATGAATCCGGACATCATGCTCTTTGACGAGCCGACCTCTGCGCTCGACCCGGAGATGGTCGGCGAGGTGCTTGAGGTCATGAAGGAGCTGGCGCGGGAGGGCATGACGATGGCGATCGTCACGCACGAGATGGGCTTTGCCCGCGAGGTGGCCGACCGCGTGCTGTTCATGGACGGCGGCTACATCGTGGAGGAGGGCACACCGGAGGAGGTATTCTCCAATCCGCAGAACGCGAGAACGAAGGACTTCCTCAACAAGGTGCTGTAATCGAACAGAAAAGGATGAATCTGCGCAGATTCATCCTTTTTATGTGGAAGAAATGGTTCGGGTACTTCGTTAAGTATCCAGACAGCATCAAACCGATGCGAAGCAGGCGGGTTTCAGGGCGGCAGCCCTAACGTCCCTCCTCACTCAAACGTCAGCAGATCGTGCGCCACCGGCGTGTAGAACAGCTGGGCAAAGCGCTCCAGATCGGTGGTCTGCGGGAGAATCCACATCAGCTTGGTGACCACGGATTCGACCGTCATCGTGTGCGCCTGAAGGACGCCGGGCAGGTTGACCGCGCGCGCGCCGACCTGATAGACCGCGATGTCGCTGCCCTCGTGCGGCACCTGCGTGGTGATGACGATCGGCTTGCCCGCGGCGCTCCAGGCATTGACGGCCTCCAGAAAATCCTTCTGCTCGTAGCATGGCAGACCGCCGACGCCGAAGCTCTCGATGACCAGCGCGTCGTAGTCGTCCAGCAGCAGGCGCAGGACGGCAGGATTCATGCCGGGGATGAGCCGCAGCACAAACACGCGCGGGTTCAGCCTGTCGTAGAAGGCGGGCAGGCCAGCGGGACGCTCGGTGCGGATGTAGTGCAGGATGCGGCCCTCGCGCAGCAGCGCCAGATCGGGATAGTCGATGGAGGAGAAGGCGTTCATCGACTTGGTGTGCGTCTTGCGGGCGCGCGTGCCGCAGATCACCCGGCCGTCAAACACCAGCATCACGCCGAAGAGCGCCTCGTCCTGCGCGGCGAGGAACGCGTCGAACAGGTTGCGCCGCGCGTCGGTCTCCGGGTCGTAGATGGACTTCTGCGAGCCGGTGAGCACGATGGGCTTGGCGCTGTTCTGGATGAGGTAGGAGAGCGCGCTGGCGGTGTAGGCCATGGTGTCCGTGCCGTGGGTGATGACGAAGCCGTCGTAGCGGAAGTAGTTCTCCTTCACGCAGCCGGCGATGGCCAGCCAGTTGTCCGGCGTCATGTTCGTGGAATCGATGCTGAGCAGCTGCAGCGCGTCGATGCGGCACAGGTCGGCCAGCGCGGGCACGCAGGAGAGAATGTCCCCGGCACACAGCTGCGGTGCAAGGCCGCCGTCCGTCGGACGGGAGGCAATGGTGCCGCCGGTGGCGATGAGCAGAATGCGTTTCATAACCAAAGAATCCTTTCGGGAAAAAGCTGTTGGTGAGGCGATTATACCACAGAGGGCGCGGGTCGGAAAGCGGAAAAAAGAAGAGCTTTGACGGATGCGCATGGTGATGGTATAATAGACGGACTCAAGGAGGAATGTGAACATGAAGAAGTGTTTCTTTGCGCTGCTGCTGGCGGCGTGCATGCTGCCGGCGCTTGCACTGGCGGCGGGCTCCGTGCTGATGGTGGAGCTGCCGCAGGATGCGCAGATGGTGGAGAATGTCGAGTTTGACGACGGCGACTTCATCCAGACCTATCAGCTCAGCGGCGGTGCGACCGTGCAGCTTCTGCGCTACGCGTCCTTCGAGATGACGCTTGGCGACCTGATCGCCAGCGAATGGGCCGGCTGCACGGATGTACGCGAGCTGGGCGTGAGCACGATCGGCGGCTGCGCGGCGGAGGGCCTGCGCTTTGCCTATCAGGAGGATGGGCAGGCGGCACTCGACGTGACGATCGCGCTGGTGAAGGCGGGCGATGACGTGCTGGTGTTTGAAGCGGTATTCCCCGAGACGCTGGGCGACGCGCAGATCGACGCGACCGTGCAGGCGATGCTCGCCTCCATGGACGTGATGAGCGCGGACGATGCGGCGGACGAAACCGCTGAGGTCGGCTGAGAAGACAGACAGGGCTGCGAAGCGAACGCTTTGCAGCCCTGTTGATCTGAATAGGTGAGTTATGCCTGATCCCCGTGCGCCTGAATCTGCGCGTTGAGCAGGTGGATGTTGCCGCAGCTCATGGTGATGACCAGGTCGCCCGGCTGCCAGTGGGCGCGCAGGTACGCTTCCGCATCGTCAAACGTCGGCGTGTAGTGGACATTCTGCCCGGTGGCGGCGATCGCGTCGACGAGCATTGTGGCGTGGATATCGCCCGGATCCTTTTCGCGCGCGGCGAAGATATCGGTGATCAGGAGCTCGTCCGCCAGGTCGCAGCAGTGGATGTAGTCCGCAAACAGCGTCTTCACGCGGGAGTAGGTGTGCGGCTGCATGACGGCGAACAGGCGGTTATGCGGCTGGTGGCTGGCGTTTTGGAGCGCGCTGCGCATCTCGGCGGGATTGTGGCCGTAGTCGGTGTAGAGCCTGACGCCGCAGACGGTGCCGGTGTACTCAAAGCGGCGGTGCGGCGCGGCAAACCGGGACAGCGAGCGGGCCACGACCTCGGGCTGCGCGCCGACCTCGACGCAGGCGGCCATCGTCGCCAGCGCATGCATGACGTTGAACTCGCCCGGCACCTGAAGCTGCACGTGCGCAAGCGGCTTGCCCTCAAACGCAAAGTCAAAGCCCGCGCAGCCGGTCTCGCTGTAGGTCAGGTTCGCCGGCTGCCATTGGTTGTGCGCGCCCATGCCGTAGGTGACGGCCTTCGTCTTCACGCGCGCAAGCGCAGCCAGAACGCGCGGATCGTCGCCATTGCCGATGCACACGCCGTTTTCCGGCAGGAGCGCGAAGAAGCGGTCAAACGCATGGCAGATGTCGTCCAGATCCTTGTAGAAATCGAGGTGATCCTCCTCGATGTTGGTCACGACCGCGACGGTGGGGTGGAACTGCAGGAAGCTGGCGTTGAACTCGCAGGCCTCCACGACGAACGTCTCATGGCTGCCCACGCGCGTGCTGCCGCCGATGTAATCCAACTGGCCGCCGATGTGCACTGTCGGATCGAGTCCAGCGTCCAGCAGCGCCTCGGCGATCATCGAGGTGGTGGTCGTCTTGCCGTGCGTGCCGCAGACGTTGATGGCGTGGGCGTAGCCCTCCATCAGCTGGCCCAGCAGCGTGGCGCGCTCCATCTGCGGGATGCCCAGGCGCGCGGCCTCGGCGCGCTCGGGGTTCTCCGCGCTGATGGCGGCGGAGTAGATGATCAGGTCAGCGCCGTGCACGTTTTCGGCATGGTGGCCGATGTGCACGGTGATGCCCTGATCCTCAAGCATCTTTGTCGTATAGGAAGCGGCGGAATCGGAGCCGGTGACGATGACGCCGGCCTTTTCAAGCATGCCGGCCAGGCCGCTCATGGAGCTGCCGCCGATGCCGATCATGTGCGCGCGCTTGCCTTTGTAATTCCTGATGTGCGGCATAATTGCCTCCTTCGTGCGCAGCAAAGACCGCGCCGTAATCCATTGTTTCATTATTATACGCTAAAGCATGCGGCGCAATCAACCGAAAAACGAAAAAAAGCAAATTCGGGACTGGACGTTTTGGAAACTGTGAATTATAATAGAGCGTAATAACCGAACATTCGGTTTTATTGGAGCGATTGGAGGACTGAACATGGACCGCATCCGCCGCAACGAGCGCCTTGCCGCCATGACGAGGATTCTGGTGGAATCCCCGAATAAAATCTTTACCCTGGGTACATTCTGCGAGATGTTCGGCGCAGCGAAATCGACGCTCAGCGAGGACATCGACATTCTGCGCGGCGTATTCACGCAGTTCCATCTGGGCCAGCTGGACACCGTCACCGGCGCTGCCGGCGGCGTGCGCTACCGCCCGATTCTCTCCCCGGAGGACGCCTATGCGGCGGTGAAGGATCTGGCCAAGACGCTGGCTGCGCCGGGCCGCGTGCTGCCCGGCGGCTTTGTGTACATGGCCGACATCCTGGCGCAGCCGGAGATCGTCAGCCGCATGGGCACGATCATCGCGTCCCACTTCTACCGCACCGAGCCGGACGTCGTGCTGACGATGGAAACCAAGGGCATCCCGATTGCGATGATGACCGCGCGCGCGCTGGGCGTGCCGATGGTCATCGTGCGCAGGGATTCCAAGGTCTACGAGGGCCCGGCGGTGAATATCAATTACCTGTCCGGCTCCGGCGGGCGCGTGGAGACGATGAGCCTCTCCCGCCGCGCGGTGAAGGAGGGACAGCGCGCGCTGATCGTGGACGACTTCATGCGCGCGGGCAACACGGCGCGCGGCATGGTGGACATGATGCGCGAGTTTTCGGTGACGGTCGTAGGCGTGTGCGTGCTGGCTGCGACGAGCGAGCCGACCAAGAAGCGCATTGACGGCGTGAAGTCCCTGCTGGTCATCGACGGCACGGACGAAGCCACCGGCACGGCGGTCATCCGCCCGGCGGGCTGGCTTGCGCAGGCCGCCGAAAAGGCGAAGAACGCATAAGGCGAACATTCAACTGCATTTTAGCGGGAGCGCCCCGGCGGCGTTCCCGCCTCTGCCGTTTACAGCGATTTCTGACTTTCAAAGGAGAGCGGACATGCACATCATCATCGGCCTGGGCAATCCGGGCAAGGAATATCACAGAACGAGGCACAACGTCGGCTTTGACGTGATCGACGTGCTCAGCGAGAAGCTGGGCATTGCCCTGACGAAGATTGCCATGCACGGCCTGATCGGCGAGGGCTTTGTCGGCGGGGAAAAGGTGATCCTGGTCAAGCCGCAGACGTACATGAATTGCTCCGGCCAGTGCGTGACGGAGCTGGTGAACTGGTACAAGGCGCCCATGGAGAACGTCATGGTGATCTACGACGACATCGACCTGCCGCTGGGCAAGCTGCGCCTGCGCCAGAGCGGCAGCGCCGGCACGCACAACGGCATGCGCTCGGTCATCGGCCTGCTGGGCCGCCAGGACTTCCCGCGCCTGCGCGTGGGCGTGGGCAGGAAGCCGGAGGGCTGGGAGCTGGCCGACTGGGTGCTCTCGCACTACCAGACGGAGGAGGACCGCCAGACGCAGTTTGACGCGTTCCTGCTGGCGGGCGACACGGTGATCGACTGGATTAAAAACGGCTGGGAGAGCGCGATGCGCACGGCGAATGCGCCGAAGAAAGGGTAAAGCATGCAGACCCACTTTTTGTTTGACCTG
>JBJEUI010000066.1:14290-15542 GCA_051883755.1 Candidatus Ventricola sp.
ATGCCGCGCAGCGTGTTCAGCCGCCACACCATCCGTCTGGAGGTCGGCCAGGTGCTGCCCACGGACGAGCTCATCGAGCGGCTGCTCGCCGGCGGCTACACCCGCGAGTACATGGTCGAGGGCAGGGGACAGTTCTCCGTGCGCGGCGGCATCGTGGACATCTATCCGGCGGACAGCCTGAGCGCCGTGCGCGTGGAGTTCTTTGACGAGGAGATCGACTCGATCCGTCAGTTCGACGTGATGAACCAGCGCTCCCAGCAGAACATGACGGAGGTTGCGATTCCGCCGGCCAGCGAGGCGCCCGCGCCGTTTGAGGACACGCAGGCGCTATGCGATTTGCTGCGCGCGGCGATGAAGCGCCAGACGCGCGCGATGAACGCGGCCCGGGACGCGGAGAAGGAACCGACGCTGGCGGATCTGCCGCTGGAGGACGGCGAGGTGGCCGTGCCTGCGGCGTTCACGCGCGAGAACCGCACGATGGAGCGCTTCCAGGAGAATCTGGAAAGCGCGCTGGGGCAGCTGGAGCGCGGCGTGAGCAGCCGATTGCTTGAGAAGTACATTCACCTGCTGTACGACAGCACGGAGACCCTGTGCGATTACATGACGCGCCCGATCGTCGTGCTGGACGAGCCGGAGGCGCTCTTTGCGCGCATGGACAGCCGCCGCGGCGAGTTTGACCAGGCATTTGCCAGCGCGCTGGAGCGCGGCGAGGCTGTCCCCGAGCAGGAGGAGCTGATGCTCTCGCGCGAGGCGGCGCTCTCCAGCCTGCGCGAACAGACGGTGCTCGCCATGACAACGATCCTGCGCCCGGTGAAGGAGCTGCAGCCGACGTGTCTGTGCCCCATGGGCGGCATGGGCGCGGGCGGTTACGGCGGCCGCACGAAGGACATGTGCGACGATGTGAGCCGCTGGCTTGCCGGCGGCTGGCGCGTTGTCATCCTCTCCGGCGGCAGCGCGCGCGGCGAGCGCATGCGACAGTCCTTTGAGGACGAGGGCATCGACACGCAGTTTGACGAGCTGGGCGTCAAGGCCCCGCTGGCGGGCGAGTGCCGCATCTATCCGCTGATGCTCTCCGGCGGCTTCCAGTATCCGGAGATCAAACTGGCTGTGCTGGTCGAGGGCGACGTGTACGGCGCAAAGGGCAAGGCCAAGAAGGCGAAGGAGAAGAAGGGCAGCAGGATTGCCTCCTTCACGGATCTGAACGTCGGCGACTACGTCGTGCACGAGACGCACGGCATCGGCATCTATCAGG
>JBJEUI010000067.1:0-2883 GCA_051883755.1 Candidatus Ventricola sp.
GCGGGCACGCCCTGCATCAGCGACCCGGGCAGCGTGCTCGTGCGCGAGGCGGCGGCGCTGGGCATCGAGGTGCTCGCCGTGCCCGGCCCGACGGCCATGGCCAGCGCGCTGTCCGTCAGCGGCATGGACACGCGCGAGTTCGCGTTCTACGGCTTCCTGCCCCGGCAGAAGAAGGAGCTGCGCGAAAAGCTGCTGTCCATGAAGCGCAGCGGCACGCCCATCGGCGTGGTGCACGAGAGTCCGCACCGCGTCATCGAGCTGGTGCGCACCATCGCCGAGACGCTGCCGGGCTGCTGCATTTGTGCCAGCTGCGATCTGACCAAGCTGTATGAGAAAACCATCCGCGGCACGGCGGAGGAGGTGCTTTCCCAGCTGATGGCCAACAGCAAGGCCGAGAAGGGCGAATACTGCCTGGTGCTGGACATGAGCGGCGTTGAGCTTGAGGAGCACGAGGCGCGCAGCGACGCCAGCCTGGAGGCACAGCTCTTTGAGGAAATGATGAATGGCTTTGACCTGAGGCAGGCGTCCATGGCCCTGACGGAGCGCGGGTACAGGCGCAACGACGTGTACAGGGCGCGCACAAACGTGCAGCGCTTTCTGGACGACCTGATGAGCGAGTACGACCTTTCCGAGGAGGAGGATTCCGATGAACGAGATCAATGAGACGATCCGGCTGCTTATGGAGCGCAAGAGCGTGCGCCAGTTCGTGCAGGAGCCGATGCCGCGCGAGGATGTGGAGACGATCCTCAGCGCCGCCGTGCAGGCGCCCAGCGCAGGCAACATGACGCTCTGGACGATCATCAACGTGACCGACCCGGAGAAGAAGCTGGCGCTGTCAAGGTCCTGCGACAACCAGCCGTTTATCGCGACCGCGCCGCTGGTGCTCGTGTTCTGCGCGGACTACCGCCGCTGGTTTGAGGTGTTCAAGACGCTCGATCTGGGCGAGGAGCTGCGCGTGCCGGGCGAGGGTGACTTCATGCTGGCTGTAACCGACACAATCATCGCCGCGCATGCGAGCGTCGTCGCCGCTGACGCGCTGGGCTATGGCTCCTGCTACATCGGCGACATCATCGAGAACTGCGACACCCAGCGCGAGATCCTCGGCCTGCCGGAGTACGTCAAGCCCGTGTGCATGGCCGTGTACGGCAGGCCGACGCCGTTCCAGATCGAGCGCAAAAAGCCGCCGCGCTTTGACATCTCCGACGTCGTGCACGAGAACAGCTACCGCCTTCAGGGCGCGGACGAGATGACCGCCATGCTCAAGCGCCGCCAGGGCCTTGACGGCGAGGCGTTTGACCGCTGGATCATGGCGTTCGCCAAGCGCAAGTGGAACTGCGACTTCAGCCGCGAGATGACCCGCTCCGCCGCGCAGATGATTCGCGAGTGGTGCGAAGGGAAATAAATAAAAAAGCCCGGAAGAATGTAAAACACCCTTGACATTCGTCCGGGCTTGTGCTATCCTGTGGATGTAAAGCAAGCTTGACTTTTGAGAACGGAGGATTTGGCATGAAGAACAGGCTGGAGGCGCTGCGGAAGGAAAAGGGCATCCGGCAGGAGGATCTGGCGCTGGCACTTGATGTCTCGCGACAGACGATCATCTCACTGGAGAAGGGAAAGTACAATCCCTCGCTGGCGCTGGCGTTCAGGCTGGCGCGGTACTTCGCGCTGCCGATTGAAGAGATTTTTGACGACTCGGATGAACGGGCATGAGAAAGGAAGAGGAAAGATGAAGTGCAAAGCGATGCAGAAGGCTTGGCTCAGGGGCATGCTGGCGGTGGGCGTTGTGCTGCTGCTGGCCGGCCTGATCTGGGCGTTTGGCGTTGGCGCGGAGGAAGGACTGCATGCGCGCATGGCGGGCTTCCTCTGCGGGCTGGGCGGCTCGTTTACGGCGATTGGCGGCGGCTGCCTGCTGCTCAACCGGATCAGGGGCGAGCGGCGCACGAAGGAGCGCGCGCTGCACATGGAGGATGAACGCGGCCTGCTGGTCGCCTACAAGGCGCAGAGCGCGGCGGCCATCGCCGCGGTGCTGGCGATCGTGGCGATGCTGATTGCGGCGCTCGTGCGCGGCGACAGCTTCTACATGGCGATCGGCTCGGCGGCGTGCTGCCTGGTGGCCCTGGTCAAGATCGTCGCGTGGTATGCGTATGACAAAATGATGTGATCAGACCGAAAAAGAGGAAGAACGGAGACTTGGCCCGGGGCGTCTTTTGACCGGGCGAACGGCGAAAGGAAGACAGAACATGAAGAAGGACAGGAGATTCATAGCCAGCATCTGCTGGATTGTGATTGGCGCGGCGCTGATGGGCGTGAGCTATGCCGGTCTGGCGGACGAATACTGGAGCGGAATGGGTACCGCGCTGTTCGCAGTGGGCGTGATCCAGATCGTCCGCTGGATCCGCTACTGGACGAACGGCGCATACAAGGCACAGGTGGATGTGGAGGCGCACGACGAGCGCAACCGGTTCATCTCCGGCAGGGCATGGGCGTGGGCCGGCTATCTGTATGTGCTTCTGGGCGCAGCGGCAAGCGTCGTATTCAGAATTGCCGGATACAACGAGGTGTCCGTGGCCGCCGGCATGAGCGTCTGCATCCTCATGGTGCTGTACTGGATCAGCTGGCTGGTGCTGCGCAGGAAGTATTGATACTAATTCTTGTTAAAATGACCCAATCCGCGCACCATCTTTTCCGCCCTGACTTTGCCTCGTTCCGTTCAACGTACCTCCAGTACGCCTCACTGCACTTGGCTTCGTCAGAGCGAAAAATCTGATGCGCTCTGTTGGGCATTTTAACTGCGAATTAGTATGACACAGGAAAAGCCCCTCCTTGATGGCCAATGTCATTTAGTTAAGCAGATGGCAGAGGAAGAATATCTCCGAGAGAAGA
>JBJEUI010000068.1:0-2880 GCA_051883755.1 Candidatus Ventricola sp.
GGATCTTCTTCTTGTCCACGATGCCCACGGCGAAGCCGGCCAGGTCGTAGTCCTCAGCGGGCATCATGCCCGGGTGCTCGGCGGTCTCGCCGCCGATGAGCGCGGCGCCTGCTTGCACGCAGCCCTCGGCCACGCCGGCAACGATCGAGGCGATCTTCTCCGGCACGTTCTTGCCGCAGGCGATGTAGTCAAGGAAGAACAGCGGCTTGGCGCCGACGCAGATGATGTCGTTGACGCACATGGCCACCGCGTCAATGCCGATGGTGTCGTGCTTGTCCATCAGGATGGCCAGCTTCACCTTGGTGCCGCAGCCGTCCGTGCCGGAGACCAGCACCGGCTCCTCCATGCCCGCGATGGGCAGGCCAAAGCAGCCGCCGAAGCCGCCCACGTCGTCCAGGCAGCCCTCGTTGCGGGTGCGGGCGACGTGCTTTTTCATCAGTTCCACCGCGCGGTAGCCCGCGGTGATGTCCACGCCGGCAGCGGCGTAGGACTCGGAGCGCGAAATCTCGTGTGCCATAAACGCTAGTCCTCACTTTCGTGTTCTACGGTTGAGCATTGCTTTTCATGTTCTTTTCGAGTTGGAGGAAATTCCCCGTCAGGTCACGCTTCGCTCCCTGACTGCTTTTGTCTGATCGCTTCGCGATGGAGTACGTTAGGGCTGCCGCCCTAAAACCTGCCTGAGGGATTTCTGTCCGGGAACAGCAATAGTCGCGCAAGCGCTCCTTTGCAGTTCCGATCTCCACCTCGCTGTTTCGCCCACTGGGCGCGCGAGGTTCCGATCCCTCAGACCCCTTCTTCGCTTCGCGCGCATAGCCGTAGCTTGGCAATCAGCCTTTTCCGTTCCAGCAGTAGGTGCAGACCTTGCAGGGCTCCAGGCCGATGGCCTCATAGATGCCCTCCAGGGACTGATACTCCAGCGACGCGAAGTGCAGCTTCTGGCAGATGGCGTCGCGCATTTTGCGGCCGCGCTCGCTGTCGCCGTCGCAGTATTCGTCCAGGTGGTTAAAGCCCTCCTCGCCCTCGAGCTCCATGATGATGGCGCGCGCCAGCAGGTCCATGGGGGAGGTGGAGCGCGAGAAGTTGAGGTACTTGCAGCTGTAGAGGATCGGCGGGCAGGCGGAGCGGATGTGCACCTCCTTGGCGCCGTTCTCGTAGAGGAACTCGACCGTCTCGCGCAGCTGCGTGCCGCGCACGATGCTGTCGTCCACGAACAGCAGCTTCTTGTCCTGAATCAGCTCGTGCACCGGAATCTGCTTCATCTTGGCGACCATGTTGCGCTCGCGCTGGGTGGCCGGCATGAAGCTGCGCGGCCAGGTCGGCGTGTACTTGATGAACGGGCGCGCGAACGGGACGCCGCAGGCGTTGGCATAGCCGATGGCGTGCGGCGTGCCGGAATCCGGAACGCCGGCGACGTAGTCGATGTCCTGCACGAGGCCCTTTTCCCGGTCGTTCTTGGCCATGATCTCGCCGTTGCGGCAGCGCATGACCTCGACGTTGCGGCCCTCGTAGCTGGAGGTCGGGTAGCCGTAGTAGGACCACAGGAAGGCGCAGATCTTCATCTCCTTGCCCGGCTCCTGCAGGACGGTGATCGCCTCCGGCGTGATCTCCACGACCTCGCCCGGGCCCAGCTCGCGCACCGCCTCGTAGCCCAGCTTCATGCCGGCGAAGGACTCGAAGCTCACGCAGTAGCCGTCCTCGTCCTTGCCGATGGCCACGGGGAGGCGGCCCATGCGGTCGCGCGCGGCGATCAGGTCGCCGTTATCGCGCAGGATCAGGATGGACGCGGTGCCGTCGATGACGCTCTGGGCGAACCGGATGCCCTCCACAAAGCTGCTCTTCTGGTTGATGAGCGCGGCGATGAGCTCGTTGCTGTTCACGCGCCCGCCGGTCATCGCGTCGAAGTGGCCGCCGCTGAAGGAAAGGAACTGATCGATCAGCGCTTCCGCGTTGTTGATGATGCCGATGGTGGCGATGGCGTAGGTGCCCAGATTGGAGCGGATGAGCAGCGGCTGCGGATCGCTGTCGGAGATGCAGCCGATGGCTGCGTTGCCGGTCATCTCGTCGAGAATGTGCTCGAACTTCGTGCGGAAGGGAGAGTTCTCGATGTTGTGAATCTCGCGCTGCAGGCCGACTTCGGGGTCATAGGCGGCCATGCCGCCGCGGCGCGTGCCCAGGTGGGAGTGGTAGTCGGTGCCGAAAAAGACGTCCAGAATACAGTTCCTGCGGGAAGTGACCCCGAAAAAACCGCCCATACAGTCATCCTCCTGTTCAGGTAAAGAAGTAGGAAACCGGGGCAGATTGCAAACCTGTCCCGGATCGGTATGAATTAAGCGAAGAAGAGCTTGGAGAGGGTCATCGGATCGATGTACTGCCCCTCCTTGTAGACGCGCATGTTGCCGGAGGCGATCTCGTCGATGAGGATCACCTTGCCGCTTTCGTCGTAGCCGTATTCAAACTTGATGTCGTAGAGCACCAGACCCTTTTCCTTCAGGTCGTCGGCGACGATCTTCGTGATCTTCTGGGTCATCTCCTTGATGGTGTCATACTGCTCGCCGGTCATCACGCCCAGCACGGTCAGGCCGTCGCGGGTGACGAGCGGATCGCCCAGCGCGTCATTCTTGAAGGTCATCTCGACATAGGCCGGCAGATCCGCGCCCTCCTCGACGTAGTCCTTGTAGCGGCGCAGGAAGGAGCCCACGGCCTTATGGCGGCAGATGACCTCCAGGCCCTTGCCGAACGGCTTGCACGGCACGACCTCCATGGTGGTGTTCGTCAAGTCCGCGCTCACAAAGTGGGTCGGGATGCCGGCGGCGTTGATCTTCTCGAAGAAGTAGATGGACATGCGCAGGTTCACATCGCCCACGCCCTCGATGGTCAGGC
>JBJEUI010000069.1:0-2879 GCA_051883755.1 Candidatus Ventricola sp.
TAAACGCAACAGCTTTGAAGGTTAAGGAGTTGCGTTTACCTTGGCAATTTACACACACAAAAAGACCGCCCTTCGTTGACTTGACAGCGATGGGCGGATGGCGTACAATGTAGGCAGGCAGAGTCCTAGTCTGCTGGTGGATGCTCCATCATCACGCAAGGCGTTAATTCAGGAAAAGAACCGTCGTACAGTGGGCGCTGTGCGACGGTTCGCTTTACTTACGGTTTTTGAACTCTACTGCAATGAGCAGAGAGAGGATCGTAAGGACGATCATGATGAGCTCATAATCTGTCATGCGATCACCTCCATCTTCTGTACGCGGTTGATGGAGGCTCCGTCGGCAGCACTGCCTGCCTACACAGGCATTATAGCACGGCCGCCCTGCATGCAGCAAGGCGGCTGTTTGTCACTTGACGACAATCTGGCACGAGCGCATGGTCTCCAGCGCGGCTTCGTGCTTTTCGGGCGTGACGCCGGCGCAGAGCGCGGCATCCACGACCAGATCGGCCTCGGGCAGCGCGGCCTTGATGAGCAGCGCATTGGAGACGACGCAGATGTCCGTGCACACGCCGCACAGCTCCACGCACATGCCCTTGCCGTTTACGCAGCCCTTTGCGCCGGCAAAGGCGGCGACGTGGTGCGCCAGCGCGGTGGAGCCGAAGGTCGGCTTTTCAAAGGAAATCATGCCGCGCTTGCATTCCCTGGCGATCTCCGGCTCGAGCGCCCAGCCCTCGCTGCCCTGGATGCAGTGCGGCACGGGCAGGAAGCGGCCCTCGCGGGTTTCCATGTAGTCGGTATCGTGGGTATCGAGGGTGAAGACAACCTGCGTGCCTTCCCCGGCGGCGCGGCGGATGCGCTCGGCGACGGCCGGGACGATGGCGCGGGCTTCGGCGCTGCCCAGGGAGCCGGAGACGAAGTCGCGCTGCATATCGACGACGATCAGCATATCGGTCATGGCGGATTCTCCTTTATCTTCAATCGGAATGGAATCTTGGAGGAGGTATTTCGCCGGAAACGGGCAAAATCCTGCCGGAGGGAACCGGGCGCAAACGCTTGCAGCGGGCAGAAAACTGTGCTATGCTGAGCGGGACAAAAGACGTGAGCGGGCGAAAAGCGTCCTGCACGGAGGAAGAGTATGGATACGTCGATCCTTGAGACGCTGTTTGAGATCGCGCCGGACCTGATGGAAGAGATTGAGCTGCGCATGCTGGTGCTCGAGCGCGTGGCGGCGCTGGAGCCGATTGGCCGCCGAGCGCTGGCCCAGCGCCTGCATTTGCCCGAGCGCGAGGTGCGCTCCGCAGCGGATGCGCTGCGCACGGCGGGCTGCATCACCCAGAGCGCCGCGGGCATGGAGATGACGGCGCGGGGCAGGGAGCTGGTGGAGACGGCGCGCGCGGTCAGCCGCGGGCGGCGGTCGCTGTCCGCGATGGAGCTGGCGCTCTCGCGCAAGCTGGGGGTGGAGCGCGTATGCGTGGTGCGCGGCGATGCAGACCGGGACGAGAGCGTGCTCGCGGAGGCGGCGGAGACCGCAGCGCGGCAGGTGCGCTTTCTATTGCAGGATGCGCGCGTGCTGGCGGTCTCCGGCGGGCAGATGATGCGCATGACGGCGGAGGCGGTTTCGCTTGCCGCGCCGGCGGATGTGACCGTCGTGCCGGCGCAGGGCGGCGTGAGCGGGCCGATGGCCCTGCAGGCGAACGCCGTGGCGGAGGTGTTGGCCGGGCGGCTGGGCGGACAGTGCCGCCTGCTGCATCTGCCGCAGGGCATTTCCCAGCAGGCGGTCGAGGAGCTTTCGCGCGTGCCGCAGGTGCGCGAGGCGCTGGAGCTCCTGCGCCATGCGGACGTGCTGCTCTACGGCGTGAACCGCGCGCAGGAACAGGCGCGCGTGCTGGGTACGGCTGAGCGCGAGACGCTTGAAAGGAGCGGCGCGGCGGCTGAGGCGCTGGGCGTGTATGTGGACGCGCAGGGCAAGGCTGTGGGCGGACACGCGGTGCTGCGCGCGCAGGATGTGGACAGGCACGTGCGCGCGGCGGCGGTGGCCGTGGGCAGGGGCAGCGCGGAGGCGATCCTCGCGGTGTGTGCGCATCGCGTGCACAGGCTGCTGGTGACTGACGAGGGCGCCGCCGTGCGGATGCTGGAGCTTCTGCGCGAATAATCCGCCGAATTTGCGTGAATGATTTGACAAGCATTTGACAAGCATGGGAAAAGGTGTTATAGTAATGGTGATCTGTGGGATTCTGCCCGCATGATCGCAGAGCAAGCAAAGCCCGGCATTTCCGCGGCTTTCACGGCAGGCGCAGATCCCGATGCGCGCGCCGGACAATAACAAATCGGGAGAATGTTCATGGATTGAATGGAGGAATACCCCATGGCGAAAATGACTGTTGAGGACATCAATGTCTCTGGCAAGAAGGTGCTCGTCCGCTGCGACTTCAACGTCCCGATGAAGGACGGCAAGATCACCAACGACAAGCGCATCGTTGCGGCGCTGCCGACCATCAAGAAGCTGATCGCCGACGGCGGCAAGGTCATCCTGTGCAGCCACCTGGGCAAGCCGAAGAACGGCCCGGAGGCGAAGTTCTCCCTGGCGCCGGTCGCCGAGCGCCTGTCCGAGTACCTGGGCAAGAAGGTTGTCTTCGCCGATGATGATACCGTCGTGGGCGAGAACGCCAAGGCCGCTGTCGCCGCGATGAAGGACGGCGACGTCGTGCTGCTGCAGAACACCCGCTTCCGCAAGGAAGAGACCAAGAACATCGAGACCTTCTCCAAGGAGCTGGCTTCCCTGGCCGACTGCTATGTGGACGACGCGTTCGGCTCCTGCCATCGCGCGCACTGCTCCACCGCGGGCGTGACCGAGTACCTCAGCCCCTGCGTTGCCGGCT
>JBJEUI010000070.1:0-2844 GCA_051883755.1 Candidatus Ventricola sp.
GGCTTCGTCAGAGCGAAAAATCTGATGCGCTCTGTTAAGCATTTTAATTGCGAATTAGTATAAAACCTGCCTGAGGGACATTGTCCTTCAGACTCCCTTTTTCGCTTCGCGATGTCAAAAGCGTTTCGGGGGGCAGGCATTGCTATATTCTCTTCTTCAGATACACCATATCGCGCAGCAGCACGCCATCCTCAACGATGGGATGATCGTAGTTGTCGGTAAAGAAATCCCTGACGACATGCGAACGGACAAAGCCGCATTTTTCATAAAACGGCACGGTGAGCGGACTGTCGCCCGTGCCGACGAGCAGCGTATGAAACATTCCGGCATAGTGCCGCTCAACAAAGCAGAGCATCGCCCGGCCATAGCCGCGCTTCTGCGCATCCGGGCTGACCGCAAGGTTCTTGATCTCCAGCGTTCCCCCGCCCTCGTCCGTGACAACGATGACGGCAAGTGTCTTCTCTCCGTCCTTCATGGCGAACATCTCGCCGCGCTCAAGGTACCGGTCGATCATGCTTTCCTGCTCGTCCGCCAGCAGAAGCAGTTCAAGCTCGTCCTTCTTGTGCGTCCTGATGGGAATGATCTCCATACGGGTCATTCTTCTTCCTTTGACAGTCTCAGTTTTCTTCGCCGTAGCACTCGATATCCACACCGGCCTCTTCAAAGATCTGCAGAGAGAATTCATCCGGGTAGCCCTCGCCGTAGACCACGCGCGAAATGCCGGAGTTGACGATCATCTTCGCGCAGAGGATGCACGGCTGATGCGTGCAGTAGAGCGTCGCACCGGTGATCGAGATGCCCAGCTTGGCCGCCTGGATGATGGCGTTCTGCTCGGCATGCACCGCATAGCACAGCTCATGACGCTGACCGGAGGGAATGCCCATCTTTTCACGCAGGCACTCGCCGCGCTCCACGCAGGTCTGTATCCCCGCGGGCGCACCGTTGTAGCCGGTGGTCATCACGCGCTTGTCCTTGACGATGACCGCACCGACCTTCCTGCGCCTGCAGCTGGCCCAGCCGGACACCAGCTTCGCCATTTCCATAAAGCGATGATCCCATTTATCAAACATTGTCATCCTCCGTTCTGCATACCCTTGCCGGGGTGGTTGTATGAACATTCGCACGCTCGTCAGGCAAACCGCGTTTCTGAGCGCTTCGCACTTTGTCGTGCGGGTGATCGGCTTTGTTCTGCGCATCTGGCTCTCCCGGGCGCTCGGCGCACAGGCCATCGGCCTGGTGGAGCTGGCGCAAAGCGCGCAGATGCTGCTCATCACGCCGGTGGTCTCCGGCCTGCCCGCCGCCGTGTCGCGCATGTGCGCCAAGTCGCAGCCCGCCCGGCAGGCGCGCGTGCTGCGCTGCGGCATGGGGCTTGCGCTGCTGACCGGCGTGCCGGTCGCTGTTCTGGCCTTCGTCTTCAGGACGCAGCTGGCGCTGTGGCTGGGCGATATCCGCACGCTGCCCGCGCTGCTGGTCTACCTGCCGTGCATTCCCATTCTGGGCGTTTCCTGCGCGCTCAACGGGTATTACTACGGCACGGGCAATCCCGTTCCGCCTGCGCTGTCCGAGCTGCTCGAGCAAATCGTGCGCCTTCTGCTCACCATCCGCCTGGTTTCCGCGCTGCGCGGCTGGCCGACCATGCTGCGCGCAGCGATCCCCGCGGCGGCCTCGCTGGCCGGCGAAACCGTCTCGCTTGCGCTGATGCTGCTCATCGCCGCGCGTTCGATCCTATGCGAAAAGGGCGAAGGCAGCCGCCGCGTCCTCTATCGCGAGATGCTCGCGCTCGCGCTGCCCTTGACCGGGATGAAGCTGGTTTCCTCGCTGATGCGCACGGTGCAGTCCGCGCTGGTTCCCGCGCGGCTGCAGGTGTCCGGCCTGCCCGCTGCCGAGGCGCTCGGACAGTTCGGCATGCTCAGCGGCATGCTGATGCCCGTGCTGATGCTCCCGTCGTTCATCACCTGCAGCCTGTGCATGGTCGCCGCGCCGGAGCTGACGCGCCGCCAGGCCGACGGCAAGCCGCAGAAGAATCTCGTGCGTCACATCCTCCTTGGGACGCTGGCCGTGGGCTTGTGCGCCATGGCGGCAGTCTGGCTGTTCGCGCCGCTGATCGCCGGGACGCTGTACCGGCAGGCGGAGCTTCTGCCGCTGCTGCGGCGCAGCTGCGCGCTGGTGCCGGTGATGGCGCTGACGCAGGTGGTCAGCGGACTGATGAACGGCCTGGGCCTGCAGAGCACGTCCCTGCGCATCGCGCTGGGCGCAAATCTGCTTTCCGTGCTGCTGATGTTCGCGCTGGCTGCACAGCCTGCCCTGCAGCTCTACGGCGTTCTGCTCGCCATGGCAGCGGCGCAGGCCGTCACGCTCGTGCTCAGCCTGCGCGCGCTTTCCGCCGCTGTGCGGTAGGTCAGATTTCGTACCACCGGATCTCGTTGGCCTCAAGCGCCAGTGCAAAGCTGCTGCCGTCGCCGCGGTAGACGGTGGTGATCTGCGGCTCGTAGGTGTTGTTGACCACGCAGTACTTGCCGTTCTTGACATAGGCGTGCACTTCGACATTGAAGTTGCTGGAGAACCACCGATGCAGGCTCTCCTCCGCGTGCGCGCTCCACAGGATGCTGCGGTACAGCAGGCGGCTGTTCTCAAAGGAATACGGCAGGCCGGAGATGTACACCGTGCGGCCCTTGCCGCAGGTATTGACGGCCATCTGCACTTCCTTCTCACGCTGGCAGAGGATCGTGGTGCCGGCAAGCGCGTACATGCCCTTCTGCCCCTCGCCGAAGTCGATGTCCTTCGTGCAGTCCGCCGTGATAAAGTGCTCGGGCTTCTCCTCCCAGTTGTACTTGTCGTAGCCCA
>JBJEUI010000071.1:0-15213 GCA_051883755.1 Candidatus Ventricola sp.
ACGTGCTGTCCAAGGCGGCGCTGGAGCAGGAGGACGGTCTGTTCTTCATCATCGCCGACAAGGAGATCGTGGATCAGTATGCCGCCCGTCTGGAGACGCTCGAGTCCACCGGCTGCATCTACCTGGCTGACACCCTCGAGGAGCTGGCCGAGAAGATGGGCGTGCCGGCTGACGCGCTCGTGGAGACCGTGAACCAGTACAACGAGTACACCCTGGCCAAGAACGATCCGGACTTCGGCAAGGAGCTGTTCGGCAATCCGATCGACGAGGCGCCCTTCTGCGCCACCCCGCGCTCTCCGTCCCTGCATCACACCATGGGCGGTCTGAAGATCAACACCGAGACCGAGGTGCTGGATACCGACGGCAATGCCATCCCGGGCCTGTACGCGGCCGGCGAGGTCTGCGGCGGCATCCATGCGGGCAACCGTCTGGGTGGCAACGCCATGACCGACTTCCTGGTCTTCGGCCGCATCGCGGGCGAGAACGCTGCGAAGTAAGGCTCTCTCCCATAGGCAAAAGGAGCACCGATCGGTGCTCCTTTTTCGTCGATAGGATATTGCGTTAAGGATCGTGCAACGAGCACCGGGAGACATCACTTGATCAAGCGGTTCGGAAGCGGGAGCGGGCACAGCCCGCTTTTTCGCGCAGTAAGCTCCCTCCTGAGGGAGGGGTGCGGGATATCTGCTTTATTCTCCTGCGATATGGAGCGCTCTGACCGCGACGCTCGGGCTGCCGATGGGCGAGCCCTCAAACAGCAGATCATTGCCCACGGCCTCGATGTCCTGCAGGAGCGCAAAGAAGTTGCCCGCGACGGTGAACTGCTCCACCGCGCGCTGCACCTTGCCGTCTGCGACCTCAAAGCCGCGCGAGAGCAGGGAGAAGTCGCCGCTGATGGGGTTCGCGCCGGCGTGCAGGCCGCTGACCTCGGTGAGCAGCAGGCCGTCGCCCATGCGCGCGAGCAGGTCGTCAACAGACGCCTGGCCGGGATCGATGTACAGGTTGCTCGGCGCGACGGCGCCGGCGCCGGCGGCGTTGCCGGTGGTCTGTACGCCTGCCTTTCTGGCGGTTTTGCGGTTGTGCAGCAGCGTGCGCAGCACGCCGCCGTCGATCACGCGCTTGGTCATCGTCGCCGCGCCCTCGCGGTCAAACGGACAGCTGCCCATGCCCCAGGGCATCAGCGGGTCGTCAATCAGCGTGACGGCCGGGCTGGCGATCGCCGTGCCCTCCTTGCCGGCGAGCAGGGACAGGCCCTTCTGCGCGTTGTCCGCGGAGAAGACGCCGCTGAACGTGGAGAGCAGATCGGCCATGGCGTTGTTGCGGATGACGACGCGCCGCGCGCCGCTCGTCAGGCGGCCTGCACCCAGCTTGTCAAGCGCATCCTTCACGCAGCCGTCGGCCACGTCGAAGGGGCTGACGTCCTCCATGGCATAGCCCCACAGGAGCTTGAAGCCCGTGGAGGAGGCCTCGCCCTCCCTGGCCAGACAGCTGGCGTAGGCGTAGATCATGTTGCTGCTGTGCGCAAGGTCAAGGCCCAGCGTGTTTTTGAGGCAGAAGACCTCGCTGGCGGTGGAGACGACGGTCGAGTCGGGCGTAATGCGCGCGTCGGCGGCGCACAGGCGCTCGTCGATGCACATGGCCAGCGCAATCTTGTCCTCTGCGGTGACGGCATCCAGCGCGTCGCTGTAGTTGCACACCGCGTCATAATGCGCGTCCGGCGGCAGAATCTCGTCCTGCTCGTCGGTTTCGATCAGCTCGGCGCTCTCCTTCACGCCCTGAATGAGCAGGTCAAGGCTCTCCTCGTCCATAGCCTGCGTCTTTGCCGTGCCGATGCGGCCCTGCCAGCAGCCGCGCAGCGCGAGCTGAAAGCGGTCGGAGACCTTGTAGTCCTCCAGCTTGCCGGCGCGCACGCGGACGGAGAAGGACTCGCTCAGGGAATACGTCGCCTCGGCGGGGGAGATGCCGGCGGCCTGCGCGGCCTCAAGCGCCCTGGCGGCGAAGGCGTTCATCTGGTTTTCAAAGCTCTTTTCCATATGCGTTCCCTCACTTTCCGCCGACGGTCAGGCGGCTGACGCGGATGGTCGGCTGGCCGACGTTCGTGGGCACGCTGCCGCTGCGCGAGCCGCACATGCCCTGGCCCATGGTCATCTCCCTGCCCACGCGGTCGATGCGCATGAGGATCTCGCTGCCGCGTCCGATGAGCGACGCGCCGCGCACGGGCGAGACGATCCTGCCGTCCTTGACCAGATAGCCCTCCTGCACGGCGAAGTTGAATTCGCCGGTGGCGGGATTGACGCTGCCGCCGCCCATCTGTGCGGCGTACAGGCCGTCGCCCATGGTGCGGATCATCTCGTCCTCGTCGTCGCTTCCCGCCGCGATGAACGTGTTGCGCATGCGGCTGGTCGGCGCGTAGGCGTAGCTCTCGCGGCGTCCGCTGCCGGTGGGCGCCATGCCCATCTTCAGGCCGTTGAGCCGGTCGATCATGTAGTTCTTGAGGACGCCGTTTTCGATGAGCACCAGGCGCGTGGTCGGGATGCCCTCGTCGTCGATGTTTTCGCTGCCCCACTCGCCAGGCATGGTGCCGTCGTCGATGGCGGTGACGCACGGCGCGGCGATCTGCTCTCCCAGCCTGCCGGCGAATTCGCTCATGCCCGGCTCGACGCTCGTCGCCTCGAGCGAGTGGCCGCAGGCCTCGTGGAAGATGACGCCGCCGAAGCCCCCGGCGATGACCACCGGCATCTCGCCCGCCTGCACATACGGCGCGTCGAGCATGGTGACGGCGGTTTTGGCGGCCTTTTGTCCGCTCCTTTCGGGATCGACGCGGCCCTCAAACAGCTCAAAGCCCATCAGCGCGCCGGGGCTGTCCGAGCCGGTCTGGTTCTCCGTGCCGTCGCTGGCGATGGCGGAGCAGGTCAGGCGGGTATAGGTGCGCGTATCGCCGGTGTACAGGCCCTCGCTGTTGGCGATGAGCACGTGCTGCTCGCGGGCAAGCAGGCCGCAGGACACCTGTACGATGCGGCTCGAGACCGCGCGGGCGGCGCTGTCCGCGGCGCGCAGCACGTCCGCACGCCTTTGCGCATCGACACTCAGCACCGGCGTCTTTACCGGGTGCAGGTCGGTGAACGTCCTTTCGTGCAGGATCACGTCGCGGCCCGTGCCGCGGGTGTCGGTCACGGCGGCAGCGGCGCGGTCGGCGGCGCGCAGAAGGCCCTGCTGCGTCACGTCGCAGGTGTAGACGTAGATGGAGCGCAGGCCGTCATAGATGCGGATGCCCGCGCCGCGCGGACGCGAGACGGCGGCGTTTTCGATCTTGCCGGAGCGCAGCGTCATGCCGAAGGCGCGGGTGTCCTCGCAGAAGATCTCCGCGAATGTGCCGCCGCTGCGCAGCGCGCGGGCAAGCACCTGGGAACAAAGGTCAGATGAAAGCATGAAAAACCTCCTTTGCGCAAGGCCTGATGGCAGAATTCCGAATAATTCAGTATACCCCCAAACGGCGCAAAAGTAAACGGATAAGCGCCTTGCATTCAGTCATGGCCTCCTGTATAATAGCGGTTGACCTTTGGCATGCGGAGAAGACGGAGGATGCACACGATGAAGCGGCTGAAAAGCAGTCTGATGGGAAACCCGATGATTTCTTTCCTGACGGGCCTGAAGGGCAATGCCCGCGCCTGCCTGTGGCCGGAGCCGCTGTGGGGCATTCCGTACAACCTGTGCCTGCCGTACGCGTCGCTGTATATGGCGGCGCTGGGCCTGTCGCCCGCGCAGATCGGCTATGTGGCCTCGATCAACATCGCCGCGCAGGTGGTCTTTGCCGTGCTCTCCGGCGTAGTCACCGACAAGCTGGGCCGGCGCAGGACGACGTTCCTGTTTGACATGCTGTCCTGGTCCGTGCCGGAGTTTTTGTGGATGCTCTCGCAGGACTTCAGGTGGTTTGCCGCGGCGGCTGTCTTCAACGGCGCGTGGCGCGTGACGGAAAACTCCTGGTCCCTTCTGCTCATCGACGACATGAAGCAGGAGGAGATCATGCCCGCGTTTTCCCTGACGCAGATGCTGGGGCTGTTTTCCGCGTTCTTTGCGCCGCTGTCCAAGCTCGCCGTCGACGCATTCGGCCTGGTGCCCACGATGCGCGTGCTCTACGGCGTGACGTTCATCTCCATGACGATCAAGTTTATCCTCGTGCAGACCTTCTCGAGGGAAACCAGCGTGGGCCTGCGGCGCATGGAGGCCACGAAGAACAAGAGCATCCTGCGCCTGCTGTACGAGTGCAAGGACGTGTATATCCGGACTGTGCTGAATAAGCGGATGCTGCTGACCTTCGGCATCGTCGCCTCCTATTCGCTGGTGACCACGCTGACCAACAGCTATTGGTCGCTGCTGGCGTGCCGGGAGCTGGGCATCGCCCAGAGCAACGTGGTCGTCTTCACCACGGTCAAATCGCTGATGACGCTTTTGTGCGTGCTCTTCCTCGTGCCGCGCGTGACGCGCCTGCCGATGAAGCAGCCGATGCTGGCCGGCCTTGCGATGCACATCGCCGCCATGGCGCTGCTGCTGGCGGCGCCCAGGGGAACGGCGGCCGTCTTCATGCTGCTTCTGAGCACGCTGCTGGAGGCCGCGGCCCTGTCCATCCTCTCGCCCGCGACCAGCTCGCTGATGTTCATCAACGCCGGGGAGGAGGAGCGCGCCCGCGTGTGCGGCCTCGTCTACGGCACGGTTTCGCTGCTGACGGCGGTCTTCCCCAGCCTCATCGGCCAGATGGCCGAGATCTCCCTGCGCCTGCCCTTCGTGGTGTGCATCGCGCTGTTCGCCTTTTCCGGGGTGCTGGTGACGCTGCTCTCGCGCATGCCGCAGCAGGGGATAGATGACTGAGCAGGTTCTTAATTTTGCCCGCACCCTCTTGCGGGAGAACGGGCAATGCGTGTAGAATAGGATACACAACTGTGCAAAAGGAAACGGCGGTGAGACGGTGAGCAACAGGATCGGCAGGATTGAGGCGATGCTGCGCATGGCGCTGGGCGATGCGCTGCTTGAACGCTGCGAGGATCTGGTCTATACGGTCAACCAGTCGCTGGTGCGCTTCATGCGGACCGACGCCGCGCTGCCCGAGCTGCTGGCGCAGATCGATTCCGCCGTGTTCAACGCCGTCTATACCGGCTCGCAGGGCACCATGGTCGTCGTGCTGAACAACGGTCGCCGCGTGCGCATCACCAGTGCGTTCATTCACGACCTGGCGGACAGGCTGCTGGCGCTCTCGTATGAAAACCTGCCGGCGAGCCCCAGCGTGCGCGACGCGCTGTGCGATTTTTCGCGCGAGGGCTCCTTTGCCGCGATGCGCGAGCTGGTACGCCGCTTTCCGATGGACGAACAGGACCGCGCGTACTATGTGCAGGTGCTCACCGAGAACGGACAATTATCATAAGCTTCCGAGGATCAACAACCATGGCTAAAATTATTGCAATTACCAATCAGAAGGGCGGCGTCGGCAAGACGACCACCAGCGTCAACCTCTCCGCATGCGTGGCCAGCGAGGGCTACCGCGTGCTGGTGGTGGACGCGGACCCGCAGGGCAACACCTCGAGCGGCCTGGGCGTGCGCGTGAAGAGCACCACGCCGACCGTCTACGAGGTCATGGCCGGCGAGGTGGAGCTGAAGGATGCGCTCATCAGGACGCAGGTGGAGACGCTGTTCGTGCTCCCGGCGGACATCCGCCTGGCGGGTGCGGAGATCGAGCTGGCGAGCGTGGACGGGCGCGAGCACGTGCTTGCCGAGGCGCTGGAGACCGCCCGCAGCGAGTTTGACTATATCTTCATCGACTGCCCGCCGTCTCTGGGCCTGATCACGCTCAACGCGCTGTGCGCCGCGGACGGCGTGCTGATCCCGATCCAGTGCGAATACTATGCGCTGGAGGGCGTCAGCGCGCTGATGGGCACCATCCAGAAGGTGCAGAAGATCAACCGCAGGCTGAGCATCGAGGGCGTGGTGCTCACGATGCTCGACGCGCGCACGAACCTGGGCATCCAGGTCGCGCAGGAGGTGCGCAAGGTCTTCAAGGGCAAGGTCTACAACACCGTCGTGCCGCGCAATGTGCGCCTGGGCGAAGCGCCCAGCCACGGCATGCCGATTCACCTGTACGATCCGCGCTCGCTGGGCGCGCAGAGCTATCAGTCGCTGGCAAAGGAATTCCTGGCGAGGTAACCGGCCTGAATAAAGGAGATTGTCATGGCAAAAAAATTGGGACTGGGCAGGGGACTGAGCGCGATTCTGCCGGATGTGGAAGAGGTCGTTGAGTCCGTTGGCCATCAATACGAGCCCGCCGCCGTGCCGGCGGATGCGGTCGTGGAGATCGGGCTTGGCGATATCGATCCCAACCGCGACCAGCCGCGCAAGAAGTTTGACGAGGAAGCGCTTGCTCAGCTGGCAGACTCCATCCGTCACAGCGGTGTGCTCTCGCCGATTCTCGTCGCCCGCAGCGGGGCACGCTATACGATCATCGCGGGCGAGCGCCGCTGGCGCGCCGCGAGGCTGGCGGGGCTTGAGACGATCCCGGCGATTGTGCGCGAGTGGGACGAGATCAAGCGCCAGGAGGCCGCGCTCATTGAGAACATCCAGCGCGAGAACCTCAACCCGATCGAGGAGGCGCAGGGCATCTACACCCTGATGAACGAGTGCGCGCTGACGCAGGAGGCCGTCTCCGAGCGCCTGGGCCGCAGCCGCCCGGCGGTGGCCAACCTGCTGCGCCTGCTCAATCTGCCCCGGGCGATGCAGCAGGCCGTCATCGACGGCGCGATTTCGGCGGGCCACGCGCGCGTGCTGGCCGGCATCGCGGACAAGAAGCTCCAGGCGGCGCTCTTTGCCAAGACGGTGCAGAGCGGCTGGTCCGTGCGCCAGCTGGAAAACATGGCCAAGCAGGCGGCGCAGCCCCGGAAGGAGAAGCCCAAGGCCGAGCCGCTGCCGGTGGAATACGAGGAGCTCCGCGAGCGCCTGCGCAGCGCCACGGGCCTGAAGGTGTCCATGCAGGGCAGCGAAAGCAAGGGCAAGATTGTGCTCGAGTACGGCAGCCAGGAGGAGCTCCAGCGGCTGTGGGATGTGCTGGGAGAATAAGAAAATACACAGACGCACAGGCGGGATGGAATGAAGCTTCCGTCCCGCTTTTTGACGGGAGCTGAAAAATCGACACAAACAGCTTAAGGAGAATCATTGCCCCCGCCCGGGCGCTGTGATATGATGAATCACATCAATGAAACAGAAACAACGGCCCGGGCAAAGGCCCGGCGAAAGGAGAACCTATGCATACGTCACTGAAAATCATCCGGCGCTTCGTGCTGCTGGCGGTTGCGGCCGTGCTGGCGCTCATCGTCCTGCCCAACTGCTTTGCCACGGTGCCGGTCGGCTCCACGGGCATCATGCTCACGATGGGCAAGGTGGAGGACACGGCGCTGCCGGAGGGCATGCACTTCAAGATTCCGTTCGTGCAGAAGATCGTCTCGATGGACAACCGCGTCAAGAAGCTGGAGCTGAGCACCGAGGCCTTCTCCAAGGACATCCAGACCGTCTCCGCGACGCTGGCGGTCAACTACCGCCTGCAGACGGAGAAGACGTTTGAAATCTACAAGACCACCGGCACGGCATACGAGGACAACCTGATCGTTCCGGCGACGCACGAGGTGCTCAAGTCCGTCTGCGCGCAGTACACGGCGGAGGAGCTGATCTCCAAGCGCGCCGAGTCCTCGGACAAGATGCGCGACGAGCTGGACGCGAAGCTCTCTCAGATCGGCATCTCGATCACCGATTTCAACATCATCGACTTCGACTTCTCGGATGAGTTCATCTCCGCCGTGGAGAGCAAGCAGGTGGCCGAGCAGCTCAAGAAGAAGGCGGCGACCGAGAACGAGACGGCCATCGCGCAGGCCGAGCGCGAGAAGCAGGTGACCATCAAGCAGTCCGAGGCAGAGGCCGAGCGCGTGCGCATCGCCGCCGAGGCCCAGGCGCAGTCCACGGTCATCGCCGCCCAGGCGGAGGCCGACGCGGTGAAGCTGGCGGCCGACGCGGAGGCGTACCGCCTGGAGCAGATCGGCCAGAAGCTGACGGACAGAACCATCCTCAACACCCTCGCGGAGAACTGGAACGGCGAGCTGCCCGCCGTGGTCGGCGCGGACATGACCGGCATCCTGAATCTGGACGATATGGTGAAGGACGAGAAGTAATCCGGAGCAAAGCCAAAGGAGTCCGGGGGATTCATCCCTCGGACTCCTTCTTTGCTTATCGTTTGTTTTGATGCAGGGGGCAATGTTACATGTTCTCTGCGACGACCTTTTCGATATACGCCTTCTGCTCCTCGGTCAGCGTCGGGAACGGCGCGCGGCAGATACCCACGTCGAGGCCCTGCACCTTGAGCATGTGCTTGATGGACGGGAACAGCGAGCAGGACACCAGCGCCTGCATGATGTTGTTCGCCCGGCGCTGCAGCTGCTGGGCCAGCTCATAGTCCCTGGCGGAATAGGCCGCTTCCAGCTTCGTGAACAGCGGCAGCGTGAAGTTGAACGTGGAACCGATTGCGCCGTCTGCGCCGAGCATGCGCGCGCCGATGTACACCTCGTCAAAGCCGCCGAACATCACCAGCTGATCGTTGAGGTTCTTGATGCGCTCCATCTGGTACAGATTGAGGCTCGTCTGCTTGACGCCGGCGATGGTGCCGTCCGTCAGGATTCCCTTGATGTAATCGCTATCGATGTCGATCTCCACACCCGTGTTGCCCGGGAAGTTGTACAGGAACAGCGGGATGTCGGCGTGATTGCGCAGCTTCACGAAGTACTCCGCGATCTGCTTCATGCCGAACTTGTAGTAGTAGGGCACGGTGGAGATCATCGCGTCGTAGCCAAGCGTCTCGGCGGCCCTGGCGTACTCCATCGCCTCGTCGGTGGAGATGGACGCGACGGAGGCCATCAGCTTCGTCTTCTCACGGCCATCGTAGTGCGCGGCGGCCATCAGGCCGTCGATGCGCTCCCTGTGCGTGAGCAGCGGACATTCCGCGCTGCTGCCGCCGATCAGGAAGCCGGATGCGCCCTGCGCGATCGTCCTGTCCATCAGTGCGTGCAGCGCCTTCGCGCTGAACTGGCCGTCTTCGTCAAACGGGGTAATCGCGGCGACAAAGAAGCCGCCCATGTTTTCCATCTTCTTCATGCTGTACTCTCCTTTGTGCGCGGTTGTGCGCGGTTGTCAGATTCTCCTGACCTGTCCGTGCGTGACGAGGTACTTCTCCTGCGCGATCTCCAGCAGCGGGCCGTCGGCCTTTGCGTCGTCGGTGTACATGGCGCGCACCTCGAACTCGCCGAAGACCTCGCGGATGCGCGCGATCTTCTGCGCGCCCTTGCAGTTTTTGCCGATCAGCTCGCCGGTCTTCATGTCGCACTGCGTGCCGATGAGCGCGGGCACGCCCAGGATCTTCGCCGCGTGCGTGAGCTCAAACTCCGGCGAGGCGGACGCGATGACGATGGGCAGGTCGCGCGGTGTGTGCTCAAACCATGCGCCGAGCCTGCTGCGCGTCCTTTCGCTCTCCCAAAAGGCGCGGGCCTCGTCCTCCAGGCTGAAGCGCCTGCTCATCTCGGAAAAGAGCACGCTCTTGAACTGCGTGAGATTGCTGCGCCCTGCAGCCAGACGGATCGCCGCCAGCGCCACGCGCGGCAGACCGAGGATCACCCCGGGATGACGGGGCAGGGCGAAGCGCACGAAATCCACCGTGGAATCGCCGTCGTAAATCGTGCCGTCAAAATCGTATACGTCGATGAGCATGTGCATTCTCCGTTTCTGAAGTGCTGCTCCCAGTATACCACCTTTGCCCGGCGCATTACAAGACCTTCACACTGGCTGACACGCGAACGGGCAGCGTCTCATAGACTGCGGGCCAGTCAAGCGCCTCCCACTGGGGCACCGTGAGGCACCGGCGGACAGCCAGACGGCCAAAGCCCGCCGCGTCGCAGGAGGCCGCGCGCAGCTTGAGCAGGACGCTGACGCACGAGCGCTCGATGTCGGCGGCGATCTCCTGCGCGGTCTCGTGCGCCTCGCCGGCGGTGCGCGTCAGGTTCATCGTGATGCGCACGTGCAGCGCACCGTCCCCGTCCATCATGCGCCGCACGCGCGTGGGCAGGTTGGTCTTGTACTGCGCGCTGCCGATGAACGTCGTGCGCCGCTGCGCCTTGCCCATCATCAGGCACAAAAGGCCGGTCTCCTCGCCGGTGAGCGTGCCGACCATCCTCGGCCCGGAGAAGAGCGCCGCGCCCAGGTATTCGTTTTCGGCGGGGGAGGTGCGCGGCAGATGGCCGGGCAGGCGGTCAAGGTCCGCGCTGCCTGAGAGCACCAGCGTGCTGTCAAAGGCGTTGCCCGCGGCATAGACCGCTGCCGCGTCGATGGTGTCCGATTCCATCGCGTGGATGACGGAGGCGAGCTGGGCGTCCGGCGGGATGGTGTCGATCTCGGAGAAGTGCTCAAAGAGCACCTCGAGGTACTTCGACAGCCGCACGCCCAGAATCGCGCGCTGGCGGCGGATGAAGTCGCCCGCGTCGTCCGGCGTGACGACGACGATCGCCTCGCCGTTGGCGCGGTACATTGAATGGATTTCCTTGAGGATGGAGAGCGTCGCGTCGGTCTCGGCCAGCGCGCGGCTGATGACGATCTCCCGAAGCTGGGAGAGGTTGACCGTGCGCGGCGTGGTCGCGCTGAGCATGCTCAGCGCCCGCAGGCAGCTGGGTGCGGTCGCACTCAGGACGATATAGCCCGGCTCGGTGGCCTCCAGAGCGGGTTGGCCTTCCTGCTGGTTTGGGTCTTGACCGCCTTCCTCCTGCCCGGAAGAGGATTCGCTGCCGGAGGAAGACGCGTCCTCCTGCGTGCCGGAGAGCGCCTTGATGGTCACGGTCATGTTCCCGTCCGGCGCGGGATCGACCGCCATGGACAGCACAAACAGGCAGCTCTCGATCTCCTGTCCCCCGCCGCAGCCGGAGAGCAGCGGCAGGCTGAACAGCAGCAGGAGGATCAGCGCAAGGCGTTTCATCCGTCTCTCCCTCCCATCTGCCTGTGAAGCATCAGCAGCGCCGCCGTGGGAAGAACCAGCAGCGGCGCGGCAAACAGCGCCGGCGTGACGCCGAAGACGACGAGCGCCGCCAGGCACCCCGCCAGCGTCAGCACGAGCGCCGCCAGACCTGCGCGGCCCTTTTGGGCCTTCGGGAGGACGCGCAGGAGCGCCTGCTCGGCGGAGGCGAGCATGCAGACCGCCAGCAGCGCCATGGCGATCAGTTGGCAGAGGGTCAGCAGCGTCTGCGGGACGCCTCCGCGCGGCTGCGCGCTGAAGACGATGCGCAGGCGCTCGCCCCACCCGCCGCTGCTCAGAAGCGCCTCATACGCCGTGCATACGCTGGCGGCCAACAGACCCAGCACGCCGGCCGCCGTGCCGGCCAGCGCGCGCCCGACGAAGAACCCTGCCGGCGGCACGGGGCAGCGCCTGGCCGCCTCGCCCGCGCGCTCAAGCGCCTGCGGCGGGAGCAGGAGCATCAGCAGGGGAGAGGCCGCGCCCAGCATGCAGACCGCCGCCGCGGCCAGCGGCACGCCGCCCGCACCCAGAATCGGAAACAGGCCCGCCGGGATCTCCAGCGGCACGCAGAAGGCCGTCAGCAGGAGCATCAGCACGGGCAGAACCCACCTCAGCGCAAAGCACAGCCGCGGCGCGCCGCCGGTCAGCGCGCACAGCGCGACGGCGGCCAGCGCCACCGCCGCGCTCCACAGGTCGCGCGCCTGCACCAGCAGCGTCTGCCCGGCCAGGCTGACCATCGCGCTCAGCGCAAGCGCGGCGTTTGTCAGCAGCGTGAGGGCCAGCAGCAGATGCGGCGCGCCCGTCAGCTTTCCTGTGCGCCTGGGCAGGGCGAGCGCGCGGCGGCAGACGGCGGCCGTCAGCGCCGCCATGGGCAGCGCGGCAAGCGACGCGATCCACGCGCTGCACAGCGCGATGGGCATGGCGATGCCGGTGCCGAAGAGGAAGACCTGCGTGCCCGCGCACAGACCGGCTGCGCAGGCCTGCACGCGCCAGGACGCGCGCACACGGCTTTCAAGCGTTGTCATGATTGATGGAAATCCTTTCTGCAAAGCAGCGGCCTCGGGCGCAGGGCGGCAGGATGTATACTGTGTTCAAATAGAAACAGCTATGCACTAAGCTCCGTCAGGTAACGCTTCGCTCCCTGACTGCTTTTCTTCTGATCGCTTCGCGATATAGGAACGATGGGGGATTTCATCCCCCAAACCCCTAGCCTGGGGACTAGTCCCCAGACCCCTTCTCCGCTTCGCACTGATAGCTCGTTTCTATTAGGCATCATGCCGGTTGGCAAAGAATGCCCTCGCCTTCTGGTATTTCATCGGCAGGCGCACGAGGAAATCGGGATTGGCGCGCCGGGGCGGCGTGATGGGCGCGGTCAGCGGCGAGCCGACAGAGTTCATCGCGCACATGGCGCACAGCAGGCACACGAGCAGCAGCGCCATCGCGTACAGCCCGCCCGCCGCGCCCGCCGTGAGCAGCAGCAGCTGCACGATCTTCAGCCCGATGCTCAGCGCGTAGCCCGGCACGCAGAAGCCGCCCAGGCCGCTGGCCGCCACCACGATGAGTAGCAGGGGCGAGGCGATGTCCGCGCTCACGGCGCTCTCGCCCAGAATCAGACCGGAGACGATGCCCAGCGCGCTGCCCAGCGTGCCCGGCGCGCGCAGGCCCGCCTCGTTGATCAGGTCAAACGCCAGCGTCATGATCAGCGCCTCCAGATACGCCGGGATGGGGATGCGGGAGCTGGTCTCGTATACGCTGGTGAGCAGCATGGGGGAAAACAGCTCCTGATGAAAGCGCAGCAGCGCCAGATACAGGCCCGGCAGGAAGACGTGGATCAGCATGCCGGTCAGCCGCACGATGCGCAGATAGGTGCCGTACTGCCAGCGCATGGAGGCGTCGTCCGGCGTGTGCAGGTGATGGAAGATCGTCGCCGGCGCGCCGATGGCCGCGGGCGAGCCGTCCGTGAGCACGACGATCTGTCCCTCTGCCAGGAAGGACGCGGCGCGGTCCGGGCGCTCCGTGCGGATGGTGCTGGGAATCAGGGAAAACGGGCTGTCCTCGATGAGCTGCTCGACCTCGCCGCTGGTCAGCGCAAAGTCGTAGGTGCAGCTTTCGAGCCGCGCGCGGATGCGGGCGATCAGCTCCTCGTCCGCCGTGCCCCGCAGATACATCAGCGCGCAGCGCGTCTTCATCTTTCCGCCCGCGCGAACAAACTCCGTCACCAGCTCCTCGCGCTGCACGATGCGCCGCAGGAGCGTGATGTTCGTGCGGATGGACTCGGTGAAGCTCTCGTGCGGGCCGAGCACCACGTGCTCGACCTCCGGCTTGCCGATGCTCCGCTTGTCAAACCCGCGCACATCCATCACGCAGCTGAGCGTGCAGCCCTCGCACAGCAGCACGCACTGACCGCTGAGCACGTCGGCGAGGATCTCGTCGATGTTGTCCTTCATCTCGACGGGCAGGATGGACACGGCGTTTTTGACGATGTACGCCGCACGCTCCGCCTCGGGTACGTCTTCGCCAGCGTCATGGGGCAGGTTCATGCAGGGCTTGAGGATGTTCTCGTCGATCTCCTCGACATCGACCATGCCGTCGATGGCCACAATCGCCGATTCAAACGCGCCGCTTTGGAATCTGCGCACGATCACGTCGGCGTTGAGGGGCGCGCCAAGCCTGTCCGCAAAGACGTCCAGATTGCGCGAAAGCCGCGGCAGCAGCGTCACGGCGTCCTCCAAGACGATCGCCTCCTTCCTGTTTCTTCCCGCTATTTTCCCGTTTTGAGGGAAAAATATGCGAGCTGTTTGTATACATCTGATGAGTTGTCGAACCTGTATGAGATTCTGAACAAAAATCGCCTGTTTTGCTTAAGCCTATAGCATTTAGGAAGAAGTTGTGTTATACTGATACCATCCATAAGATGGATCTGTCTGCGAGTTTACGAACATGATTTGGAGGAGGGCTATCCCATGCAGTTGACCGTCCGTCAGCCGTCCGCCTCTGCGGATGCGAAGCACTATACCACCGATCGCCTGCGCAGCGAATACGTCATTGAAACCATCTTCGCTGCCGACGAGGCGATGCTCACCTATTCCCATTTCGACCGCATTATTGCCGGCGGCGTGATGCCGGTGACGAAGGCAGTGGAGCTGGTCGGCTGCAAGGAGCTGTGCTCGGATACGTTCCTGGAGCGCCGCGAGATGGGCGTCATCAACATCGGCGGCAAGGGCAAAATCACCGTCGACGGCGTCGTCTACGAGCTCAAGCAGTACGACGGCCTGTATGTCGGCATGGGCGCCAAGGAGATCAGGATGGAGAGCGAGGACGGCGAAAATCCCGCCAAGTTCTACATCAACACCTGCCCCGCGCACAAGACCTACCCGAACGTCCACATCGACATCGACAAGGCCAACAAGCGCCCGCTGGGCAGCAGCGAGACCTGCAACAAGCGCGTCATCAACCAGTACATCCATCCGGCCGTCATGCAGTCCTGCCAGCTGTGCATGGGCATGACCCAGCTCGCCCCGGGCAGCAACTGGAATTCCATGCCCTGCCACACGCACGAGCGCCGCATGGAGGTCTACTTCTACTTCGACGTGAAGGATGAGAACGTCATCTTCCACATGATGGGCGAGCCGAAGGAAACCCGCCACGTCATCCTGCACAACGAGCAGGCGGTCATCTCCCCGTCCTGGTCCATCCACACGGGCGTGGGCACGAGCAACTACACCTTCATCTGGGGCATGTGCGGCGAAAATCAGGAGTTTGACGACATGGACAACCTGAGCCCGCTCGATTTGCTGTAAAGCAAGGCCTTCCCCTCTGGGGAAGGTGGCTCGCCGCAGGCGAGACGGATGAGGTATCCCCGCGCCCTGCCCGCTTCGGGGATACGGGGCATGACCATTTCAAATATTGCAAACAACCATACAAGGAGGTTTTTCCCATGAACGATTATATGAACAATTTCCGTCTTGACGGCAAGGTCGCGCTGGTCACCGGCGCTTCCTACGGCATCGGCTTCGCCATTGCCAAGGCCCTGGCGGCCGCGGGCGCGACCATCTGCTTCAACGACCTCAAGCAGGAGTTCGTTGACAAGGGCCTGGCCAACTACGAGGCGGCCGGCATCAAGGCGCACGGCTACGTCT
>JBJEUI010000072.1:0-2810 GCA_051883755.1 Candidatus Ventricola sp.
CCGCAGGGCGTGACGGAGGCGATCTCCGTGGATATGGGCTGCGTGGGCGAGGGACTGGAGTGCGACGAGCACATGGTCTCCATCTGCGCCAAGGACAGCCACGGCCCATACCATGCCGACATGGTCAGAGGGCTGATCGCCGCGGCTGAGAGGATGGGCGCCGGCTACGCCGTCGACGTCTATCCGCACTATGGCAGCGACGTGGAGGCGACGCTGCGCGCGGGCTACGATGTGAAGCACGGCCTCATCGGCGCGGGCGTATATGCCTCCCACGGCTATGAGCGCAGCCACGTTGACGGCGCGGTTGCGGCGCTCAAGGTGCTGGCGGGGTACATCGAGTGAGGGGATACGTTAGGGCTGCCGCCCTAAAACCCGCCTGAGGGATATATCCCTCAGACTCCCTTCTTCGCTTCGCGGCGGCTTTAAGCAGATCGGTATAAAGAATGGACGCAGGAGATTTCCTGCGTCCGAATTTTTATATAGCTTTCTTTTCGCGTGCGCGAAGCGAGCATGGGGTCTGGGGATGAAATCCCCAGGCGGGTCATAGGGCGGCAGCCCAACGTCCCTCACGCCCTGTCCGGCTTGTCCTTGAGCTGGCGGAGCACGCCGGAGATGATGACGATGGTGAAGATCAGCGTGCAGACGTCGCTGATGGGCTGAGCGCTCTGGATGCCGAAGAGGCCGAAGAGGCGCGGCAGGACCAGCAGTGCGGGAATCAGGAAGATGCCCTGGCGGGCGATGGACAGGAGCGTGGCGCGCACGCCGTAGCCGATGGACTGGGTGAACATGTTGCCCATGACGATGAAGCCCCACAGCGGCATCGTCGCCAGCTGAAGCCGCAGCGCGAGCGTGCCGATGCGGATGACCTCTGCGTCGTCCCGGCGGAAGACGGTGATGATCTGCCGGGAGAAGAGCAGCGAGACACCGGCGAGCACCAGCAGGATCACGGTGGCGACCTTCACGCAGAACCAGAAGGCCTCGCGCACGCGGGAATACTTGCCCGCGCCATAGCTGAAGCCGCACACCGGCTGGAAGCCCTGGCCAAAGCCGATGACCGAGGAATTGATGAACATGATGAAGCGGGCGACGATGGACATCGCGGCGATGGCCGCGTCGCCGTACACGCCTGCGGCGGTGTTCAGCAGGATCGTCGAGATGCTGGCGATGCCCTGACGGCCCAGGGACGGGAAGCCGTTGTAGAGGATGCGGCCGTACATGGCCAGCGTGGGCCTGAAATGGCGCGGGCTGATGGAGATGGCGTCGGGCTTCGTGTTGCTCAAAAGCAGCAGGATCAGGAAGCTCACGCACTGGGAGATGGCCGTGGCGATGGCGGCGCCCGCCGTGCCCAGGCCCAGACCGAAGATGAAGATCGGGTCAAGGGCCATGTTCAGGATGCCGCCGGTGGTGATGCCGACCATGCCGTACATTGCCAGCCCCTCAAAGCGCAGCAGGTTGTTCATGACAAACGAGCACATCATCAGCGGCGTAGCGTAGAAGATGTAGGTGGCGTAGGCCTTGGCATAGGGCGCAATGGTCTCCGTCGCGCCGAGAAAGCGCACCAGCCAGTCGATATTGGACAGGCCCAGCACCGCCAGCACAACGCCCACGATAAACGCGGTGAAGAAGCCCGTTGAAGCAAAGCGCCGGGCACGCTCCTCCTCGCCCGCGCCGAGCGCCTGGGAGACGTTTGTGCCGGTGCCCATGCCGATCATGAAGGCGACGGCCTGAATGATCGACATGGCGGAGAAGATGACGCCGACTGCGCCGGAGGCAGAGGTGCCCAGCTGGCTGACGAAGAACGTGTCGGCCATGTTGTAGATGCTGGTGATGAGCATGGAGATGATCGTCGGAATGGCCAGCCTGGGGATGACCCTGCTGACCGGCGCATTCAGCATCATCTCGGTGCGCGCTTGGGCAGACATGGATTTCATGGGAATTCAGCTCTTTTCAAATGAACTTGAGGGGATTAAAGAGAATAGCCGATCAGGGAGACGATGAAGCTCAGGGCCAGCGCAGCGAGCACATCGCTGATGTAGTGCTGGCCGCAGAGCACGCGCAGGCCTGCGATGAGCAGACACAGCGCCGTCATGGCTGCGGTGACGGCCGGCGAGGAAAACGCATACGCTGCGGCCAGCGCAATGGCGGCCGCGCTTGCCGTGTGGCGGGAGGGCATGCTCTTGCCCTTGCCGCGGCGGAAGCGGCCCACCGGCTCCGCGTCAAAACGGTCGTACGGGCGCTGACGGCCGATGAGAGGCCGAAGAATCGTGCAGAGGATGAAACAAGCGGCCGGCACCAGGAGCACGCGCACGAGACGAATATCGCGCGAGAGCATGAGGCGCAGCAGCGCGAGCATGTACGCGCCTGCGCATACGAGCGTGGGCAGGCGCAGCAGCCTGTCGCCGCCGGGCAGGCGGGAGACGGCGCTGCGCACGGCGCCGGTCATGCGGATGTAGGTTTCTCTGGTCATGGAACCTCCGGAAATCGCCGGCGCGTGCTCTTGACCGGGCGCGCGGGGCAGGCTATAATGAAGCGGATCGACCGGCATGATGCCGGCTGCATCCCGACAAAGCTTTGTAAATCCCGCAGCTTTGTGCCCGAGGCCGACGGCTTGCGGAAGGATTTACATCACAAAAGGGGAATCAACGAATGCTTGAAAGCATGAAGGCCGCCATCTTTGACATGGACGGCACGCTGATCGATTCAATGAACGCGTGGCGCAGTCTGAACTGTTCGTTTGTGCGCGAGCATGGCATCGAGCTGACGCCGGAGCAGGAGAAGGATCTGTACAGCATGACCGGCATGATGGTGGC
>JBJEUI010000073.1:0-2793 GCA_051883755.1 Candidatus Ventricola sp.
GGTGTGGGCGCTGGCGGCGCTGGGCATCACGCTGACGGCGATCGACCTGAAGAAGTACGCGGTCTTCTCCATGGTCTGCTATCTGGGCATCGGCTGGTGCATCGTCGTGAAAATCGGGCTGCTGATTCAGGCGGTCGGCTGGGGCGGCTTCTGGCTGATCCTGATGGGCGGCGTGTGCTACACGGTGGGCGCGGTGCTCTACGGCATGGGCCGCACGAAGAAGTATATGCACAGCATATTCCATCTCTTTGTGGTCGCGGGCAGCGTGCTGCACCTGCTGGCGATTCTGCTGTACGCACTCTAATCTTCCATTCGGGGCGGAGGAGCTTTCCTCCGCCTTTTTATTTTGTACAAGGGGTATGGGTTGTGCCTTGCAAAATGCACAAGGCGGTGATACAATAAGGCATTGAAAGCGAAGGAGTGAGCGTTTTGATCCGCATCAAGGAACTGTTCCGGCTGCAGAATCTGAAGAGGCTGCGTCTGATTGCGGGCCAGGAGGGCCTGGAGCGCACGGTGACGGCGGCCGTACTGCTGGAGTACGATCCTTCCCGCATGCAGCTGCCGGATTTCTATCGCGGCGATCTGGTGGTGACGACGCTGGCCTATGCCCGCGGGGACAGCCAGCTGGTGGCCAACTCGCTGCTGGCGCTGATGAATCAGGGCATTGCGGGCCTGCTGGTCAAGACGGCCTACTTCAGCGAGCTGCCGCAGAGCGTGGTGAACATGGCGAACCGGCTGGGCACGCCGCTGTTCCTGTTTGACGAGACGTACATCGAGGAGGTCATCCTCGAGGTGACGGACCTGATCCGCGGCAAGCGGCACTTTGCCGGCTATGAGCCGGAGCTGGACGCGCTGATGCGCGGCGCGCTGACGGCGGAGCAGACGAAGGAAAAGGTGCAGCGCATCGATCCGACCGGCACGGGCGCCTACCGCGTGTGCGCGCTGTATCCCAGGGAGCGGATGCTGGCGCTGGAGGAAAAGATGTACGCGCTGCTTTTGGACGATGAATCGCTGGTACAGCGGTGCATCTGCATGGCGTGGCGGCGGATGCTGATCGTGCTGCTGCACGAGGACGACGAGGAGAAGGACGGGCGAGAGGCGCTCACTGCGCTGCTTGCGCGCGCGGGCGTGGAGCAGGCGTCGCTGTCTGCCGGCGTAAGCCTGCGGCGGACGGAGCAGACAGCCTTCGGCGAGGCGCTGGGCGAGGCGGTCTACGGCGCGCGCGCAGCGAGGCTGACGGACAAGCCGATCCTCTGCGCGCAGGAGCTGGGGCTGTACGCGTACCTGTTCCCGATGAGCGAGAATGCATTTGTGTGCAGCCAGTGCAGACGGCAGCTGCAGCGCATCCGGGAGTACGACAGCCAGAACCGCACGAGCCTGGAGCAGACGGCGCGCGTGTATGTGAAGGAAAGAATGGAGATTGCGGCGACGGCCAAGGCGCTGTTTCAGCATCCCAACACCGTGCGCTACCGCCTGACGAAGATCCAGAAGCTGATGGAGATGGAGGACGACGCGATGTTTGCGCCGATGCTGAGCCTGATGATGAACCTCTCCCAGATTCTGGAAGAGGAGGAGCGCGGCTGAAGGAGCATGCCGCTTTCAACCGGCGCGAAGCGGAGAAGGGTCAAGGGACAATGTCCCTTGCGGGGTTTGGGGCAGAGCCCCATAAGAGGAGTACCGATGAACGAGCGAATCAACCCGGGCGATATCGTCCGGCATTTTAAGGGAAACCTGTACGAGGTGTTGTACTTTGCCCGCGACAGTGAGACGCGGGAGGACGTCGTGGTCTATCGTGCGCTGTACGGTGAGCGCGGCGTCTGGGTGCGCCCGAAGGCGATGTTCCTGTCCGAGGTGGACCGGCAGAAGTATCCCGACGCAGCGCAGACGTACCGGTTTGAACGGGTGGAGGACGGAACGGATGCGTGACGCGTGGAGCGAACGCATGCGGGCGGTGAAGCTGACGCTGCCCGTCATGTGCGGCTATCTGTTTCTGGGCACGGCGTTCGGCGCAACGCTGGCGCAGGCGGGCTTTGGCCCCGCATGGGCGCTGATGATGAGCGGCCTGGTATACGCCGGCAGCATGCAGTTTGTGATGGTGCCGCTGATGGCGTCCGGCGCGGCGCTTACGACCGTCGCACTGACGGCGCTGATGGTCAACGCGCGCCACCTGTTCTACGGCGTCAGCTACATCGAGCGCTTCAGGCGCATGGGACGCCTGCGCCCGTACATGATCTTCTCGCTGACGGACGAGACGTACTCCGTGTTCTGCGGGCTGCCGGGCGAGGTGAGCGACGGTGTGATGCTGCGCGTGGCGCTGTACGATCAGCTGTACTGGATCGCGGGCTCGGTCATCGGCGCGGCGCTGGCGCAGGCGCTGCCCTTTGATCTGACGGGCATCGATTACTCGATGACCGCGCTGTTCATCGTGATCTGCGTGGATCGCGCGAGGAACAAGGCGGACCGTCTGCCGGCAGCGGTCGGCGGCGTGTGCGCGCTGGTCTGCCTGATGCTGCTGGGCCCGGAGAGGTTCCTTGCGCCCGCGCTGGCCGTGACGGCCGTGCTGCTGATGGGCATGGAGTCGGTTGGAAGGAGGAAGGCGGCATGAATACGCATGCGCTTTGCATTGTGCTGGTGTGCGCAGGCGTGACGCTGCTGCTGCGCGCGCTGCCGTTTGCCTGCTTTGGCGGCAAAAACGGCGTGCCCCGCTGGGTCGCCTCGCTGGGCGGCATGCTGCCGCCGGCGATCATGGCGGCGCTGGTGGTGTATTGCCTCAAGAGCGTCCCCTTCGGCACG
>JBJEUI010000074.1:0-14987 GCA_051883755.1 Candidatus Ventricola sp.
TTGTGCAGGAGATGTTCACGGGCTCCACGTCCTGGGACTACTCGAATCAGCCGTTTAACCTGAACGGACGCATCTGTCTGCTGTACTCGGTTTACTGGGGCGTTCTGGGCGTGCTGTGGATCAAGGAAATCTATCCGCGCATGGCCAAGGGCATCCTCAAGATACCCAACAGCCTGGGCAAGCGGCTGACGATGGTGCTGCTCGTGTTCATGATTTTTGACTGCGTGATGTCCGGCCTCAGCGTGCTGCGCTGGGTGGAGCGCCGCGAGGGCGAGCCGGCGGGCAACCGCATCGAGGCGTACTTTGACGAGCATTACCCTGACGAGCGCATGCAGGCCATCTATTCCAACCTGGTTTTCTCAGACGAGTAATCATTTGAAAAAGAAGGAAAATCAGCGGCAAGAAACGAATGATGTTCTTCGTCTAATGTGTAAAGCATTTGGAAAGGATGACGGAGAATGAAACGGGTCTTGGCGCTGATTTTTTGTCTGGTGTGTCTGTGTACAGGTACGGCTCTGGCGGACGGCGGCGGCGAATGGCTGTACAGCAGGCTGAACGGCTGGATGAAGCTGGCCTCCTATACGGGCGATTATGACGGGTATGTGAGCGTGGACGGCTATGGCGGCGTGTCGCCCGCTGACGACGTGCAGGTGTCGGTCATCAGCAAGAGCGCCAGCGTCTGGTCTGAGCCGAGGACGGGCAGCAAGAAGCTGAGCACCGCTGTGCACGGGGAAAGCCTGTGGTGCCGCTCGGATGATGACGGGGTTTTGGTTCAGAATGGCTTCTACGGCGTGGAAGCGGGCGGCAAGGCTGGCTGGATCAATGCGGACTACGTGGTGCGAAGCGACCTGACGATCACGCTGCTGGAGAGCAACGTGCCGGCCTACATCGCGCCGGATACGGCCTCCAAAAAGGTCGGCTCGCTGAGCAAGATGACGCAGTACCGCGTCATCGGCTTCTATGACGATTTCTATATCGTCAATCTGCGCGATGCGGCGGCCGCCTATATCCCCATGAGCGTCCGGCACCGGGACAACACGTTTGACCGCCTATATGCCGGAGGCGGCGGCTACCGCCGGACGGCGACAGCCAACGGGCAGGTGGCGCTGCGCACGGGGCCGGGCAGCAGCTACCCGGAAATCCGCACGCTGAAGGCGGGCACGCAGCTCACCGTGTTTGACGTGATCGACGACTGGTACATGGTCAGCGATCCGCAGACGGGCGAGTGGGCGTTTGCTGAGCCGGGCAGCCTGGACGTCGAGCTGTGAACAAAGCGGGCTGTGCCCGCGCCCGCTTCCGAACTACCTGATCAAGTGATGTCTTTTCGTGCTCGATGCACGATCCTTTACGCAATTTCCTATCGTATAAAAACGCCGCTTCCTGCGCGGAAGCGGCGAATGCTCACAGCAGCAGGCACAGCGCCGGCAGCGAGATGAGCGACAGCAGCGTGGAGACGAAGACGAGGCAGGAGGCGAACGGCGCGTCACCGTCGTAACGCGCGGCGAGGATGGCCGTCGTGGAGCCTGCAGGCATGCCGGAGGCGAGCACCATCACGCCGCGAACCATCGGATCGACGGGCAGCAGGAACAGCACGACAAATACGGCAAGCGGGATGAGCACCAGACGCACAAGCGTGTACCACCACATCATGCCGTCGCGCAGGTCGATGTGCTCCGCCCCGGCGAGAATGCTGCCGATGACCAGCATGGACAGGCAGGTATTGGCGCTGCTTGCGCCGGAGAGCGCCTTCTGCAGCGGGCCGGGCAGGGCGGGATTGCCGCAGAGCATCAGCGCAAAACCGATGAACACCGCCACGATGCACGGATGCGTCGCCAGCTTCTTGAGGACGCTCTTGCCGTCCGTGCGCGTGAACAGCGAAAGACCGGCGGACCACATCACCACGCGCTGGGGAATCAGCAGCACGGAGGTCAGCAGCGTACCCATCGCGCCGTACACGCCGCCGATGATCGGGATGCCCAGAAACCCTGCGTTGGAGCAGACGGTGGCGTAGCGCAGGCAGGCCTGCCGCTCGGGCGATGCGCCGGGGAAGAGCACGCGGCTGGCAAGCAGATAAAACAGCTGCACGCCCAGCGATACGGCGATCATCACGCCGCAGGAGGCGAGTACGCCGCCCGTCAGGTCCATCTGGAACGAGCAGATGATGTTGCACGGCAGGATGAAGTTGATGAGCAGATCGGACAGCGACTTGCGCCCGGCAGGCGTGATCGTGCCGATGCGGGTGAGCACGAAGCCGGCGATGATATACAGGAACAGCTGAGCCTGCAGCGCAGCCATGGTCTCAAACGGCGAAGTTGTCATAAGCACCTCACAGTGGAAATCATGCGCCTATTGTAGCGCCATGGAAAAAAGCTGTCAAGAAAACAGCGAAAAAATGCGAAATCAGAAATATGCCTTCAGAAAATGCGCATTTTGCGGTATAATTCAGATGGGATGAGTCAAGTTTCATCAGACGAGCGAGGAAAAAGACATGAAAAGATGGTTGACGATGGTCGGCGTATGGGTCATGGTGCTGTGTATGGCGAGCAGCGCGCTTGCCGCACGGGCGGATCTGTCCGTGCAGCGGGCGGACGGCGTGGGCGAAAAGGTCTGCATGTGGGAGAAGAACAACGGGAATAAGTACCTCTTCCTTCCGGCGTACATGCGCGATCAGGAGCTGATCATCGATTTCAGCGGCGTAAGCAGCGTGTTGATCGGCGACATGGAGCTCTCCAGCGGCACGGTGATCGATGCGATCACGGATGGCGCGACGCTCAAGCTCGGCAAAAACGGCGGCACTGTCACGGTGATGGCGAGCGAAAACCTGCCCGCCGTGCATATCACGACGGAGTCCGGAAGCCTTGAGTATATCCATGCCAAGAAGGGCAACAAGGAAAAGGGCAGCATGCAGATCGTCTGGCCGGACAGCAGCATGGTCGATGCGCAGCTTGATACCATCAAGGGACACGGCAACGCGACGTTCGTCTATGAAAAGAAATCCTACCAGATCAAGCTGGAGAAGAAGATGGCGCTTCCCGGCATGAACGAAGGCAAGCGCTTTGTGCTGCTGGCCAACCAGCACGAGAATTCTCTGCTGCGCAGCCGCATCACATTTGCCCTGGCCCGCGCACTGGAGCTGCCGTACACGCCGGAGTGCATCAGCGTCGATCTGTATGCGAACGGAGAGTACCGAGGCAGCTATCTGCTGTGCGACAAGGTGACCATTGCCGCCAGCAGCGTGGACATCACGGAGAGCGAGTCGGCCATCGAGCTGGCCAACGAGGCATACATCGAGCGCGGCGGCAAGCCGGAGGCCTACGGCCACAATTCGTACGAGGAAGGCACCTATAAGGGCGTGAGCTGGCCCAGGGAGCCGGAGGATGTGACCGGCGGCTTCCTCTTTGAGCTGGAGTACAAGGACCGCTACGCGGATGAGGCGAGCGGCGTGGTGACGCAGCGGGGACAGCCGGTCGTCGTCAAGGAGCCGGAGGAGATGAGCGCAGCGCAGGGCGAGTACGCCAACGCGCTGCTGAACAGCTTTGAGCGCGCGATCTTCGCCTCCGATGGCGTGGACAGCGAAACGGGCAGGCACTACACGGAGATCGCGGACTTTCAGTCGCTGGTGCGCAAGTACATGATCGAGGAGGTCAGCAAGAATTACGACGGCAACAAGAGCAGCCAGTACTTCTTCAAGGACAGCGATACGGTCGATCCGCTGCTGTACGCAGGCCCGGTCTGGGATTATGACAGCGCATGGGGCAACTATGCCCGCGAGGGCGGCCTGAGCGCAGCGGAACCGGAGGGGCTGAGCATCGCCATGCAGGGATATGAGTATTCCTGGTGGCCGGCGCTGTACAAGCATGAAGCCTTCCGGCAGGCGGTGCAAACCGTGTACGAGCAGGAGCTGCGCCCGTTGCTCGAGCTGCTGACCGGCGCGCGGGAGGCGCAGGAGGACGGCGAGATCAAGTCTCTTGACGCGTATGCGCAGGAACTGTCGGCCTCGGCAGAGATGAACTTCGTGCGTTGGCGCGTGCTCAATCACAATACGCGCGCGGTCAAGACCGGCGCGACGTACGAGGAGAATATCGCCTATCTGAAAAACTGGATTGAAGCGCGCATGGAATACCTCGACGAAAACTGGTAAACGGCGCGAAGAATGCAGGTTTTTGGAATTAACGAAACCTCCAAGGAATCCTATGATTTCTTGGGGGTTTTATACTGTTTTGCGGGAAAGAAGGTTTCTCCGCTTGTCACTTGATGTAAATTATTCTATAATATACTCTACACCTTTGTTGAGTGAAGAATCATTGTGTAACGCGCTGTTTCAGCGCAGGAGGAGCCATGTATAAATTGCTTCTGGTTTCCGATAAAGAGGAAATCCGTTCGCTCTATGAGCATTTCTCCGAGTGGGAGAATCTGGGGTTTGAGCGGCCCGCAGTGGCGGCCAGTGCACAGGAAGGCATTGCTCTGCTGAGCCGCAGCCGTTTTGATGCGGTCTCTTCGCTGCTCTCCGTCAGCGAGGGTAAGCAGTTCTTTGCCTATCTGTCCCACAGGCCGGAAATGCTGGGGATGGAGACTGCGCGCGATGAGGCACGGCTCCGCCGGGAGATCAGCAGCGCCAGGCGCGCCCTGTCCTCCAGGGACGCCGCACGGCAGATGAAGCAGGTGGACGACTTCACGCGCGTGATGCAGGGTGAATTCTTCTGCGACCTGCTGCGCGGCGCGGCGCTTGATGAAAACCGCATCGATGAGCGCATGCGCTCCCTGAAAATGGGGGCGATTCACCCCTCCCGTCCGGTGGCGATGTCCTCGTTCCGCCTGCCGCAGGGCGATTACTTCCTGGCCGAGGTCTGGCGCTACGGCCGCGAACGCCTGGAAAACGCACTGCGCAACATCTTTGAAAACAACGATGAGCACATGTACTATGTGCTGCTGATCATCAACCCGCATCACATGCGCCTGCTGGGCCTGCCGCGCGCGGAGATGACCAAGGATGAGGTCTGCGCGCAGATGACCGCGCACCTGAACCGCTGCCAGGCCAGCCTGGAGGCGTACTTCGAGCTGACGCTGGACATCAAGCGTATCGTCGGTTACGACAGCCTGTATGCGTTGGGCCGAGAGAATATCCTGCGCACCGCCCACTGAGCCAATCCATCGACCCGCAGACACCTGAAGCCGGACGGCTTCAGGTGTTTTTTGACGTCCGGAGAATTGTGCAGAAATCTTGCGGGTACGGCATAGGGTTATCTGACGGACAGTTCAGAGACGGGAGCGCAGAAGGGAGGCGGGCGCATGGGCAAACGCGGCATGAGGCGGATGGCGCGCACCATCAGCCTGCCGGAGGATGCGCTGACGAAGGGCGCGCGCGTGACGATGATCGGCCGGGGCAGCGTGCTGGTGGAGGGCCAGCGCGGCGTGGTGGAGCTCAGCCGCAGGCGGATTCGCCTCAAGACGCAGGATGGCATGCTCAGCGTGCTGGGGCAGGCGCTGGAGCTCAGGGAGCTTTCCGCCGACGCCGCGATGATCGTGGGCGAGCAGATCGAGACGGCAACCTACGCCAGGATCGACGCGCAGCGGGAGGGATGATCGGCGTGCATGTGACGGTGGAGATCGAGGGGATCAACCTGGAGAAGCTGCTGCGCGCAGCGGCGGACAGCGGGATCGTCGTGACAAGTGCACAGCGCATCGGCCCCAGAACGATGCGCCTGCGTGTGTGCGCATGCCAGATGGCGCCGCTGCGGGCACTGTGCGCGCGCTTTGGCTGGGAGCTGCGGGAGATTCGCGCAGGCAGCCTCGTGCGGGCAGCGCGTTTTCTGCGCCTCAGGGTGATGCTCGCGCCGTCGCTGGCCCTGGGCGTGCTGCTGGTGTGGCTGTCCAGCCAGATGATCCTCGCCGTGCGCATTGACAACGCACAGGAACACGTGGCAGAGGTGCAGCGGGTGCTGGCTCAGGCGGGCGTGCGCCCGGGCAGGCTCAAGGCGGCGTTTTCCATCGACGAGCTGCGCGAACGGCTTTCGCTGCGGCTGCCGGGGTTGTCATTTGTGGGGCTGCGCTATGCGGGCAGCACGCTGGTGTGCGACTGCCGCAGCGCGGCCCTCGGCGAGCAGGCGGACGTGCCGGGCGAGGGGCAGGACATCGTCGCGGCGCAGCCGGGAATCATCACGCGCATCTCCGTCTCAAGCGGCACGCCGCAGGTCACACCGGGACAGGCTGTCACAAAGGGACAGGTGCTCATCAGCGGCGTGGAGCGCACGCAGAAGGGTCAAATGCGCGCTGTGAAGGCGCAGGGACAGGTGAGCGCCCGCGTCTATGCCATGGGCGAGGCCAAGGTAAGCCTGACGGAAACGACCACGGTGGAGACAGGCCAAACGCGCACGCGCGTAACGGTGCGCACGCCGTGGCATGCGCATGTGGTGCGCGGCGCACAGCCGTTTGAATCGCAGGACGTGAGCTGTGAGCGGCAGGTGATCGTCGGGCTGTATCTGCCGCTGTGGCGGGAAATCGAGACGTATGCGCAGACCGAGGTCTTCTCTTCACCCCGGGACAGGGGCGACGCGGCCTCCATGGCGCAGGGCGCGGCGGAAAAAATTGCAAGAGATCAATGTCCCTATGACGCGTTGATTCTTGACAAATGGGTAAAATATAGTATGATAGATAATGAGTTCATGTATGCGACGGTTGTGCTTGAGTATGAGACGGCCATTGCGGGCAGAACAAGGTAAGAAAAACGCAAGGATATACAGGAGGCATGTGCCTTTGACTCAGGACATGAAGGAGGCTCCCATCAGCGGGGCCATTCAGAATCTGTTCGGTGCAGGCGACGAAAATGTGCGCCTGCTTGAGCAGCTTCTTGACGTGCACGTCGCGCTGCGCGGCGGCGAGATCACCGTGGAGGGCGAGCACGAGAAGGCCGTGGATATGGCGGAGGCGGTGCTCGGCAGGCTGGGCGCGCTCTGCGCCCGCGGGGAGCGGGTGGACACGGCGCTGGTGCAGTATGCCGTGCACCTGGCCGGGACGGACGAGCTGGAGCAGCTTGATACGCTGTTTCAGGAGGTCGTCGCCACGACGTTCCGCGGCAGGCCGATCCGCTGCAAGACGCTTGGCCAGCGCGAATACGTCAGGGCCATCAGAAAGAACACGCTGACGCTGGGCGTCGGCCCGGCAGGCACGGGCAAGACCTATCTGGCGATGGCCATGGCGGTGGCCGCGCTCAAGAGCAAGGACGTGGAGCGCATTGTGCTCACGCGTCCGGCGGTGGAGGCGGGCGAAAAGCTGGGCTTCCTGCCCGGCGACCTGAACCAGAAGGTCGATCCCTATCTGCGGCCGCTGTACGACGCGATGTTTGAGATGCTGGGCGCGGAGACATGCCAGCGCATGCAGGAGCGCGGGATCATCGAGGTGGCCCCGCTGGCATACATGCGCGGCCGCACGCTTTCGGATGCTTTCATCATCCTGGATGAGGCGCAGAACACCACGCAGGAGCAGATGAAGATGTTCCTGACGCGCATGGGCTTCCGCTCCAGGATCGTCGTCACCGGCGATCCGTCGCAGATCGACCTGCCGCGCGGCAAGAAGAGCGGCCTGATTGAGGCGATGGAGGTGCTTGACGGCGTGCCCGATATCGCCGTGCAGCGCCTGACGCATCAGGATGTGGTGCGCCATGAGCTGGTGCAGGCGATTGTGCGCGCATATGATGCGCATGCGCTCCGCGCAAAGGAGGAAAGATTCGATGGACGATATGAAAAGCATGACGTGGATGAATAATCTGAGCACCCGCGTCAAGCTCGTGCTCTTTGCCGTGCTGACGTATCTGGTGCTGCTGCTGATCTGCTTTCTGACCATTTCACCGGAGCAGTATGACCTGAGCGTGGGCGACGTTGCGCCCAAGACGATCACGGCCAGCCGCGATATCGTCGACGAAATCACGACGAGCCGCCGCCGCCAGCAGGCTGCGGATGCTGTTTCGCCGGTGTACTTTAAGGATGATACCGTTTCGGATACCGTCATGGCGGATCTGGATGCGGCGTTCTCCGAGCTGCGTGCGGTGCGCGAGCTGGGCGCGCAGATCCAGAGCGGCTGGACGGAGATCGACGAAACCTTTACGGACGAGGATTACAGCCAGGCGCAGGGCATGCTCTCCAGCCTCAAGCTGAGCAATTATCAGCTTCGCACGCTGATGAGCACAACCGAGCGCGACTTTGAAACGCTGTACCAGAGCGTGACCTCCGCCACGCGCACGGCGCTGGTGTCCACCATCACCGAGGGCCAGCTGGGTGACGCGATCAACAACATTCAGCAGATCGTCGCCTACAACACGCGCACGGATCTGTGGTACAACGTCGCGATCCCGACGCTGCGCGCATGCCTCAAGCCGAATATGCTGATCGATCAGACGGCGACGGAGGAGAACCGACAGAAGGCGTATGACGCCGTGGAGCCGACCGTCTACAAGCAGGACCAGAACATCGTCGTCAAGGGCGACCGCGTGAGCGCGGAGCAAATCGCCGTGCTGGACAATCTGGGCCTGCTGCGCGGCGACAGCTTCGATGTAACGCTGTACGTCGGCGCGGCGGTGCTGCTGGCGCTGATCCTCGCGGCAACCTATCTGTTCATCTATCTCTTTGCGCCGCAGATGTTCCAGTCCGGAAAGCGTGCGTTCGTGCTGCTGATTGCCGGCGTGCTCACGCTGACGATGAGCATGCTGGTCGGCCGCTACATCAGTGTGAGCGCGATGCCCGTGATGCTCGCCGCCATGCTGGCGGTCAACCTGCTGGGCGCGCGTCCGGCCTATGTGCTCAATTTTGCGCTGTCCCTGCTCATCACGTTTCTGACCGTTGCCGGCCCGGGACTGGAAACCTCTCAGATGCTCAGCGTCCTGCTGATGAGCAACATTGGCGGCCTGCTGTCCATCAGCCTGATGCGCCGCAATCCCTCGCGCGTGTTTGTGTTCTTCACGGGTCTGATCGTCGGAGCAGTGGACTTTGCGGTGCTGCTGTGCGTCGGCACGCTGATCTCGGGCAGCCTGAGCGGCGTGCTGGCCAGCGCGAGCTATGCGATTCTGGGCTCGGTTACGGCGGCTATCCTGTGCGTCGGCCTGCAGCCGATTCTGGAGGCGGCGTTCAACCTGGTGACGCCGGCCAAGCTCATTGAGCTGTCCAACCCGAATCATCCGCTGCTGCGCCGCCTGATGATCGAGACCCCGGGCACCTACCATCACTCCATGGTCGTGGCCAACCTGGCGGAGGCCGCCGCGGAAGCCATCGGCGCGGACGCGGTGCTGGTGCGCGTGGGCGCGTATTATCACGACATCGGCAAGCTGGTTCGTCCGCTTTACTTTAAGGAAAACCAGATCGGCGAAAACCCGCATGACAAGACCGATCCGCGCGTTTCCACGGCCATCCTGACCGAGCACACGCGCGACGGCGTGGAGCTGGCCAGAAAGCATCACCTGCCCGAACCCATCATCGACATGATCCAGCAGCACCACGGCGATACCGCTGCAATGTACTTCTACGCCAAGACCGTCAAGCAGGTGGGCGAGGAGAACGTGGACATCAACGATTTCCGCTACGACGGCCCGAAGCCGCAGACCTCCGAGGCCGCAATCCTCATGCTCTCGGATACGGTGGAGGCCGCTGTGCGCTCCATTCCGGAGCCGACGCAGGCCAAGATCTCTGCGATGATCCGCAAGCTGGTGCGCGGCAAGATGGAGGACGGCCAGCTGGATGAGTGCACGCTGACCTTCCGCGATATCGGCAAGATCTGCTCGGCGTTTGAAAATGTGCTCAAGGGCGTGTTCCATGAGCGCATCGAGTATCCGAGCGTCGATCTGAACCGCAGCAAGCGCCATCACCACAGCAATCGCAGCAAGCCTGCCCAGACCGGACGGGAAGCTGAACCGGATAAGAAGCAGGAGACGCAGCCTGCGGAGGCTGAAAAATGATTCTGGAATTTGAAGACGAGCTGAATCTGCTCGGCGATGACACCAAAGCGCTCATGCAGCGCTGCGCCGATGCCGCGCAGGCGGCCGAGGGCGTGAGCGAAACGCTGGCGGCGTTTGTGCGCATCGTCAGCGACGACGAGATTCAGGCGATCAACCGCGAACAGAGGAACAAGGACGCGTCCACCGATGTGCTCTCGTTCCCGACGGTCAATTATCCGGCGGGCAGGACGGCGGGCAGCTGTTCGCGCCTGCTGCGCCGCGAATTTGACCCGGAGATCGGCGCGTGCGTGATCGGCGATATCATCATTTCGATGGATCATGTGCGCGCACAGGCGGCGGAATACGGCCACAGTGAGCGGCGCGAGAGCGGTTATCTGCTCACACACGGCCTGTTTCACCTGATGGGCTATGACCATATGACGGAGACGGACAAGCCGGTGATGCGCGCGATGGAGGAAAAGGCGCTCGCATCCATCGGACTAACGAGGGAGGAAGAAAGCATGACGGATGAAAAACTGCTTGAGATGGCGGTGAAGATGCTCGACTATTCGTACAGCCCGTATTCGCATTATCCGGTCGGCGCAGCGCTGTTGGCCAAGGATGGCCGCGTATTCACCGGCTGCAACATTGAAAACGCTGCCCTCGGCAATACGATGTGCGCTGAGCGCACGGCGCTGTTCAAGGCGGTGAGCGAGGGCGTGCATGAGTTCACGACCATTGCCATTGCCTCGCGCGGCTCTGCGCCGTTCCCGTGCGGCGCGTGCCGTCAGTCGCTCAATGAGTTTGCGCCGGATCTGCGTATCCTGGTCACCTGGGACGGCAATGTCCGGGAGACGACGCTGCGCGCGATGCTGCCGGAGGGCTTCGGTCCGGAGTCCCTTTGCTGAGCGGGCACGCTCACAAATGAGGACGACGTTCCGCAGGACGCGCTTCAGAAGAAATAGAGGGTATTATGAAAGAAAATCAGTTTCTCTCGGGCTTTGCCGCGATTGTCGGCCGCCCGAATGTCGGCAAGTCCACGATGATGAACGCGATGGTCGGCGAGAAGGTTGCCATCGTCTCCAATCGTCCGCAGACCACCCGCAACCGCATCATGGGCGTAGCGACGGCCCCGGATCACCAGATTGTGTTTCTGGACACTCCGGGCCTGCACAAGCCGCGCACCAAGCTGGGCGAGTACATGGTCAAGTCCGTTGAGGGCGCGATGGACGGCATCGACGTGCTGCTGGTGCTGGTGGACGTCAGCGACGTCGGCCCGCAGGACCGCGCGATCGTCGAGGAGATGGCTGCGCGCAATGTGAAGAAGATCCTCGTGCTCAACAAGACGGACATCGTCGATGAGGCGAAGCTCATGGCGACCATTCAGTCCTTCTCCGCGGAGAAGTACGACGCGATCGTGCCCATCAGCGCGCGCACCGGCAAGAACATGGAGGAGCTGCGGGGGCTGATCGTTTCCTTCCTGCCGCAGGGCCCGAAGTACTTCCCGGACGACATGATGACCGACCAGCCGGAGCGCGTGATCTGCGCGGAGATCATCCGCGAGAAGGCGCTCCTGCACCTGCGTGAGGAGGTGCCGCACGGCGTGGGCGTGGAAATGATGCGCATCCAGAAGCTGAGCGAGAACATGACCGAGATTCACGCGACGATCTACTGCGAGCGCGCGAGCCACAAGGGCATCATCATCGGCAAGCAGGGCGCGATGCTGCGCACCATCGGCGCCGAGGCCCGCAAGGACATCGAGAACCTGCTGGGCACGCGCGTCAACCTGCAGCTGTGGGTCAAGGTGCGCGAGGACTGGCGCAACCGCATGGACGACCTGCGCACGCTCGGCTACGACGACATGTAATTTCAGGGCGCGGAGGTGTCTCCTCTGCGCTTTTTCATGTTTACGTTTCTTTGGTCAGCACGAAGCGGGGAAGGATTTGAGCGGCAGCCCTAACGTCCCTACTCAACGGAGCGTTGATTGATTTCTGCACAAAAAGGCGGTATCATCTTCTCATGGGAGGCGAAGAACATGGACGCAAACAAGGTCGGCGCACTGATTCGTCAGCTGCGCATCAGCAAGGGGATGACCCAGCGGGAGATCGCGCAGCAGCTTCGGGTCAGCGAGCAGGCGGTCTCCAAATGGGAGCGCGCGCTCGGCTGCCCGGATATCTCGCTGCTGCGCGAGCTGGCCGCGTTGCTTGATGTGGACGTGCGCAGCCTCCTGTCCGGTGAACTGAATGAGAGCGACAAGGATGGAGGCAATATGAGAAGAATCCGGTTTTATGTGTGCCCGGTGTGCGGCAATGTCGTCACGATGACGGGCGAAGCGCAGGTCTCCTGCTGCGGCCGCACGCTGGAGGCGATGAAGCCCGTGCCCTGCGACGAGGCGCACGCGATCCGCATCACGCCAATGGATGGCGAAACGCACATTGAATTTGATCACGGCATGAGCAAGGAACACCATATCCGCTTCGTGGCGGCGGTGGGCTTTGACCGCGTGCTGCTGGTGCGGCTGTATCCCGAGCAGGGCAGCGAGCTGCGCATGCCATGCCTGCCGCGGGCGACATATTACGTCGGCTGCAGCCAGGATGGCCTGTTTACCTGCAAAGCGTAAAAATTTCAAGCTTATGCAAGAAATCCCTCCCGATACTCGTCTAGTAGACAAAGATGAAACGGGAGGGGTTTTCGCATGAGGAAAAGGATTTGGGCACTGCTGCTGACTGCCGCGATGTGCCTGTGCGCAGCCTGCGCGCTGGCGGATGACTACGGCACGGCGGTGATCGACGGGGGAAACTCCAACAGGGTGCATCTGCGCGAGGAACCATCCACGGAGGCGGACTCGCTTGGCCTGTATTTCACCGGCACACAGGTGGAGTGCCGGTCCGATCCAAAGCAGGAATGGGTCAAGGTGCAGATCGGCCGCGAGCGCGGGTACATGAAGTCGAAATATCTGAAGAGGGGCGAGGCTGCGGACGCCGTGACGCCGCGCTTTCTGCGGGGCACGGTGACGGCAAAGAATTACGGCAGGCTGCGCGCAGGCCCTTCCACGGAGTATCAGTTTCTCTGCAAGGCGAACCACGGTGCATCCGTGACGATCATGGGCGAGACGGCTGAGCACTGGTACTATGTGGAGCTGGGCACGGAAACCGGCTTCATCAGTTCAGGCCTGGTGTATGCTGGCGAAGAGATTTATCGTCAGCCGGCCACAGCGCGCACATCTGTGCCGACAAGCACGCCTGTACCGGCGCGCACGTCTGTTCCGGCGAGTACGCCGGCCTGGAAGACGGCCTATCGGAATTGGATTGTCAAGAACGGGAGCGAGGATCACCGGTACGCTCTGCTCTATGTCAATCGGGACAGCGTACCGGAGCTTGCGGTGGACACGGGGATCGAGGCAGACGGCTGCCGGATCCTGACGTATGATCAGGGAAGGATCAGCGTTCTGCAGACCCGGCGGAGCGGCTTCACCTATATCCCGCGCGGCGGCGCGCTCTGCAATTCCGACGGGAACATGGATTTCTACTACGACGACGTCTATATCATCGAGAACGGCACATGGAAGCGCACGGCATATGGCGAGTACTACGGTTACAAGGACGGCTGGAGCGAGGAGCAGGGACGCTATATCTGCCAGACCTATGTCTTTAACGGCATGCAGACGACCATGGAAGGATACATGCAGGCGCTTGCGCAGGTTTATCCGCTTGCCGTGGCCCAGCAGCCTGCCTTTGAATACAGCTATGCGGAGATACTGCGTGCGCTGGAATAAGGCGAACAAGTCCATGAGGTACGCAAAAGGCAGCACTCAAGCGGATGCTGCCTTTTGCTTATCTTCGGTTGTGCGCTGCGAAGCGGAGAAGGGGTCTGGGGGATCGAAGCCCACCGCCGCCGGTGGCGGATGAAGGTGGGCGGAGCATCGGAAATCGCAAGGAGCGCCAAATGGCGCGACTATGCGAGTTTCCCGGACATCGTCCCCCAGGCGGGTTTCAGGGCGGCAGCCCTGACATTTTCGCTTATCCCACGTTCTTCCCGCACGCCTCGCAGTTGCCGCCGCAGCTGGCCGCCGCGGCCTCGTCCTGCGCGATGAGCAGCTCCTGCTGCTCTTTTTTCTTGAGCGCGTCGCCCGCGACAGCGAGCATCAGGCGGATGCGGTTCTCCTGGTTGACCTTGGTGGCGGAGAGGTCGTAGTCGATCGGCACGATGTTGATGCCCGGGTGCACCTGTGTCAGGCGGCGGATCATGCCCTTGCCTGCGATGTGGTTGGGCAGGCAGCCGAACGGCTGCGCGCAGATGATGTTCTCGTAGCCGTTCTCCGCCAGCTCAAGCATCTCGGCGGTCAGCAGCCAGCCCTCGCCCATCTTGCAGCCGTAGCCGATGACGTTATCCACCAGGGTCTTGGTGTGCGAGAACGCGGACGGCGGCACGAAGGCCGGACACGTGCTGATGGCATCGATGAGCAGACGTTCCATCTTCTGACAATACTTCAGCAGCAGCGTGCAGAAGAGCTTTTTGAGCGGGTTGCCGCCGTAGAGCTCGATGTCCTGGATGCGGTTGTCGATCTTGAAGAGGGCAAAGCCCATGATGCCGGGGAGCATGTATTCGCAGTCCTGCGTGCGCAGGAACTCCTCCAGGCGGTTGTTGCCCAGCGGAGAATACTTGACGTAGATCTCGCCGACGATGCCCACGCGCGTCTTCTTCTCATGGCTGCGTTCGATCGCGTCAAAATCCGCCACGATCTTTTCCATGTTCGCGCGGATCTCCTTCTGGGAGAGGCCCTTTCCGCGGTTGAACTGCTCGATCAGCTCGCTGTTCCAGCGCTCAATCAGCGCGTCGGTATCGCCCTTGTGCAGCTCGTAGGGACGGGTCTGGTTGGAGACGTGCATGATGCAGTCGCCGTAGACCAGGGAGGAGACAACCTGGCGGATGAGCGGAAGCGTCAGCTGGAAGCCGGAGGCCTTTTCAAGGCCGCTCAGGTTGACGGAGATGACCGGAATGTGCTCTAGGCCCGCCTTCTTGAGCGCCTTGCGCAGCAGGAAGATGTAGTTGCTGGCGCGGCAGCCGC
>JBJEUI010000075.1:0-2785 GCA_051883755.1 Candidatus Ventricola sp.
ACTTGCACTTACTCTGGCACCAGTTGCCTTTTCCTTGGCAATTCACCGTCTTTTTGTGTGTCCGGTCATCAGATTCTCTTTGCTTCCCTCGCATCCACGATCCGCTGCTGGCCACCAAACAGCACGATCATCACCGCCGTCAGCACCAGCGCAAATACCGGCAGGATGCCGTAGCCCAGCGCCGAGGCGATCCAGCCGAAGATCGTCGGCATGAACAGCGAGCCGATGTACGCAAACGCCATCTGCACGCCGATGACCGCCTGCGAGTTCTCCGCGCCGTAATTGCGCGGCGTGTCCTGCACGATGTTGGGGTACACTGGCGCGCAGCCCAGGCCCATCAGCAGAATGCCGGCCAGCGTCGCCGCTGTGCCCGGCACGAGCAGCAGGATGCCTGCCGCCGCCATGAGCGTCTGGCCCAGGCGCACCATCTGCCGGGGCCTCAGCTTCATGGCGATGAAGCCGGAGATGCCGCGCCCGGCCGTGATGCCGATGAAGAACAGGCCGCCCAGCGAAGCCGCCAGCGCGGCGTCCACGCCGCGCACCATGACCAGATACGTCGCCGACCAGAGCATGAAGGTCGACTCCAGCGCGCAGTAGCAGGTGAAGTTCAGCAGGCCCTGCCGGGCGCCCGGCAGCGCCAGCACCTGCCTGACCGTCAGTATCCTCGCATTTTTGTCCGCATCCTGTGCCGTTTCGCCGGTCCAGAGCTTCAGCGTGGAAAACAGCACGATGCTCAGCGCAAACTGCATCGCGCTCACGCCGCGATAGCCCGCCGTCCACCTCATGCCGCCGGTGAGCACCGCGCTCATGACCATCGGGCTGATGATCGTGCCCACGCCCCAGAAGCAGTGCAGCCAGTTCATGTGCTTGGGCTCACAGTGCAGCGCGACATAGTTGTTCATCGCCGCATCCACCGCGCCCGCGCCCAGGCCCAGCGGAATGCACAGCAGCAGCAAAAACGCGTAGTGCGGCGCCAGCGACATGCCCATCAGCGCCGTCGCCGTCAGCGCGCAGGACAGCGCCGTCAGCCTGCCCGTGCCGAAGCGACGGATGAGCCGCGCGCTGTTCAGGCTGGAGATGATCGTGCACAGGGACGTCGTCATCTGCAGAAGGCCCGCGCCCCACAGCGGCGCGTTCAGGTCGGTCACCATCGTCGGCCAGGCGCTGCCCAGCAGCGAATCCGGCAGGCCCAGGCTGATGAAGGACAGATAGATCATGACCAGCAGCATCGTAGAAACCATACGCATGTCCTCTCTTTTCTTGCGAGTATTTGGGCGGCGCTCCGGCCGCTTTATTGCCTCTGGCGGGGATGCCCGTCGGCTTTTCCCTCGTCCGCTGTTTCCATATCGAGGAGCTCAAGCATCCTGCGCAGGCCCAGCCTCCGCGCGCCGCGCTCCTGATCCTGCGTCATCGCGCCCTGAAAGGTCAGCTTCAGGTCAAACCTTCCGAGCATCTTCTCCTCGAACCTCGCGCGGATGGCAGCCTCCAGCGCCGGAGTAAAGAAATCTCCATAGAGCACCATGCGCGCCGGCGCAACCGTGCAGGCGTAGACCGTCAGCAGCTGCGCGATCATCTCCGCCGCCGCGGCCTCGTCGTCGTAGTCAAGCGTCAGCCAGCGGTCAATGCCCTGGATATACAGCACCTCGCCGGCAAAGCGGCGATGGCCGCGCAGGATCTCCCCGTGCACAACGACGCCCGCGCCCGGGCCGTAGCGCTGCGGGAAATAGATGCCCGCGCAGACCTCATCCTCCTCGCCGAACCCATGGCCGAAGACCGCGGCGTTCACGTCGTTTTCAAACAGCACCTCCACGCCGAAGCGCTGCCGGATCCTTTGCAGCACCTGCCCGCGCACCAGCTCCTCAAAGTCGCACAGCAGCATCTCTCCGTCCTCGGCTACGCCCGGCAGCACCAGCACCGCCAGCCTCAGGCGATAGCCCGCGGCAATCATGCGTGAGAAGAAATCGTCAAAGCTGTCCGCGCGCACCTCGTCAAGCAGCAGCACTTCTCTTGACACCGTTTCGCCGAAGAGATTGACGATGCTCAGCGCAAAGGCGCTCTTTCCCTCGCGCTGCTCCACGACAATCGATGCAAAGTGCGCGTAATCTCCGTTGTACGCCGCGATCATGGACGGCCTGCCGCTGCCCTGGCGCTCGGTTCCGCGCTGGCACACCTCGCCGCGCGCCGTCATCTCGCCCAGCAGCTTGCCGACCGTCATCGTGCTCAGGCCCGTCGCGTCCGAGAGCTGCTGGCGCGTCGTCTGCCGGCACGCCAGCAGCGCGCGGCGCAGGGCGGCGATGTGCTCCGCCCTGCGGTTGTCCGGCGTGGTCTTCACAGGCTCTCCCCTCCGTTTAATCAATCTCATTTATAAAGCTTCTTGATTATATACAGGTGAACGGGCTTTGTCAATCCCCGCTGCCAAAAAATAAAACGCCCGGCTGAGTCATTCAGCCGGGCGAGTTTGAACTGATCAGTTCGCGGAAGCGGTTTCGGCTTCCATGTTGATGACCTGCTTACCGTCATAGTAACCGCAGTGCTTGCAGACACGGTGAGCGAGCTTCATCTGCTGGCAGCGCGGGCACTTGACGATGCCGGGCGCGGACAGCTTCCAGTTCGCGCGGCGCATACGGCCGCGAGACTTAGAGATTTTTCCCTTCGGACAAGCCATTGTTTACACCTCCTCATCCTCATTCAGCAAAGATGCTAATGCCGAAAAAGGATTTCTGTGGGTCAGATCCTTCTGGCACGAACACTCATTGGTGTTCAGGTCGGCGCCGCACTGGTCGCA
>JBJEUI010000076.1:0-14766 GCA_051883755.1 Candidatus Ventricola sp.
AGAGACATCACTTGATCAGGCAGTTCGGAAGCGGGAGCGGGCACAGCCCGCTTTTGTCCAAACGAAAAGGCGGCACACGCATGCCGCCCGTTTTCGCCAAAACACTCTATGCTTTTGCCGCGCCATTACAGCAAACCGCAGCTGACCTTGACGACCACCTTGCGGTACTTGAGCGGCTTGCCGTCCACGCACACGCCCGGGCGGTGCGCATCATTCGTGAAGAAGACCGCATAGCAGCCCTGCGTCGCATGGACGAAGCTCTCGTTAGCCACGCCGTCGTAGAAGTACAGATCCCGCTCGTCAATCGCCTCCACGCAGCTGCCCACACCGTTGGACGGCGCAATGCCGAAGAGCTCCTCGCCGCTGACCCAGAACTGCACGTCCACATACTGCCTGTGCAGCTCCGGCCTGGTCTCCCCGACGGGCTTGGAGGTATTGTGGAACACCTGAGCGTACATGCGCTGGCCGTCGATCTCGTACACACCGTCCTCAAGCTTGTCAAAGTCGGTTTCCGTGAGATAAGCGATCGCCTTCTGAATGGCGGACGGGTAGTTGCGGACATTGTCATTTGCGTGAATGCTGGAGAAAATCATGCAAATCCCTCTCTTTCGTTCTTTCGACGCCGTGGCGTGCAAGATGTGCAATCGATTGCATTTACACAATACCACGATGATTCAAAAAAAGCAAGGCCTGTTTTCCTTCCGGCTTGAGCCATCACGGCGGCAACGGCGCAGGATCGCTTCCGCCCTCGTGCTCAGGCGCTGTCCTGATCCGCAGATGATCATTCTCCGGCGTGATCAACTGTTTATTTTTTGCATCCGACCTGCTATAATGAATGGGCTCAGGTCATTTTCCTGTCTTTCTCTTGGGACGTCAGGCGATTGCTGAGCGACAAGCGGGAATGTGAGGCGGATTGAAAAGCATGAAAAAGAAGTCTTTGCTGCGCATACTTGAATCCTGTGCGTTTTTGCTGCTGCTGGGCGCCGTCATCACCCTGGTTTCGGGATTGCTGGAGCGCAAGAACAGCCGGAATCTGCTGGGTGGATTTTTGGAAGAACCGCAGCTGTACGACGTGCTGTTCTTTGGCGACAGCCAGTTCATGAACGCGATGAATCCGCTGGAAATGTGGGCAGACTATGGCATAGCAGGCTATAATCTCTCCAGCTACGGCAACTCACCGCCCTTGTCCTACTGGATGATGATGAATGCGTTTGATTATGCACAGCCTGAACTGGTCGTGATCGCTGTCAACGGCATGAATGATACGCACAAGGTGTCTCGTTTCAGTTCAGATCTGCATATGGCGACGGATTTTTGGCCGTTGACGGTCAACAAAGCGCGGATGATTGACGATCTGCTCGACGACCCGGAGGATCCGGATTTCAAGGATGCGGAAGGCAGCCTGTACCGCGACCTGAAATGGGAGTTCCTCTTCCCGCTCGGAAAGTATCACAGCCGTTGGCGCGAATTGACAAAGGATGATTTTGCCAAACGGCGCTCGCATGTGAAGGGCGGCGAATCGCTCGTGGGGGTCCATTCAATCTGGGATTATGAGCTCGTGGATGAAGACAACTATGCTGAAGAGGTGGGATATCCATACGCCTATCTGCGCAGATCGATCGAGGAATGCCAGCGCCGGGATATCGACGTGCTGCTGGTGCATCTGCCGAATCCGCAGATCATCAATTCCCAGCGGCACGCCAATACCGTGAGAAGCCTTGCGGATGAATACGGCATTGACTTTATCGATGCGACATATCTGGACAGCATTGTGGATTATGCGGTGGATTGCTACGACCCGGATCCGCACCTCAATCTGTCCGGCACGCAGAAGATGACCGACTTTCTGGGCAGCTATCTGCGCGATCGCTACCAGCTTCCCGACCGGCGCACAGATCCGGACTATGCCCACTGGTATAGTCAGCTGAACGCCTATCAGGATGAAAAGGTTCGCGTGCTCGCCGAAGAGGAGGATCTGGACAATGCTCTGATGCTTCTGCATGACAAGGACTTCGATGTTACACTGGCGCTCTTCCCGCCGTCACCCGTCTATCAGGATGATCACGCATATGTCCTGATCCAGAATATCGCGCGTGAGCATGTGCTGGCGGGCGAGGAATACTCGAAGTGGTCCAACATGATGTTCCCGCTTTCCGTCTTAGATGAGGCGATCTATGAAGAGACGCCGTATTATCTGCACAGAGAAGGCGGCGCCGTGACGGAATACACGGGGAAGCGCGCCGAGCAGGCCGCGCTTGAAGCCTTTGGCGCGCGCGGTGAAAGCGCCCTGCTGATCCGTGCGGTGGACCGGCGCGATGGCAGCGTCGCGGCACAGCTGCAGTTCTGATTCCGACGGCCGGCCATCGCAAAGCGGCCAATTTCCTTCATATTACAGCAAAAACACCTTCCTTCATTCTCTTTCCATATCCACGGACGGGTTCTGGACAAGCGAAGAGGCAAGGTGTTTTTTGCGTTTTCAAAATGGGTGTGCGGCGTGCAGATTGCCGACGAGCTCTCCCTCGGATGCTTCTCTGCTTTTCAAGCAGATTCCTTGATCCGCAGCCGGTCGCTGACCAGCGCGATGAACTCGCCGTTGGTCGGCTTGTCGTCGAGGCTGCACACGTTCTTGCCGAAGGCCTCATCGAGCGCCTCGATGCGCCCTCGGTTCCAGGCGACCTCGATGGCGTGGCGGATGGCGCGCTCCACCTTGCTGCTCGTCGTGCCGAAGCGGTGCGCAATGCCCGGATAGAGCTCCTTGGTGATCCGGCCCATCAGGTCGGGGTTATCGATCACCATCTTCACGGCCTCGCGCAGGAACTGATAGCCTTTGATGTGCGCGGGAATGCCGACCGTCAGGAACAGATTGGCAATGCGTTCCTCCAGATTGTCCGCACTGTCATCTCTTTCCTGATGCATGCGCATGTTCAGCGCATCCGCACGCGCTTCTTCCCCCGCCGCTTCATAGACGCGCTGGGCAAGCATCGCAAAATCGAACGGCTTCACCATGTAGTAGCACACGCCCAGATCGATTGCGCGGGCTATGAAATCGTCCCGGCCCAGCGCTGTCAGGGCGATCACCTTCGGCTGCTTCTCAAGCTTCATCGCGGAGAGACGCTCAAGCACGCCATATCCATCCATCTGCGGCATAATCATATCGCAGATCAGCACATCCGGCTGCTTTTCCTGTACCAGCTCGATGGTCTCCAGACCGTTGGCGGCCGCGCCGACGACCTCCATGCCGCTTTGCTGGCTCAGGTATTCCGCAATCATGTTCCGCAGCTGCAGGTTATCGTCTGCCACCACAACGCGTACGACTTCCATTCTTTTCCCTCCAAACACGATTCAACAAAATCAACGATGCAGCTTATCTCTTCTTGATCTTATCTTATCACTTGTTTGTCATGATGTAAATATAGTATTTGGCATACCCATTTTTCTACCATGTATACGCACGATTTCATGACATTAGAAGCAAAAATCGCATTCTGAAGACAATTTCTCTCCATCTGCCCGGCAAAAAGCCGCCTGCATAGCCAGTCGGGCATCTCTTCTCCATCGCCCGCCTGACAAAAAGCGCGCCCCTCTTCCGAACAGCATTGCACAATAAAGCTGTTCGACGCCCGCCGTACGGCTTTACGCAATTTCCCATACGCAAAAACGGCCTTTCGGCCGTCTTCGTATCCGGTTAGCAGACTTCAATCTCCCGGATGTATGGACGCACAAGCTCCATGATCCGGTCGGCAGACCGGGGCGCATACCGCGGGGACTGCGCCATCGTCACAAAATCATATTCCGTCTGCCTGAACGTGCGATAGTCGTCGATCACGTCAAAGGGCACGACGGGCTCCCTGCCGTTCATCGCCTCCATGATCGCGGAGACATCGCTGCGCAGATGGATGTCGCCGCTGAGATTGAGCAGACGCGCGGGCACATCCTGGCGGGACTTGGGATTGCGCACGTACGTCAGGCGGCTGATCCAGCGGAAGGCCAGCGCAAACAGCAGATAGTTGGCCTCGTCGAGCTTCACCCCCGCACGATAGGCGGCGATCGCCGCGCGGGATTGGGGACTGCGCGTCAGCACCGCCTTGAGCACGAAATCCGGCCCGGGCGGGCCAAAGGCGAGATCCGAATGTGTATCCACATGGACGACCTCGAACGGCGTCGTAAGCCGTCCCTCGGCGATGCGCGCCGCCCAGAAATCAAGCGCCTGATCGTGCGTTGCAAAGATCGCGCCGGGCACAGGGTTTTCCCTGCTCAGGCCGCACTGCTGCTCCAGAAAGTGCACAACCTCCCCGTCGCTGTACGGCAGTGCACAGCCCTCGTCCGGGCGCTCGCCAGGCCGGGCCAGCGGGCAGGCATCCGTGAGGAAAAAGTCCATATCCAAATCGAGCACGCGCATGCTTAGTTCCTCCTGCGTATGATCTGGCATTATATCACGTCATTCCCCGCCTTTCAAGCGTCACGGAACCAGGTTGAGCTCTTCTTCGGTCAGATCGTAGCCCACAAATCCCTCCGGCACCCTGCCGACGATGATCGACTCCGCGACCAGCATATTCGCCGAAACCTTCGTCGTCTTGGCGCCGGTGGGGATGACGATCCTGATGTTCGCCGTCACCTGCAGATAGACCTTATGGCGCGTCTGGTTGATGCCGCAGGCCTCAAACTCGGTGGCGAAGTCCGTGAAGATCGACCCGATGGGCACGATGGACACCGGAACGCCCGGGCCGCTGCCGGCAAAGAGCGTCGTGCCCAGCACCGCGCCCAGCGGCACCGTCACGCGCTCGCTGCTCATGTTGTTCAGCCGGCGCAGCGCAGCGTCGCCCGCCCGGGCCGCCAGGCGGTTCATCGCCATGGTGTTGGCCGAGAGCAGCGCCACCTGCCCGTTTTGGTCCATCTTCACATTCATCAGTTCCTCATACGTCACGCCGTCCTGGATCGCCTCCGCCAGCGCGCCGGAGAGCACCTGCGAGGCCATCGCCGCAGACCGTGCCTCCGCCAGCGAAAAGACGAGCGGGCGGAAATTGCGGTCGATGGCCAGAAAGAGCAGGAGCAGCAGCAGCCCCAGCAGCAGCGCGCGCCGCAGAAAGCGCCGCCGCCGCACACGCCTTGAATATTTTTTGATCTCAGCGGCAGTCATATGATCCCTCCCTTCGTCTTATATTCAAAACCCGCTGCATTTTTGCTTTTGTGATGCGAAGGAGAGAATTGTGTGGTATAATAGTGTTGAATATTCATCACCCTACCCCTCATCAAGGAGGAACTGTATGCCCAACGACGCAAACAAGAAACCAAAAAACGCTCCGCTGACCCCGGCAGAGGAAAACACCTTCTCCGGCGAGGAGCTTGATTCCCGCAGCCCGGGCAGCGGCACGCAGAAGGTAGCGCCGGTGCACACCTCGCGCATGCCTGCGCCGGTATCCGGCACGTCGGGCGATAAAAAGCGCAAGAAGAAAAAGGCGGCCGGCGCCGCCGGTCATCCGCACTCGATCTTCAAGCCCCGCACCAGGTATCCCAACTTTCTGCTCAGCGTTCTGGTGTCCACCATCCGCCTGTCCTCTCTGCTGATCCTGTGCGCGTGCCTGGCGCTGGCCGGCGCATTGATCGGCATCGCCAAGGCATATGTCGATACCGCACCGACGCTCGACCTCGCCGCGCTCGACGCGCAGGACAAAACCTCCTTCATCTATGACAGCGAGGGCAACCTGATCACCGACTACAAGGGCACCGAGGACCGCGTCATGGTCTCCATCGACGAGATTCCCGAGATGCTTCAAAACGCGTTCATCGCCGTGGAGGACGCTCGCTTTTTCGAGCACAACGGCGTGGACGTCAAGCGCATCATCGGCGCGCTGGTGACCAACCTGACCACCGGCTCCTCGCAGGGCGGCTCCACCATCACCCAGCAGCTCATCAAGACGACCGTCCTCTCCAGCGAGCAGAGCTACAAGCGCAAGCTGCAGGAGGCCTATCTGGCGATGGAGCTGGAGACGCGCTACACCAAGGAGCAGATCCTCGAAAGCTACCTCAACACCATCTTTCTGGGCGGCAGCTATTACGGCGTGAAGGTCGCCGCCTACGGCTACTTCGGCAAGGAGCTGGGCGAGCTCACGCTGCGCGAATGCGCCATGCTCGCCGGCATGACCCGAAGCCCCAACTACTACAATCCGCGCCGCAACTTCTACACCCGCAACACCGAGGGCAGCAATACGGCCGATATCACCAACAACCGCACCGACTACGTCCTGCGCCAGATGCGCGAGAACGGCCTGATCTCCACGCAGGAATACACGGCGGCGCTGGACCGCTCCACGGCCAACGTGCTGGAAACCTCGCCCGCCTCGACGGATATGTACGATTATCCGCACTACGTCGAGTACGCCATCAGCGACGTCGTGGACACGTTCCTCACGCTCAACGGTCTGGAGGACACCTCCGCCAACCGCTATGCGATGGAAAACGAGCTGCGCACCGGCGGCTACAGCGTCTACCTGTGTCTGGATACGGAGATTCAGCAGATCGTGGAAGACACGCTGGCGACCTGGGACGACTATCCCCGCCTGCGCGATCCGTCCGACAAGGTCTACCAGTCCCGCAATGCGGACGGCACCTACACCGAGATCGAACAGCCGCAGGCCGCGGCATGCGTGTATGATTACCGCACGGGCGAGCTCAAGGCCATCGTCGGCGGCCGCTACAAGCCGACCGCCCGCAAGACGCTCAACCGCGCCTGCGACATGACCATGCCCGTCGGCTCCTCCATCAAGCCGCTGACGGTCTACGCCCCGGCGATCGACCTGGGCGCGTCGCCCGCCTCCATCGCCTACAACATGCCCGTGCCGATCTCCGGCTGGAAGGATTCCTCCGGCAAGGATTCCTGGCCGCAGAACTACGGCGGCGGCGGCTACAAGGGCCCGCAGAGCTTCAGGAGCGCGCTGCGCAACTCGCACAACACCTCTGCCGCGCAGATCCTGATGAGCTATGTCGGCGTGTCCCGCGCGGTCAGCTACCTGCACCTGATGGGCATCGACGACAAGAACATCAACGCCGACCCGTTTGGCCTGGCGCTGGGCTCCTCCGGCATCACGCCGGTGCAGATGGCCGTCGCGTTCGGCACCATCGCCAACAAGGGCGTGTACCAGCAGCCGCTCTCCTTCTCCCGGATTCTGGACAGCAACGGCAACGTCTACGTCGACATGCACCAGCGTCAGGACCGTCATCAGGTGTTCAAGCCCTCCACGGCGTACCTGGTTGTGGACATGCTCAAGGAGGCCGTGCAGAGCGGCACCGGCACCAAGGCGAAGATCTCCTCGCAGGTCGTCGCCGGCAAGACCGGCACCAACTCCGACAGCAAGGGCGTGTTCTTCGCCGGCATGACGGGCTGGTACTCCGCCTCCGTATGGATCGGACACGATAACTACAAGGCGCTGTCCAGCAAGGCCACCGGCGGCAACGCCGCCGCGCCGCTGTGGCAGAGCTTCATGGAGAAGATCCACAAGGCCAAGAACCTCGACTCCCGCGAGATCATCGACGGCACGCCGGCAGACTACGGCCTGGTGCGCGTGACGACCTGCGGCGTCAGCGGCCAGCTGGCGACCGACGCGTGCTACAACGACGTGAGCGGCTACAAGACGATCACGGACTACTGGTACGAGGGCAGCGTGCCGACCTCCTACTGCAGCATGCACAAGCAGGTTTCCGTCTGCACAGAGTCCGGCCTGCTGGCCACGGAATACTGCCCCGGCTCCGTCGTGGAGGAGCGCGGCATCGTGCTCATCCCGCGCGGCCATCCGCTCTATGCGTACATCGGCAGCTACGGCAGCACCATCCGCAAGTACCTGGGTGAGTTCGCGACGCTGCAGAGCCAGGCGGACATCGAGAACCACATCTGTCAGCTGCACGATGCCTACACGGCCTCGCAGTCGACCTCCGAGCTGGAAGCGATCTACAATGACGCGTACAACCTGACACTCACCGCATATCAGCTGGTCGGCTCCTCGCCGTACATCACCAACGACACGCGCCGGCAGATCAATACCGCCATCAGCGCGGTGCAGACGCTGCTGTCGATCTATCCGATCGACTATACGTCGCTGCAAAGCGCAACTAATACCCTGCGCAGCCAGCTGCAGGCGGCCGGGCTGCTGTAAAAAAAGAAGCTCGCAGCCTCCGCATCTTCCTGCATCATCGACAAGCCGCGCCATCCCGCCGGGGATAGCGCGGCTTGCTTGTATATACTTTTTTTCGCGACACTTTACCGGACGTCAGACCATGTGAGGATTTTGGGCATGGGCAGAGCATCTTCACCTGCACTCAGCCGGTAGGTTTTCAGCAGTTCTCCCGTCTGAGCGCTGAAATAGTGTTCGCCATACCCCGTCGGCCAAACGATGGTTCCGTCATCTTCCTGATAGGGCAGAACGTTTTTGTCGCTGTTCGGATCGTCTGTATAGCCGCACGTTACCATCCAGACCGGGACAAGCTTCCATACCTTGCCATCCAGGCAGGTGGCGTAGCCAAAGCGCATCGCGCCCACGCCACGCAGCTTGCCCGCGTCAATCAGCTTTTCCATTTCGGCCTTGAACCCATCGAAGGAGAGCAGCGGAAGGTCTTCCTCCAGCTCGGTGGGATTCGCAACCGTCCAGATCGTCATATAGCGGTACTCGGGCAAATAGTAGCTGAAAAGGAGTCGCCCTTTATCCAACGCTCCATTCGTGCCGAGGACCGGAATCCCTTGGACAAGCTGATGTGCGATCAGGGAATACCCGCCGACCAAGGTCAGCTGATCGCCGCGCTTATATTCGCCGTTCGATTTTATCCCCTTGTAGCTCGGACCATACACGCTGATTTCGTCAAAATGGATATCTTCAAGCGCAAGTCCGGTCAGCTCGAGCAAATCCTCCTCAACCATCGAGAGGAATTCCTCACAAGTGACGTCGCACTCCTGCACTTCCTGGTCGGGCAGCTCTCCGTCATAGTAGGAATACTCATCACGCAGCCATTTGCCGTTCCACGAGCCCAGTCTGATCAGGTGATACCTTGAGTCGTCGAGCACGTCGATGGCGAGTCTGTCCGGCAGCGCATAGATCTGGCTATGCGGCAGCTCACGCCATCGATCAAGCCGCTCATCCTTCTCGTCGATGGAGAAGGGCTCCACCTCGAAAAGCGGGCAGACATTCCCCTCCTCCGGGAACCATTCTACCTCCACATCGGCGACGACCTCGCGCCCCTTTGCCGAATATGTTTCATTCCATCCTGCCTTGATCTGCTCACGCAGCTGCGCAAGCGTCACATACTCCTGTGCGGACGCTGCGGTGCAGACAAGTGCGAGCAGCAGCGCCAGCAGGCAGAACCCCATGCAAAGCAGCTTCTTCATCTTGTTTCCTCCTTTTTGGCAGGGGCGGCGCGCCCGATGGGTTCACGCCGCCCGTCGGTTTATCTCAGCACGATGTCCTCGCTGCCGTCCGCAACCACACCGCTGATTCTGCGCACCGGGCGCAGGGTGATGTGCTCCGTCGAAGCGGGCAGGTTGAAGCGCATCCCGATTTCATAGGTGCCGTTTTCGGCAATCGGGCTCACGCTGCCGTTGATGTTCTCCTTTTCCTCGCCGTCCGCGATGAGCGTGTAGCTGCATACATAGTCGCCGCTTTCCTCGTCCAGATCGCTGTTCCAGCCCTCTGCGGCCTCGACGGTCACCGTGCCGGTTACATCGAAATCGGAAATCAGCAGCCGCGCGTGCGCGCCGTATTCCTTCGGCTCCATGTCGCCCATCAGCTGCGTCACGCCGCCAGTCACGGGCACCGTCACCGGCACGCGGAGGATGCCGCGGTTGTCCGCCGGAACCATGTGCGCCCAGTGTACGCCGTCCGCATCCACATAATTGAGCACGCCGCCGTACATCACCGTCATCACGATATCGACGCTCTCGCCCGCCTCGTAGCCCTCGGGCAGCTCAACCTCGTAGAATGCGCGCGTCGTGTGCGCGTCCACGCGCTCCAGCCAGCTGTCCCAGATGCGCAGGCCCGTGCCGTCGGCCAGGTCTGCGCCGTCGCCGACGCCCGCCGTCAGCGAACCAAACCAGCTGTCCTGCGGGTGTGCCGCGAACCAGGCGTCCTCGTCAGCCCAGTACTGATAGTTGCCCAGCGAGGCGATGTCTCCCCACTTCTTTCCGGGCCAATCGACGTCCCATGCGTCAAACCCGCTGGGCTTACCCTCGCCGGTAAAGACAAGGTTGTCGTCGTGGGTGAACGAATAGGTGTAATAGAGCTTGTTGCCGTTGCAGTACACCTCGTCGATCGTCAGATCGAACGCGCGTCCGCCCATCGCGGCAAGCATCCGGCCGCGCACGGTGTTGTCGCCCTCCACCTCGGGCGTCGTCAGGTGGATGGTCTGACCGAGATCGACCGTCAGCTGATCGACCCGGGAGAGGCGTTCGGCGTCCCACGGCTGATCCTCCTTCAGCACATCGCTGAAGTGGCTCATGCGCACCAGCCCCGCGGCGACAGCCATGCCGCCCAGTGCCAGCGTCAGCACAATCGCGCACGCCAGCGCGAACGAAGTCTTCTTTTTCACGACCTTTTTTTCTCCTTTGATGCAGCGCATGATGGCGTCGTGACGCGAGGGCCGTTCGTCCAGCCCGGCAAACGCCGCGTCCATCTCCCTGCGGATGATCTTCTGATAGGCTTCATCCTGCTTCAAGTCCGTTTCCTCCTTTCAGCAATTCCTTGAGCAGTGCGCGCGCCTTGATGAGCCGCCTGTGTACGGTGGCTGACGACACGCGCAGGATTCCGGCGATCTCGCTTTGGTTCAATCCCTCGTAATAGTGCAGCAGAATGACTTCCTTGTATTTCTCCGGAAGCCGCATGATCTCGCCGATCAGCGCGGAGCTGACGTCCAGCTCCTGCTTCTGCGCAAGCTCCACGTCATTCAGGCTCACCATGCGCCCGATATTGCGGAACCATGCCGTTCGCCGCATGTCCTTGCAGACATTGATCGCAATGCGGATCAGCCACGTTTTTTCACTGCTGTCGCCGCGAAACGCGCGCAGATTCCGGTATGCCTTGATGAAGGTCTCCTGCACGGCGTCCTCCGCCATTGCAGCATCCTTCAGCATCACGCAGCACAGGCGAAGCAGATCTCTTTCGTAGGTCTTTATCAGTCGGCTGATTTTCTCTTCCTCACGGCTGCCAGGGCCCTTGACAACTTCCATGGCTTTTCCTCCTTTCCAATCAATTAGACGCAAGAGAACTCCGTTTTTTACGCTTTGGGGCATCCGAAAGAAATTTTGTGAAAAAACGGGCCGCGCCAGATCACAGCCGGCGCGGCCCCGCATATCCCCTATTCAAATTCCCGCTGGTGGCTTCTGAAAAACTCGTAGGTCGCCCGCACGTTCGCAAGCTCCGTCCATCGCTTCACATCCACCGGATCGCTGTCCAGGTCGTAGATCTTCGCGCCGCGCATGGACAGCAGGAACGGCGAGTGCGTGCTGATGACAAACTGACAGCCCATGAACCGCGCGCTGTCCGAAAGGAACTGACACAGCTCCATCTGCCGCTCGGGCGACAGGCTGTTCTCCGGCTCGTCCAGCAGGTAAAGCCTGTCCTCGGTGATCTTCTCTATGAAATACCGGAACGCGCTCTCGCCGTTGGAATACGTGCGCACGTTCATGCCCAGCTCTTCCCTCACATAGCGCGACTGCGTATGCTTTCTTGACCGCACGACCTTCCTGAGCTGATCGTAGTCCTCCATGGACTTCATCTGGAACTTCATGCGACGGTTCTCCAGATACTCCTCAAACACATCCTCGCGCCTGTGGTCGATGCCCTCGTTGAGCTCGCGCAGGGACAGCATGCGGTCGAACACATCGTCGCTGGTGATGATGCAGCTGCCCTCCGGGATGGACGCTCGCAGCTCCATGCGGCACATGCCGACGTAGTCCTCAAAGAAGCTCGTGCGGTTGTACGGCGCCTCGCGCGAGAGCTGCGCCTTCTGCGCGATCACATGCAGCGCGGTCGATTTGCCCGTGCCGTTGCCGCCGTAGAGGATGGTCACCGGCTCAAAGTCGATGCGCTCAAACCGCCTGCGCGAGAGAATCTTGAACGGATAAAACGACGCATAGCACGTGTGCTTCTCCCCCATGATATAGCTGGTTTCGCGTTCGTCATCCGGGAAGGTAAAGGATTCGAGATAGAGCATCGCGCGTCACCTCTGCATCAATTTCATCGGATGGGAAATACTGAATACATGCCGTTTCAGGGAGGTTTTGATATGGTTCATCAGGATACCATCCGTCTGCTGCGCGAATGCGATGCGGGCATCCAGATGGGCGTTTTGGCCATCGGTCAGGTCATGGACAAGGCGCAGGACGATGCGCTGCGCACCCTGCTGTCAAAGAACAGGCGGGAACACGAGCAGCTGCAAAAGTCCCTTCAGGCTGCGCTTGACCGCTTCGGCGATGCGGGAAAGCATGCCCCGCTGATGGTCAAGGCCATGTCCACTGCCAAAACAAACATGGAGCTGCTCGTCAGGCCTACGGACGCAGCCATCGCAGATCTCATCACCGACGGCTGCAATATGGGGATCAAGTCGCTCTCCAAGTACCTCAATCAGTACGCCGCAGCGGACGAAAGCGCCAAGGACGTCTGCAAAAAGCTGATCGCGCTTGAGGAGCAGCTCGCCAAGGCGCTGCGGGGATACCTGTAAGCCGCGCTTACAGCTTTGCGGCGAAACGGCGCACGTCCACGCCGATGAACGGGATCACCTTCATGTGGCTGGGATCGGTCAGCCGCGCACCGATGCGGTCCTCGTACTTTTCATACAGCTGGTCGCTGTCGAGGTTCGTCGTGACCACGACGGCGCGGTTCGCGTTGCGGCGCTCGTTGACGATATGATAGATCGAGCTGACCGTCACACCGCGCAGCATGGGCTCGCTGCCCAGATCGTCGATGCACAGCAGATCGCAGGCGAGCATGTCCTGCACCTGCTCCACGCCCTCCTCGCCGAACTGGAAGCGGCGCATTGCCTCGATCAGCTTGTACGCGGACACGACGACCACGGAGTACCCGCGCTCCAGCACCCGCTGCGCCACGCAGTTCATCAGAAACGTCTTGCCCAGGCCGGAACGGCCGCACAGCAGCAGGCCCTTCCCCTCATCCACAGCAAACGCATCCGCGTATTCCTCGCAGTACGCGCGAACCTTGTTGATATGGGCGCGCTGGGTCAGCTTTCTGCCCTCGATCGGTTCATCCGGGAAGATGCGCTCGTCAAACGACGCAAAGTTCTCCCGCTCAAGCCCCTGAAGCCCCTCGGCCTGATAGAGCCGGTTCATCACCGCGCGCCTCAGGCAGCTGCACTGCTCATGCACCGGCTCGCCGACATAGCCCGTGTCGCGGCACAGCGCACAGCGGTACACCGGCTGAAGATAATCCTCCGGCAGACCGCAGGATGCAAGCTCCGCGCGAAGATGCGCATTGATCTCCTCCATCTCCCGCTGCATGCTGCCGGAAATCTCCTTCGCCTTCTCCGGCGAGGCAAACGCGCCGCGCATGCCGGTAAAGAACAGCCTCTGGCGCCGGGCAAGCAGCTCCGCCACCGCCGGGCTCCTCTGTTCCGCCTCAGCGCGGCGGCGCTTTTCCTCCATCATGTTGGCGGCGCGCTGGGCCTCCAGCCCGGACAGGGCCTCGCGCGTCACATTTTCACGACTGAGCATCAGCTGTCCTCCTCCTCAAAGTCCAGCACCGCGGCGCTGTACGTCTTTCTGCGCTCCTCCGGCGTGTAGCGCTGCATCACATCCTGCGTTCTGGCTGTCTGCGCAGCCGGGGCATTTGCGCCCCTGACGTGGCTGTCGTGCTCGGCGCGCGCGGCTTCCTGCGTTTTGATGCCCGCACGCTGCCAGTCGGAGAGAATCCGGTTCATGGTCATCATCGGCGCGCCGCTCCCGCGCGCGTACTGCGCGGCCAGCAGCACGAGCTCCATGCTCATGCCCATCTCGCCCATCCAGGCGCAGAGCAGATCGCGGTCCGGCTGATTGGTCTTCTTCTCCACGCCCGCCGCGTCGTAGATTTCACGCAGCTGCGCATTGAGCGCCTTTTGGCGGTTATTGTGCGCGGTGACAGCCTCCGGCGTCGTCAGCCCCTGGCGCTTCCACTTCTCCAGCCAAGCGCCCACGTCATCTATCGTGCCTCCGCCCGCGCGCCTGTGTGCCGCGGCGACCGCCAGCAGGATCAGCGCATCGCTGCTGCCGTCCCTGCGCCAGCCTTCGATGAGCGCCAGATCGTCCGCCGTCGGCGTAACGCCCGTGCGGCCCAGGCCCGCAAACACCTCGCGTGCAAAGTCTCGGGCAGTCTTCTCGTTCGTGATACCGCCGAGAATCTCCTGCACGTCGTGGCGGCCCAGCTGATGCTGCCGAAGCAGGATACCGTCCAGGTAGGCCATCGTCGGCGTGCCCTTCGTCGTCTCGCGGCAGGCCTCCTGCACCGCCTCCGGCGTGAAGCCCCACTCGTCAATCCACTTCTTGTACAGCGTCTTCTCATCCTCGCTGGGCGCATGGCGCATGCCAAGTCGCGCCAGCAGACGCTTGAGCTCCCGCTCCCGTTCGCCGGAGAGCACGAGCATGCGATCCGCATCCTCAATGGTGCGCACGCCGCTCTGCGCCCATTCCTGCGCGACGCCGTTGGCAATCTTGAAGGAGACGCGGCCCGTACGGCTCTTCTGCTTCTCGCTGCGCAGCAGCATGATGACGACCTCCTCGGGCAGCTCGTACACCTGCACCCA
>JBJEUI010000077.1:0-2737 GCA_051883755.1 Candidatus Ventricola sp.
TTTGTGCGGCGCTACGCCGCCTCCGGGACGGCGCGTCTGCACATGCCCGGTCACAAAGGCCGGGCATTTCTCGGCTGTGAGGCGCTGGACATCACGGAGATCGCCGGCGCCGACAGCCTGTATGAAGCAGGCGGCATCATCAGGGAGAGCGAGGACAACGCCGCGCAGCTCTTCGGCTCCGCGCGCACGCTTCTGTCCACCGAGGGCTCCAGCCAGTGCATCCGCGCGATGCTCTTCCTCTGCCTGACCTGCCGCGCGCCCGGCTCAAGACCGGTCATCGTAAGCGCGCGCAATGTGCACAAGGCGTTCGTCTTCGCCGCGGCGCTGCTTAATCTCGACGTCGTCTGGCTCTGGCCGGAGAAGATGACCTCGCTGTGCGCTTGCGGGGTCTCGCCCGAGCAGCTGGAGGCCACGCTTGCTGCCATGGACGCGCCGCCTGCGGCGGTCTACATCACCAGCCCGGACTACCTCGGCGGTCAGGCGGACCTCGCCGCGCTCGCCAGGGTCTGTCACGCGCACGGCACGGTGCTGGCTGTGGACAACGCGCACGGCGCGTACCTGCGCTTTCTCTCCCCCTCGCAGCATCCGCTCGACCTGGGCGCCGACATCTGCTGCGACTCCGCGCACAAGACGCTGCCCGTGCTCACCGGCGGCGCATACCTGCACATCGCAAAATCTGCGCCCGCCGCCTTCGCGCAGCAGGCTAAGCAGGCGCTGGCGCTCTTTGGCTCCACCAGCCCGTCCTACCTGACGCTCTGCTCACTGGATCTGTGCAATGCCTATCTGGCGGACAGCTACACGCAGGCGCTTTCAGCAACTGTCGGCCGCATCGGTGCGCTGCGCGCGCGTCTTGCCGAAAACGGCTGGAAGACGCTGCCCTCCGATCCGCTGAAGGTGACGCTCGATGCGTGCGCCGCAGGCACCTCGGGCACGGCGCTGGCACAGCAGCTGCGCGAGCACGGCGTGGAATGCGAGTTCGCCGATCCGGAGACGGTCGTCTTCATGCTCACGCCCGAAACTCCGCAGGCAGACATGGATCGCCTGATCGATGCGCTGGGCGTCTGCCGGGGAAGCGCACATCCGCAGCCCTTCCTGCCCATCGCCAGGGGCGAACGCGTCTGCTCCATCCGCGAGGCGGTGTTTGCCCCGCACGAGACGATCCCCGCCGTGGCCGCGCTGGGCCGCGTCTGCGGCGCGCCGACCGTCGCCTGCCCGCCGGCCATTCCCATCGCGGTGTCCGGCGAGAGGATCACAAGGGAAGCGCTCGAGCTGTTCGCGCATTATGGAATCGATGAGGTGGATGTGATTCAATTGCTCTGATATATACGAAGCGAAGAAGGAGCGCGGGGACAATGTCCCCGAACCCCTTCTTCGCTTCACGCCATTCAAGCTGATCTTTTTTATCTTCCCGTGATCCGATCCCACAGGTCGCCGAAGTCATCGGCCAGCTCGTCAAGGCCGGTCGCGTTCGCCAGGCGCTCGCCCAGCCCCTTGACCTGACCGTAGAGCGTGTCGTCGTCGGTGATCTCGATGTCCTTGAGCCCGTCGTCCACCTTCTGCACCGCCTGGACGATCATCTGCTTCATGCGGTCGTCCAGACCCGCCTGATACTGATCCTCAAACTCGACCGCCACCAGCACGCGGGAATCGTTGCCGATGACGACCTCCGCGTCGTCGATCTCGCTGATGCGCTCAACCGCATCCGCGATCTGCTCCGCCAGCCTGCCGGCCTGCGCCGGGGTCATCGACGTGCCGTTCGTACCATTGTTCATTGTCCCCGCCGTCGTGCCGGTCTGCGCGCCCATCGCCGCGCCGTTGTTCATGTCCGGGGACATATCCGGCGAGACCGTCGCCGCCGCTTCCGGAGCGTTCGTCGCTGCCATCGGGCTGTTGGTCGTGATGGGCGCCGCCGTCGCCGTCGTACCGCTGGCCGTGCGCGCCGCGCAGCCGCTGAGCACCATGCCTGCCATGACGATGCACAGCAGGACTAAAATTCCTTTTTTCACTGGATTCGCCTCCTTGACGCTATTGTGCGCCAGGAAGGGAAAAAGTATCAGCAAACCGTCAGGAAAAATCTGTCTTTCAGCGCGTCATTCGCCGTAGAATGTGCACCCGCCGATGAATTCGCGCAGGATCGACGTGGGCGGGATTTCACTCTCCTCGTCCATGTCCTTGAAGTAGTGCAGGAACTTGCACAGGCGCCGCGCGCGGGTGTAATACGGGCTGTCCTCGCCGATCTCGCGCAGCAGCGGATACGCGTACTTTTTGAGCACGGCAATCTCGTAGAGCAGCGACGTGTTGAACATCACGTCCGCCTTCTCCTGGAACGGGAAGATGTACTTCTCCTCGCCCGCGCGCACCTTGTCCCACATCTGCATCGTCTCCAGCGCATTGGTCGCGCGGGTGCGGTGATCGCGCACCATGCGGCGCATGAGCCGCACGTCGGTCGTGCGGATGCGGTTGTGGCAATCGAGGTTCAGCTGCGTGAGCGCGCTGACATACACGCGGAACTTGAGCTCGCTGGGAATATCGCTGCTCAGCGCGTCGTTGAGGCCGTGGATGCCCTCGATGATCAGGATATCGTCCCCGGAAATCGAGAGCTTCACGCCCTTTTCCTCGCGTCGCTTGGTGTAAAACGAGTAGCGCGGCAGCTCCACCTCGCGCCCCGCCAGCAGATCGACGAGCTGCTCGTTGAACAGCGGCACATCGATGGCCTCCAGGCACTCCAGATCCGGCG
>JBJEUI010000078.1:0-2732 GCA_051883755.1 Candidatus Ventricola sp.
CAGCCTGTCGATCGCGGCATAGACCCGAAAAGAATTTACATGGCAGGAGATTGAAACCGTTCCCCGTATCGTGTATAATATAGTCTGCCAACAACCTGTAGGGGGGACGCGCCATGATCAATTCGGATATGGGGACGCAGCATTTCAAGGCCATCAGCGACAATCCGCAGGACGCGCAGACGATCCTGCTGTGCGTCTATCACGCGCTGTCTGCGAAGGGCTACGATCCGATTACGCAGATTGTGGGCTACCTGATCAGCGGTGATCCGACGTACATCACCAGCTATCAGAACGCCCGCTCGCTGATCTGCCGCATCGACAGGGATGAACTGCTCGAGGAGCTCGTGCAGTTTTATCTGTCCAAGAACGTTTGAGGAAGCCGGACATGGACAAGAGAATTGTCGCGCTGGACGTGGGCGACCGCCGCATCGGCATCGCTGTGAGCGATCCGCTGGGCGTGACCGCGCAGCCGATTGAGACATACACGCGCATCGGATATGGCCCGGATTCGCGCCATATTGCCGAGATTGCGCGCAGGTATGGGACCGACCGCATTCTCTGCGGACTGCCGCGCAACATGGACGGCACGCAGGGCTTCCAGGTGGAGAAGGTCAGGGAATTTGCTGCAAAGCTGGAGGAGCTGGGGCTTTCTGTCGAGTATTATGACGAGCGCATGACCACCATGCTCGCCGAGAGCGCGCTGCTGGAGGCGAACATGCGCCGCGAAGACCGCAAGAAGAAGGTCGATATGGTCGCGGCCGTGGTGATCCTTCAGTCCTATCTGGACGCTGCCGTCGCGATGGCGGACGACGGCGGGGACGAGGAGGAAGAGGACGACGGCATCCTGGAGATGGAAGACGAGGACGGCAACACGATCCGCTTCTATCTGAGCGCCAGCATCCGCTACGCGGGCGAGGAGTATGTGCTGCTGACCTGTGCGGAGGCGGCCGGCGACATTGAGCAGGACGAGAGCTTCATCATGCGCAGCACGACGGACGGGGAAGGCAACGCGTGCTACCAGTCGCTGGAGGACGAGGCGCTTATCGCTGCGGTCTATGAGGCGTATCTGGCGCAAAGCGAGGAAGCGTAACATTTCATCATCATTTTGAAGGGAAACACATGGCGGAATCATTTGGAGAAGACGAGCTCTTTGACGATGAGTGGGTCGAAATCTGCGACATTGAAGGACGGCGGATGTCCATGCGCCATCTGGCGACCATGCGGCTGGGAGAAAAGACGTACATTCTCCTGGACGACGGAAGCGAAATCGAGCGCGGCGAAGGCATGCTGATGCTCGTGCGCGAGGACCGGACGGTCGACGGTGCGCTTGAGTATGTGGTATCCAACGACGAGCAGGAGATTGAGCGTGTCATGGGGCGGTTTGCTGCCCATCTGTTTGAGATGACCATGCAGGAGGAGATGCCGGAGCTGGAGCTGCCGGAAGCGGAGCTGACGGAGGCCTGCGGATGCGAGCATCGTCCCGGCGAATTCTGTTACTGCGACGACCCGGCGTATCTGCAGTGACGCTTTGCGCGTTTTTCTGCTTGCCATTCGCCGGAAAATCATGTATAATACCCCCTAAAGGCGAAGATTGAGACAAAGCCCGGCACAGGCGGCCTTGCAGAGAGAACGGAACGAGGCTGGAATTCCGTTTAGGCATGCTGCGGGAAATTCACTCAGGAGCTGCTCCGCTGATATGTAGGCGGGGACGGATGACCCGTTATCTTGTCAAGGCCTTCTTGCATGCGAACGCATGCACGAGGTGAAATTTGGGTGGTACCACGGGGAAATTCAGCCTCGTCCCTTTGCGGACGGGGCTTTTTTCTTTTTAAATGAAGGAGGGCTAAACTCAACATGGATATGCAAGAACAACTGCGAAAAATCCAGGAAGACGCGCAGGCGCAGCTTGCGCAGGTCGGCGACAAGGCGGGTCTTGACGCGCTGAAGCTCAAGCTGCTGGGCAAGAAGGGCGAACTGACGCTGCTTCGCCGCTCCATGGGCCAGATCCCGGCGGAGGATCGTCCCAAGGCCGGCCAGATGATCAACGATGTGGTCACCGCGCTGACCGAGCAGATGGACGCGCTGGACGCGCAGCTCAAGCAGCGCGAGCAGGAAAAGAAGCTCGCGCGCGAGGCGATTGACGTGACGGAGCCGCGCAGGCACAGGCCCATCGGCATGCAGCATCCGATCTCGCTGGTGCAGGATCAGATGCTCAGCGTGTTCACCAGCATGGGCTTTGACGTCGTGGAGGGCCCGGAGGTTGAGTTCGATCTGTACAACTTCGAGCTGATGAACATCCCGAAGAACCATCCGGCCCGCGATGCGCAGGATACGTTCTACATCGAGGACAACGTCGTGCTGCGCACGCATACCTCCCCGGTTCAGGCGCGCACGATGCTCACCCGCAAGCCGCCGTTCCGCATTGTCTGCCCGGGCCGCGTGTACCGCGCGGACGAGGTGGACGCGACGCACTCCCCGGTGTTCCATCAGATGGAGGGCCTGGTCGTCGGCGAGGACGTGACGATGGCTGACCTGAAGGGCACGCTGGATGCGTTCGCGCAGAAGCTCTTCGGCGATGACATGACCACGCGCTTCCGCCCGTCGTTCTTCCCGTTCACCGAGCCGTCCGCCGAGGTCGACCTCACCTGCGTCAACTGCCACGGCAAGGGCTGCCGCATCTGCAAGGGCACCGGCTGGATCGAGGTGCTCGGCGCGGGCATGGTCAACCCGAA
>JBJEUI010000079.1:0-14623 GCA_051883755.1 Candidatus Ventricola sp.
CGGCAAGCGCCGCAGCCCTGGCCGCATCGGTCATCGCCGCGGTCATGTCCGTCTCGATGAAGCCCGGCGCGACGGCGTTGACCGTGATGTTCTTCATCGCCAGCTCCTTGGCCGCCGCCTTGGTCAGGCCGATCACGCCGGCCTTGCTGGCCGCATAATTCGCCTGGCCCGGATTGCCGCGCAGGCCCGTCACCGAGCTGACGTTCACAATCCGCCCGTAGTTCTGCTTCATCATCGTGTGCACCACGTTCTTGATGCACAGGAACGTGCCCTTGAGGTTCGTATCCAGCACCGCGTCATAGTCGCTCTCGCGCATCATCAGCAGAAAGCCGTCGCGCGTCACGCCCGCGTTGTTGACCAGCACGTCGATGCGGCCGTACTCCCTGACGGCGGCCTTCATCATGTCCTTCACCTGCTGGGCATTGGCCACATCGCAGCGCACGCTCATCACACGCGCGCCCTCCGCGCGGCAGGCCCCGGCCGTCTCTTCCGCCGCCTGCTCGTTGCCCGCGTAGCACAGCACGATGCTCGCGCCCTGCCTGGCCAGCTCCAGACAGATCGCCCGGCCGATGCCGCGGCTGCCGCCGGTCACGACGGCCACCTTGTTCTCAAAGCGCACTGAGCCACCCTCCGTTCGTCTCCTGCATCGCGCGTCTGGCGCCTTCAGTCATCTCATCAAGAATCTGCGCAACGGGTTTCACCTCATGCAGCATGCCGGCCACCTGGCCGCACATCACGCTGCCGTTTTCCACGTCGCCCTCCAGCACCGCGCGGCGCAGACCGCCCAGCGTCAGCTTCTCCAGCTCCTCGAGCGTCGCGCCCTGCTGCTCCTGACGGATGTACTCGCGCGACATCCTGTTGCGGATCACGCGCACGGGCCCGCCCACGCTGCGGCCGGTGACGAGCGTATCGCTGTCACGCGCCTTGAGCAGCGCCTGCTTGTAGTTGTCGTGAATCGGGCACTCGGTGCTCGTCAGCAGGCAAGTGCCCACCTGCACGCCGCAGGCGCCCAGCGCCAGCGCTGCGGCCAGCTGCCGTCCGTCCGCGATGCCGCCTGCAGCGATGACGGACACGTCCACGCTGTCGATCACCTGCGGCACCAGCGCCATGGTCGTCATCTCGCCGACATGGCCGCCGGACTCCGTGCCCTCCGCGATCACGGCGGCCACGCCGTGGCGGGAGAAGCGCTGCGCAAACGCGACCGCAGCCACCACCGGGATCACCTTGATGCCCGCCTCGTTCCACGCCGGGATGTACTTGCCCGGATTGCCCGCACCCGTGGTCACCACCGGCACACGCTCCTCGATGACCACCCGCGCGAATTCGTCCGCGCTCGGGTTCATCAGCATGATGTTCACGCCGAAGGGCTTGTCCGTCAGCTCACGGCAGCGGCGGATATGGCTGCGCAGCTCGTCCGCCGTGCGCATGCCGCCCGCGCCGATCACGCCCAGCGCGCCGGCGTTTGAGCAGGCGGCGGCAAACTCGCCGGTGGCGATGTTCGCCATGCCGCCCTGGATGATGGGATACCGGGTTCCCAGAATTTCATTCAGCTTCTTCATCTTATTTCTCCTGTCGCGCGTCGGGCTGCTTGTCAAGCTCCGCCCGTTCAAAAGCGCTCATCCTGCGAAATTTCTGATATCTCTGTTCAGCAAGCGCCTTGCCCTGCAGCTTCATCAGCTCTCTGAGCTGGGCGTCAATCGCCTCGTCGACCGCCTGCATCACGCGCGCCGGGTCCATGTGCGCGCCGCCCTGCGGCTCGGGGATGATCCCGTCGATGACGCACAGCGCCTCAAGCTCCGGCGCGGTCAGCTTCATCACCTCGGCTGCCTCGCCCGCGCGGGAGGCGTCCTTGTACAAAATGCTGGCAAAGCCCTCGGGCGAAAGAATGGCGTACACCGCGTTTTCCAGCATCAGCACGCGGTCCGCCACGCCCAGCGCCAGCGCGCCGCCGCTGTTGCCCTCGCCGGTGATCACCGCGATCACCGGCACCGTCAGCGCGCTCATCTCGTACAGATTGCGCGCGATGGCCTCGCCCTGTCCGTGCTCCTCGGCCTTCATGCCGGGGTACGCGCCGGACGTGTCAATCAGCGTGATGATCGGCCGGTGAAACTTCTCGGCCTGCTTCATCAGCCGCAGCGCCTTGCGGTAGCCCTCGGGGCTGGGCATGCCGAAGTTGGCGCGCAGGTTCTCCTGCAGCGTCCTGCCCTTCCTCGTGCCGATGACCGTCACCGGCTGGCCGTGGTACAGCGCCACGCCGCCCAGAATCGCCTCGTCTTCGCCGCAGAGCCTGTCGCCCCGCAGCTCAAAGAAGTGCGGGAAGAGCGCGTCGATATAGTCCCTGATGCCGGGGCGCTGCGGATGGCGCGCAATCTGCACGCGCTCGTGCGCCGTCATCTCACCGTTCATGCCTTTCCTCCCTGATGCAGGAGCAGAAGCTCCCCAAGCGCATCGCGCAGCCTGCTGCGCTCCACCACCGCGTCCACAAAGCCGTGCTCCATCATGAACTCCGCCCGCTGGAAATCCTCGGGCAGCTTCTCGCCGATCGTCTGCTCGATCACGCGCGGGCCGGCAAAGCCAATCAGCGCGCCCGGCTCGGCCAGGATCACGTCGCCCAGCGAGGCGAAGCTCGCCGTCACGCCGCCGGTCGTGGGATCGGTGAGCACGGAGATGAACAGCAGCCCTTTTTCCGAAAAGCGCCTCAGCGCGGCGCTGGTCTTGGCCATCTGCATCAGCGAGAGGATGCCCTCCTGCATGCGTGCGCCGCCGCTGGCGGAAAAGATGATCAGCGGCAGGCGGTTGCGCTGCGCGTGCTCGATGGCCAGCGTCAGCTTTTCGCCCACGGCCGCGCCCATGCTGCCCATCAGAAACCTGCCGTCCAGCGCGCAGACCACGCACCGGTGTCCGTGAATCATGCCCGTCGCCGTGAGCACGGCCTCGTTCATGCCGGTCGCCTCGTGCGCCTTTTGAAGCTTCTCCGGGTAGCCGGGGAAATGAAGCGGGTCACCCGCGCGCACGTCGGCGTTGAGCTCGCGGTACTTGCCCGCGTCCATGACGAGCTCCAGCCGCCGTTTTGCGCCGATGGGCCAGTGATAGCCGCAGTGCGGGCAGACGGACAGGTTCTCCTCCTTCTGCGCAATCGGGATGTCGCGCAGGCATTTGGGGCAGGCGGCGAGCTGATCCGCGGGCAGATAATTGTCCATCAGCTTCTTCATCGCCCGCAGGCGGAAGCGCCGTTTTGCAAATACGTCGGTCACAGCTGCTCCTCCTCATCGCCCGCCCGGCGGCTGAAATCCAGCAGCTGAGCCAGGTTCTCCTCCAGGAACGCGGTATTGCAGTTCCCCCGGATAAACGCCGGATGGTACAGAATCTGATAGGACAGCTCCGCGTTCGTCGCAAAGCCCTCCAGGGCGAATTCCTCCAGGCAGCGCCGCATGCGCCGGATGGCCTCCAGGCGCGTCCGGCCGTGGGCCATCACCTTGGCCACGAGCGAGTCGTAGTACGGCGAAAGCTCGCTGCCGTTAAACAGACCGGAATCCACGCGCACGCCGTTGCCGCCCGGGAAGTGGATGAACTCCACGGGGCCCGGCGCGGGACGGAAATCCTGCTGCGGATCCTCCGCGTTGATGCGGCACTCGATGGCATGGCCCGTCAGACGGATGTCCTCCTGACCGATGGACAGCGGCAGGCCGGAGGCGATGCGCAGCTGCTCGCGCACCAGGTCGACGCCGGTGATCATCTCGGTGATGCCGTGCTCCACCTGGATGCGCGTGTTCATCTCCATGAAATAAAAGTGTTCGCCCGTCTCGTCGAGCAGGAACTCGACCGTGCCCGCGCTCTCATAGCCCACGGCCTTCGCCGCGCGCACGGCCGCCTCGCCCATCTCGCGGCGCATCGCGTCGCTCAGGCCCCAGGCGGGCGCCTCCTCAATCAGCTTCTGGTTGCGGCGCTGGATGGAGCAGTCGCGGTCGCCCAGGTGCACGGCATGGCCGTGCCTGTCCGCGAGCACCTGCACCTCGATATGCCGGGGACGCAGCACCAGCTTTTCCAGATACAATTCGTCGTTGCCAAAGCAGGCCAAAGCCTCGGCCTTCGCCTGCTGATAGGCGCTCTCAAGCTGCCCGTCGTTGTCGCAGCGGCGGATGCCGCGGCCCCCGCCGCCGGCGCTCGCCTTGAGCAGCACGGGATAGCCCACCTGATGCGCAGCCGCCAGCGCTGCGTGCACCGTCTCCACCGGGCCGTCCGAGCCCGGCGTAACCGGCACGCCCGCAGCGCGCATCATCTGCCGGGCCGCGGCCTTGTCGCCCGCCCGGCGGATCACGTCGCCGCCCGGGCCGATGAACGTCAGCCCCGCCTCCCGGCACGCGTCGGCAAACTCCGCGTTTTCAGACAGGAAGCCATAGCCCGGATGCACGCCGTCGCAGCCGGTGGCCTTCGCCACGGCCAGCAGCGCATTCTGGTTGAGATAGCTCTCGCCGGCCGCCGCCGGGCCGATGCACACGCTCTGCGTCGCCAGCTGCACATGCAGCGCTTTTTCATCCGCGGTGGAATACACAGCGACGGTTTCCATGCCCGATTCCCGGCAGGCACGCAGAATCCGCAGCGCGATTTCGCCCCGGTTGGCGATCAGCACCCGCTTCAGCATGGCTGAACACCGAAGAGCGGCTCGCCATAGCCGGCAAGCACGCCGTTTTCCTTGAATACCTGCGTGATGACGCAGTCGCACGGCGCGGGAATCTCGCTGATCATCTTCATCGCTTCCATCAGGCACACGGTATCGCCCTGCTTCACGCGGTCGCCCACGCGCACATACGGCGCTTCGCCCGGCGCGGACGCGGCATAAAACACGCCCGCCAGCGGCGCGGTGATCGTGCACGCTGCAGGCTCGCCTGCCGCAGACGGCTGTGCGCTCTCCTGCGCGGCGGCCGGCGCGGCCATGAAAGGCGCCGCCGGAGCAAGCGGCGCAGTCGGGACAGCCGGAGCAGCCGGCGCATCCTTGCTCATTTCCAGCGTCGAAGTGCCCGTGCTCAGGCGCATCATGCGGATGCTGCTGCGCTCAAAGCGGTCCATCAGCTCAAAAATTTCCTGGTTTGTCATGCTTAAGCCCTTCCATTGATGAAAAGCACCCGCCGGAAGCTGCGCCGGCGGGCCAATCAGTAACCCTTACTTGTTTTCCTCGATGACCTTCATGATGTCCGCCACCGTCTTGATGGAGGGCATCAGCTCGTCGTCGATGGACACACCGGTCGCTTCCTCGATCGCCATGAGCAGCTCCACAGACGCCAGGGAATCGGCGCCCAGGTCCTCCACCAGCTTCGCCTCCAGGGTCACCTGCCCCACATCGCAGCCCAGGGATTCCGCAATCACATTGCGCACGGTTTCAAAATTCATATCTGTATACTCCTCGAATCTTTATTTCAATCATTTTACTTAAAAGTTTTTAGCTAAAATGATTTAACCGGATTGTACGACAGGTTCGGGTTTCTGTCAAGCCCCTTTTTTCCGCCGATCTTCATTTTCAGGCGGTCAGTGCGCCAATTTTCTGTTCCTGAAAACCGGAAAAACGCTGTTCTGCCCTGATTTATTTCGCTTTATCCACATAACCATTGCCTGTTTTTTTGCCAGAATTCATCATTCTTACCAGGGGGTGTTGAGTTCTTGAAAGCTTTATGTTATCATACATTTGCAGCGGATGCTGGTATATCAGTTTCCCGTCAGCAAGCGTTTCCCGGCTGCCAGCAGCCATAAACAGATAACAACAACGAACAACGAAATGAAAGGATCCCTGATTTTATGAAGAAGATTATCTGCAAGGTCGAGTACGATACCGAGGCTTCCGAGCTGGTTTCCAAGCGCTCCTTCGGCGCCTTCGGCGACCCGGCCGGCTACGAAGAGTCCCTTTACAAGACCGAGGGCGGCAAGTTCTTCCTGTACACCTTCGGCGGCCCGGACTCCAAGTATGCTGAAGAGGGCATTAAGCGCATGTCCGCCGCGAAGGCCGACGAGTGGCTCGCCCAGGCGTAAAGCGCCCAAGCAAAAAGCACCGATCGCAAGGTCGGTGCTTTTCATATGGAATAGAGAGCTTGAGGGAGCTAATGCGAACGAAAGACCACTCCCTCCGGCTGCTGCGGCAGCCACCTCCCTCAAGAGGGAGGCCAGGGTTGCATAAAGGGAATTAGGCTCCCTCTTGAGGGAGCTGTCAGCGAAGCTGACTGAGGGAGTTCATTCGCATTCGCATCATTAAGTGACGCACTCAATGTTTTCTGACCTGAAGACGGCATCAATCCTTCTTATCCATCGCCAGCAGGAAGATGGTCGAGAGGATGCACGCAAAGCCCAGCACATCCATGCCGGTGAAGCGCGCGCCCATCAGCAGCGCAGAGAACACCGCCGCGGACACCGGCTCGATGGACGCGTACAGGCTGCCCTTTTTCGGGCCGACGCAGCGCACGCCCTCCATATACGCCGAGAACGCCGCCACCGTGCCCACCAGGATGATCACCACCATCGCCGTGACCGCCTGCGCATCGAGCGCGACCTCCATGGAAAACGGCCGGAACGCCGCCATCAGCATGGCGCCGCCGATCAGCATGCCCCAGGCCGTAACCACCGCCGAGCCGTACGTCTGCAGCAGCCTGCCCGGCTGCACGGTATACACCGCCAGCGCGACGGCAGAGAGCAGGCCCCAAAACAGCGCCCTGGGAGAAAGGACCATGGCGCGCGGGTTGCCGTGCGTGGCCAGCAGGAACGTGCCCGCCAGCGCCAGCACGATGGCCAGCACCTCCGCAGGCCGGGGAAGCCGCTTGCTGCGCAGGGACATGAACACCAGAATCAGCACCGGGCCGGTATACTGCAGCACCGTCGCCGTGCCGGCGTTCGACGCGCCAATCGCGGAGAAATAGGTGTACTGGCACATGCTCATGCCCAGCACGCCGAAAATGATGATATCCCGCGCATCCTTCCTGAAGATATCAAAGACACGCCTGCCCTCGCGCGCCAGGCAGATCAGCAGGAGCACGACGCCCGCCGTCATCAGGCGGATGGGAACGATGAACTCGCTCGTCAGGCCCTTGGTCTGCAGAAGGTACTGGCCGCATGTGCCGGAGAATCCCCAGAGCATGCCGCCCAGCAGGGTCAGCAGCGCGCCGCGCAGGGCCAAGTTGTTTTTCATATGCACACGCCTCTTTTCTGCTTTGCAGAATTTCTCCCATTGTAGCGACAGCGCGCGCGTTTGTCAATTGCCCGGAGGCCCATTTCGTGTTACAATGGATTCCACTCTGTTGCAAAGGAGCTTTTCATGTCCCTCCCCGTCTATTTCGCGCCGCTCGAGGGCGTCACCGATACCCTCTACCGCCAGGTGCACCATGCGCACTTCACCGGCCCGGTCAAGTACTTCATCCCCTTCATCAGCCCCACGCAGAACCTCGTGCTCACCCCGCGCGAGCGCAAAAACGTCGATCCGCAGGCCAACGCCGGGTTTTATGCCGTGCCGCAGGTGCTCACAAAAAACGCCGACCATTTCATCTGGGCGGCGAATCTGCTGCAGGATCTTGGCTATGAGGAAATCAATCTGAACGCCGGCTGCCCGTCCGGCACGGTCACGGCCAAGGGCAAAGGCGCGGGCCTTCTGCAGCGCCCGCAGGAGCTTGCGTGGTTCCTGGATGAAATCTTTGCGCGCACGCCGGTCCGTGTGTCCGTCAAGACGCGCATCGGCTTCTCCTCGCCGGAGGAGTTTGACGCGCTGATGGAGATTTACAGCCGCTACCCAATCCATGAGCTCATCATCCATCCCCGCACGCGCGAGGAATACTACAAGGGCGCGGTGCACCGGGACGTCTATGCGGCCGCGGAGGCGCGGCTGCGCATACCCCTGGTCTACAACGGCGACCTGTTCACCCCGGAGGCCTGCCGCGCCTTTGAGCAGGCGCACCCGCAGACCCGTGCGCTGATGCTCGGCCGCGGCATGCTCGCCAATCCTGCGCTCGCGCAGACCTATGCAGGCGGCGCGCCGCTGAGCAGGGAGACGCTGCGTGCCTTCCACGACGACCTGCTGCGCGCCTATCAGGAGGCCTATCCTGCCAGCGTCGTGCTCGGGCGCATGCGCGAGGTCGCCAAGAACATCGCCTGCTGCTTCGAGGGCGCAGAAAAGCCGCTGAAGGCCGCCCGCAAGGCCAGCTCCATGGCTGCCTATCAGGACGCCGTCACGCGGCTGTTCGACGATTATGCACTTTCGGCCAATCCCTGCTTCTCTGCGCGCAGCTGATCCTCGCGCATCTGCATCCACATCGCACACAGGGTAAACGCCAGGCACGCCACCACCAGCGGCACGCCGAACAGAAGAAGAAGCACCAGCTGAATCAGACTCATTTCAAATCCCTCTTTTCACGCAATTGCTGTATTTCATCCAGCCGGCGTCATGCCGGCTGGTTTTTTCGGTTTCTCGGCATGGCCATGTAGCGCGCAATGCTGCGCACGCTGACGCGCCGTCCGCTGCATGCGCCTTCGATGCGCCCGTCCGAAAGCATCGCGTACACCGTCGCGCGCGTCACGCCCAGGATCTTTGCCGTCGCCGTCTTGTCCACGTACTCGCCGTACTGGGCGACAAGCGTCTCCTCCCTGAGCAGGTTCTCCTCTTCCCGCGTCCACAGGGATCTTCGTGTGCGCTCCTCCAGCGCCAGCACGCGCCGCTCCAGGTCGGCCATCCGCTGCAAAGACATCTCCATCGCCATTTCCACGCCTCCTCGATCCCCTTTCCATACAAAATCCACTTTTCCACAATTTTCCATCTAATTTCGGCATTGTCTCTCCACAGTCTTGAAAATAGAACATCAAAACTGGAATTGATCAACCACCCATGCAAATCTCCATCCGGGTGACTTTTACCAGTTTGTGTCACTCGTTTGGCGACAACGTCATTCTAGCACGCGAACGCCCGTTCGTCAACCATTCGGTGACAAATTTTTGAAAAAAGTTTTAAAAGTGTTGCAAACGGTGACAAATCTGTTATAATGTCAGATGAAGAAGCAGGCCGTGCCCGCTGCACGACGCTTTGCACGATTTCCTCTCAGGTGAAAAGGAGGCATGCAGTCATGGAATTCGGCGATATGCTCAAGGCCATCCGCAAGGAGCGCGGCCTCTCACAGGACGAACTCGCGTCCATTTTGGGCACCACCAAGCAGGTCATCAGCCGCTATGAGACCAAGCAGCGCGTCCCGCGCCTGTCCGTCGTCGCGGATTACGCCGAAAAGCTCGGCGTGCCGCTGGTGCTCCTGTCCGGTCAGCAGATGCAGGAGCCCGTGCGGGAGCGCGGCGTGCGCCGCGTGCCGGTCATCGGCAGCGTGGCCTGCGGCGAGCCGATCTATAAGCCCGGCGACGGTACGGACTTTGCCACCATCGAGGAGGGCATTGCGTGTGACTTTGCGCTCATCGCGCAGGGCGACTCCATGACCGGCGACCGCATCCATTCCGGGGACCTCGTCTTCATCCGCCGCCAGGACAGCGTGCGCGACGGCGAAATCGCAGCGGTCGCACTGGATGACGAGCTGACGCTCAAGCGCGTGCGCCGCATCCTCGATCCGAGCGGGCGCGTCGCGTTTACCCAGCTGATGCCCTCCAACCCCAGGTACGCGCCCATCACCATCGGCGGCGCGGAGGAGACCCGCAACGTCAGCATCCTGGGCAAGGCCGTCGCCGTGCGCTTCATGATCTGAGCCGGCAATGGCCCGCAGGCAAACTAAGAGCGTACAACAGGCGTTTCCTCCGACGGAAGCGCCTTTTTCATTTTAAGAAATCCCCCTTTCCGCCGTTCAATTCCATTGACTTGACATTCGCAGACGCTGCGCTTACAATGACTGTATCTTTGAAGACGTCAGGAGGTGACGGCGCGCATGACCCGCAAACCCAAAAAGCATCCCCCCATGAGCGCTCAGGGCGTCATCGCGCTGGGGTTCGCGGCGATCATCGCGGCCGTCACCCTGCTGCTGATGCTTCCGGCCTCCTCAAGCGCCTATACCTGGACCGATCCGCTCACCGCGCTGTTCACAGCGACGAGCGCCGTGTGCGTCACCGGCCTTGTCGTCGTGGATACGGCGACGCACTGGTCGCTCTTCGGCCGCTGCGTGATCCTCGTCGGCATCCAGATCGGCGGTCTGGGCGTGATGACGGTCATCGCGCTGGCAGCCATGATGATGAGGCGCCGCATCGGCCTTCGCCAGCGCACGCTGCTGGTGGAGAGCATCTCCACCCTGCACATCGGCGGCATCGTGCGCCTCGTGCGCCGCGCGCTGCTGGGCACGCTGCTGCTCGAGGGAATCGGCGCGCTGCTGCTGGCCGTGCGCTTCGTGCCGATGCTCGGTCCGGGCAAGGGGCTCTTTTACGCGGTGTTCCACGCCGTCTCCGCGTTCTGCAACGCGGGCTTTGACCTGATGGGCGCGGTCTCCGGGCCTTTCTCCTCGCTGGAATTCTTTGTCTCCGATCCGCTGGTCAACCTGACCGCCGTCTTCCTTGTGCTGCTGGGCGGCCTGGGCTTTTTCGTCTGGGATGATCTGATCGAAAACAGATTCCGCTTCCGCCGCCTTCAGCTGCACACGCGCGTCGTGCTGGCCATCACGCCGGTCATCGTGCTCGTGCCCGCCTGCCTGTTCTTCTGCTTTGAGGGCGGGGCGTCCATGGCCAGCATGGACACGAAAACGCGCGCGCTCGCCAGCCTCTTTTCCGCCGTCACGCCGCGCACCGCCGGCTTTGACACCGTGCCCACGTCCGATCTCTCGCCCGCCGGCAGCCTGCTGACCCTGCTGCTCATGCTCACCGGCGGCAATCCCGGCTCCACTGCGGGCGGCGCGAAGACCACGACCATGCTGGTGCTGGTGCTGCTGGCCGTCTCCATCCTGCGGCGCGAGGAGGATATCCGTCTCTTCGGCCGCCGCCTGCCGGACGACCTCATGCGCCGCGCCTGCTCGATCGTCATCGTCTACGTCACGCTCGCCATGGCAGGCACGCTGGCCATCTGCGCCGCGCAGCCGGAGTTTGCGCTGAAGGACGTGCTCATCGAGGTCTTCTCCGCCATCAACACCGTCGGCATGAGCACCGGCGTCACGCGGCAGCTGGGCGTGTTTGCGCAGCTGATCCTCATCCTGCTCATGTATGCCGGCCGTCTGGGCAGCCTCACGTTTGCGCTGCTCATTGCCCGCCGTCCGTCGCCCTCTCCGCTGCGCTGCCCGGAGGAGCGCATCCTCATCGGCTAAACCGGCATGCTGCCGGCTGCATCCCCGACGATACGCTGTAAATCCCGTCGCTTGACAACCGAGACCGGGGCTTTACAGAAGGCGTTGCAGCGCAATCATTCCACCAGGGAGGTTACACCATGAAATCCGTTCTTGTCATCGGCCTGGGCCGCTTCGGCCGCCACCTGTGTCTCAAGCTCTCCCAGCTCGGCAACGAGGTCATGATCGTCGACAAAGACGAGGCCGTCGTCACCGATCTGGCCAACGCCGTCACCAGCGCGCAGATCGCGGACTGCACCGACGAGGCCGCGCTGCACGCGCTGGGCGTGAAGAATTTCGACGTCTGCTTCGTGTGCATCGGCTCCGACTTTGCCAGCAGCCTGCTCATCACCTCCATGCTCAAGGATCTGGACGCGCAGCGCATCGTCGCCAAGTCCAGCAACGATCTGCACACGCGCCTGCTGCTGCGCAACGGCGCGGACGAGGTGGTGTATCCGGAGCGCGACAGCGCCGAGCGCATCGCCATGCGCACCAGCGCCACCAATGTGTTTGACTATATCGAGCTGACGGACGAGTACGCCATCTACGAGATTCCGCCGCTGGCCAGCTGGGTCGGTCAGACGATCCGCGCGCTCGACATCCGCAGCCGCTACCGCATCAACATTCTGGCCGTCAAGGTGGACGGCGTGCTGCGCCCGATGCCCGGCCCCGACTACGCCTTCACCGGCACGGAGCATCTGCTCGCCCTCGCCTCGCGCGACGACGTCAAAAAGCTGCTGCGAAAAGTTGAATCGAATTCATCTTTCAAGTGACAGGCTGTCAACTTTTGCACGCCTTTCACAAACCGCTTGCGTTTCGTTTTGCAGCGTGCTATACTTTCTGCAATCGGATTTGGAGGGATATCACCCATGTTCAGCTTCTCTTTTGCGCGATTTAGCGGCTATTGCTTTAGCGGTAATAGTCTTGCTTTTGTGCGCGCATGAGAAGATAGAAGGGGACCATACCCTTCGGTTCAACCTGTTTCACCAGGCTCCTGCCACACAAGGCAGGAGCCTTTTATTATGATGAAGCGAAAGAAGGAGCATACCCTATGATTATCATCATGAAACCCAAGGCGACCGAAGAGCAGATCGGCTCGCTGTGCAAGTCTCTCGAAGCGAAGGGCATGCAGATCCAGCGAAACGCCGGCGTGGACTGCGTGGTGCTGGGCGTCATCGGCGACGTGGCGCACCTGGATCCGACCGACTTTTTGATCCAGCCGGGCGTGGAGCGCATCATGCCGGTCTCCGAGCCGTTCAAGAAGGCGAACCGCAAGTTCCACCCGACGGACTCCGTCATCGACTGCGGCGGCGTGCCGGTCGGCGGGCGCAAGCTGGCGATCTTTGCAGGCCCGTGCTCCGTGGAAAGCTACGATCAGCTCACCGATACCGCGCTCAAGGTGCGCGCGGGCGGCGCGAACATCCTGCGCGGCGGCGCGTACAAGCCCCGCACCTCGCCCTATGCGTTCCAGGGCCTCAAGCTCGAGGGCCTTGCGCTGCTGGAGCAGGCCAGGGAGCTCACCGGCATGCCCATCTGCACCGAGATCATGAGCCCGAAGCTCGTCGAGGAATTCGACCGCCGCGTGGACGTCATCCAGGTCGGCGCGCGAAACATGCAGAATTTCGACCTGCTCACCGAGCTGGGCCAGACCCGCAAGCCCATCCTGCTCAAGCGCGGCCTGAGCGCCACCGTCTACGAGTGGCTGATGAGCGCGGAATACATCATGGCCGCCGGCAACCCGAACGTCATCCTCTGCGAGCGCGGCATCCGCACGTTTGAGACCTACACCCGCAACACGCTCGACCTCTCCGCGGTGCAGGCGGTCAAGCAGCTGTCCCATCTGCCGGTCATCGTGGATCCGAGCCACGCGACGGGCCTGAACTGGATGGTGGAGCGCATGTCCCTGGCGGCCGTCGCCGCCGGCGCGGACGGCCTGATCATCGAGGTGCACAACAACCCGCCGTGCGCCCTGTGCGACGGCGCGCAGAGCCTGACCCCGCCGCAGTTCGCGCAGGTGATGGGCAAGCTGCACGCCCTGGCCCCGATTGTGGAGCGCACGCTATGAAAATCATGTTTGTCGGCCTCGGCCTGATCGGCGGCAGCATGGCGCTTGCGCTGCGCGGCTACCCGGATGCCGAGCTCTACGCCGTCGACCGCGACGAGTGGACCCGCTTTGAGGCGCTGGGCCGCGGCGCGGTGCAGGCCGCCTGGAAGGACGTTGCCGAGGCGCCGCTCGAGAGCATGGACGTAACCGTTCTGTGCCTGCATCCCGACGCCGCTGCGGCCTTTGTGCGGGAGCATGCGCACCGCATCAAGCCCGGCTCGCTGCTGACCGACGTGTGCGGCGTCAAGCGTCCGCTGCACGAGGCGGTTGCCGCGCTCCCTGACCGCTCCTTCATCTATCTGGGCGGCCATCCGATGGCGGGCCGCGAGCGCGGCGGCTTTGCCAACGCCACCGGCGATCTCTTCCGCGGCTGCCATTACATCCTGACCCCCGACGAGACCGTGCCGGAGGACGCCGTGCGCTTCATGGAGCAGCTGGTGCTGCACATGGGCTGTGCGGACATCGTCCGCTCCAATCCCGAGGCGCACGACGAGCGCATCGCCTACACCAGCCAGCTGATGCACGTCATGGCGCTGGCCCTGTGCGACCAGCACCTGCTCTTTGACAGCTACGGCTTTGAGGGCGGCTCCTTCCGCGGCGCGACCCGCGTGGCTGCGCTGGAGCCGGACCTGTGGACCGAGCTGTTCTGGGTGAACCGCGAGACGCTGGCGAATCTTACGGACGAGCTCATCGGCAAGCTGCAGGAATACAGCGATCTGCTCAGGACGGGCGACCGTCAGGCGCTGCGCGAGCGCCTCACCGTCTCCAGCGACCGCAAGAAGGAATTTGACAGGCTGCGCGGCCCAATGCCGAGCAAAACGCCGTTATTCAAATAGGCTCCCTCCCCGAGGGAGCTGTCAGCGAAGCTGACTGAGGGAGTTCACTGACTGCCGATCGGCTTCAAGAGGAGGAATGTCCATGCCCGTCGTCTCTGTGACCGCCAACGCCCCCGAAAGCCGCTATGACATCCACATCGGCCACGGCCTGCTGCATAACTGCGCCTCGCTGTTTGCGCCCTACAGGGGCCGCAAGGCCGCCGTCGTCGCGGACAGCAACACCGCGCCGCTGTATTCCTACACGCTGCTTGAGCAGCTGCACCGGGCCGGGCTTTCGGCGTCCGTCGTCATCCTGCCTGCGGGCGAGGAGACCAAGTGCGCCGGGCAGCTTGCGCGCCTGTATGACGCGTTCCTGGATTTCCACCTGACGCGCGCGGATCTGGTCATCGCGCTGGGCGGCGGCGTCGTGGGCGACATCACGGGCT
>JBJEUI010000080.1:0-2729 GCA_051883755.1 Candidatus Ventricola sp.
CCGGGGTCTTGAGCACCTCGCGCACGGAGCCGTCCAGCGGATTGATGATGAACGCCAGCTGCTCGCCGCGGCGCACATGCGCGCCTGCGTGCTTCACCCGGCGCAGCAGGCCGGGAGCCTTGGAGGTGACGGTCAGAATGTCCTCGTTGGTGATGACGCTCGAGGTCTGGCCCGGCGTCTGCTCGCTGCGGATGACGCCGCGGCCGTTGAGGAAGCGGATGATGGCGCGCAGCGTCTGATCGGCTGCGGTCTCGTCGATCTCCTGCGTCTTGCCGGCGTAGAGCGAATACGCCTGCGTGTCCGCCTGCTGCCAGCAGTAGTTGAGCGTCGTCTGATCGGAGATGCGCGGCGTGCGCACATAGACATAGGGCAGGCCGAATTCGCAGCCCAGCTCCGGGTTCTGCCGCCCGGTCTCCATCATGCGCACGTGCGGCACGAACGATCCCTTCTGATAGAAGCTCGTCAGCTGCACGCCGTACTTGTACGCCTTCAGCTTTTCAAACAGCGCGCCCGCGATCTGCTCAGTGGTCGAGCCGTTCAGGTCGCCGGGGAAGCAGCGGTTGATGTCCGTGTTTTCCGGCGCCCACAGACGGCTGCCCGCGTTCATGGACAGGCCCACCGCCGTGGGCACGACCATCACGCTCTTGCCGGGCATGATGCCGCCGTCGCGCTCCACCTCGCGCAGGAACGAGACCAGGCGCGCGCAGACGTAGAGCTGCTGCACCTCGTCGCCGCGCAGCGCGCCCAGCACCACGCAGCTCTTCTCCCCCTTGCCGAAACGATAGCCCATGATGTTCATGTCGTCGCGGAAGTACGACGGCACGGTGAAGAGGATATCCTTTTTCATGTGCGTTCCTTTCTGCACAGGCGTGCGATGAGCGTCCCCGGATAGACGGCGGAATAGCGGCGCTGGGAATAGACAAGGCCGCTCTCGGAGGCGGTCACGGTTTCTACCGGCTCGCCGCGCAGTGCGTCGATGATCGTGCCCAGCGTCTCGCCGGCCTCCACATAGGTGCCGATGCGCTCCACCGGCACAAACATGCCCGGACGCGTGCAGGTGATGCGGCAGGCGTCCGTCTGCTCGCGCACGCAGGGAATCTGCTCGGCGGCGGGCGCTTTGACCGTCTCGCCGGACCACAGGCCCATCGCCTTCATCCTGCAGAAGATGCCGTCGACCACCTGATCGGCCGCGCGCTGCGCATTCAGGCGGCGCTCGGCCACCATCAGCATGGCGGCGCAGGTGCCCGACTGGGTCAGCGCGCCGGTGAGCGTCGCGTTGTAGGCCGCCTTGTCCGGCATGACCCACATCATCTCCGGACACAGCAAAGCCGCGCCGGGAATCATGGCGTCCGCATTCTGCTCATGCAGGCGCACGGCGAACAGCTCGCTGGTGAACTGGGAGCTGGAATGGATGTCCAGCACCAGATCCGCATCCTTCATGTCCTCGATGAGATGATAGCAGATGCTTTCCAGCGCTGTGCCGTCCGCAGAGCCGGGAAACGCGCGGTTCATGTCCAGCCGGTTGCCGGAGGGCACCGTGCGCTCGGACAGATCCAGCCCCAGCGGGTTGAGCATCGGATAGATGTCCACGGTTCCGTGCAGATGATGCGGCTCCTTCTGGATGCGCTGCGCCACGTCATAGACGATCAGCTGGCCCATCCGCTCGTTGCCGTGAATGCCTGTCGCGATGCAGAGACGACCGGATGCCTCATCATTGGAGCGGTATCGGCAGCGGGAGACGGTCCAGGTTTCACCAATCGGCATCAGAATGGATGCCACAGGCGTGATTTCTTTGAAGAGCGCCAAGAAAAACCCTCGCTTTCAAAAAGGGAAAGCTGCATTTTCCCCTGATTTTTCATACAAATCCTAGCACAAAACAGGAAAATTTGCAAGGAAAAACGCATGAACGACCATAATTCAGCCCAAAAATGGCGGAAGAACAGTTTTTTCTTTCCCGAAAAAGAAAGATGTGATACACTATAAACGATGGAAATGGGGATTTTTGGCTTGCAGGAGACTGTGGAAAGAATGATGCAGCGTGCACGGAATCACCTGATTGGACAACGCTGTCCGGACGTGGGAGCGGGCACGGCCCGCTTTTATCCTGCGTTTGTGATCTGATCCGTACGTTTGCGGCAAGCCGGGTTTCCCGAGAAGGAGAAGTATATCATGAAGATCGGTCTGTTTTCCGATACGTTTTATCCCGAAATCAACGGCGTGGCGACGTCCGTGCTCACGCTCCACCGCGAGCTGACCCGCCGCGGGCACGAGGTGCATGTGTTTGCACCCAAGTGCCGCGGCTGGGAGAGCTGCCAGCAGGACACCGTTCACTACATCGCCTCTGCGCCGCTGCTCGTGCTCAAGGACCGCAATGTCGCGTTCCCCGGGCCGCTGACCAACTGGGAGGCGACGAAGCTCGACTTTGACGTCGTTCACACCAACAGTGAATTTGTGATGGGCCACTTTGGCCGCCTCGTCGCCAGGGCGAACAACAGCGCGCTCGTCCACACCTATCACACCATCTGGGAGGAGTACACCTACTATGTGACCCACGGCGTGGCGGACGAAGCGGCGCGCAAGGTGGCGCGCAAGTATTCCGAGTGGTGGTGCAACCGCTTTGACCGCATCATCGCGCCGACGGGCAAGACCCTCGGCCTGTTGTATGACTACGGCGTGCGCACCCCGATGGACATCATCCCCAGCGGCATGGACATCGCGCGCTTTGCGCC
>JBJEUI010000081.1:0-12062 GCA_051883755.1 Candidatus Ventricola sp.
TACGACGGCAAGACCGTCCGCTTCAAGGGCTACATCTACAAGGGCCGCAACATCGGCCGCGACGAGTATGTGCCGGGCCGCATGGCCATGGTCTGCTGCGCGGAGGACGTCCGCTTTGTGGGCTTCATCGCCAAGGCCAACGGCCTGCCGATGCCGGCGGCCAAATCCTGGCAGATGGTCACCGCGCGCGTGCAGGCAGAGGAGCGCAAGCAGTACAAGGGCGTCGGCCCCGTGCTGTATGTGACGGCGCTTGAGCCCGCGCAGGAGCCGGAAGAGGAAGTCGTGACGTTTAATTAACGGAGGAACCCATTTTGGCAAAACCAGAAGAAAACCGGATCATTGCCAGCACGCTGTCCTATGCGTATCCGGACGCGGAAAAGAACGCCGTCAGCGGCGTGACCATGCGCGTGCGCAACGGCGAATTCCTCGCGATCCTCGGCCACAACGGCAGCGGCAAGAGCACGCTGGCCAAGCTGTTCAACGCGCTGTATGTGCCCACGGAGGGCAACGTCTGGGTCTGCGGGCTGGACACGCGCGATGACGATCTCGTCTTCGACATCCGCCAGCATGCGGGCATGGTCTTTCAGAACCCGGACAACCAGATCGTCGCGACGGTCGTGGAGGAGGACGTGGCCTTCGGCCTGGAGAACAACGGCGTGGAGCCGGGTGAGATCCGCGTGCGCATCGACGAGGCGCTGAAGGCGGTCAACATGACCAAATATGCCAAGAAGGCGCCGCACATGCTCTCCGGCGGCCAGAAGCAGCGCGTGGCGATTGCCGGCGTGCTGGCCATGAAGCCGGACGTCATCATTCTGGATGAGTCGACTGCGATGCTCGACCCGAGCGGCCGCGCGGAGGTCATGAACACCGTGCACCGCCTCAACAAGGAGGAGGGCATCTCCGTCGTCATCATCACGCACTACATGGGCGAGGCCGCGACGGCGGACTATGTGGTCGTGATGGACGAGGGCAGAATCGCGCTGAGCGGCACGCCGCGCGAGGTGTTCACCCAGGTGGACGCCGTGCGCGAGCTGGGGCTCGACGTCCCGCCGATGACCGATCTGGCGCACATGCTCAGGGCCGACGGCCTTGATGTGCGCGCGGACGTGCTGACGGTGGATGAGATGGTGGAGGAAGTATGTCGATTGTCATCGAGCATCTGAATTACGTATACATGAGCGGCGGCCCGTATGAGACGAAGGCGCTCTCCGATGTGAACCTGACCATCCATGACGGCGAGTTCATCGGCCTGATCGGCCACACGGGCAGCGGCAAGAGCACGCTGGTGCAGCATCTCAACGGCCTGATCATGCCGACGTCCGGCCGCGTGCTGGTGGACGGCATGGACCTGGCCGACAAGGCGACCGACCGACGGGCGGTCCGCCAGCGCGTGGGCCTGGTGTTCCAGTACCCGGAGAACCAGCTCTTTGAGGAGACGGTGGAGAAGGACATCGCCTTTGGCCCCAGGAACCTCGGGCTTGACGAGGCGGAGATCGACCGCCGCGTGCGGGACGCCATGCGCCGCGTGGCCCTCAATTACGACAGGCTGCACGAGCGCTCCGTCTTCGAGCTTTCCGGCGGCCAGATGCGCCGCGTGGCGATCGCCGGCGTGCTGGCGATGGAGCCGCAGGTGCTGGTGCTGGACGAGCCGTGCGCGGGCCTGGATCCGCGCGGCCGCGAGGAGATCCTGGGCCTGATCAAGAAGCTGCATGAGGAGGCCGGCACGACCATCGTGATGGTCAGCCACTCGATGGACGACGTGGCCTCGCTGGCGGAGCGCGTGATCGTCATGAACCACGGCGAGGTCGTGATGGACGGCGTGCCGCGCGACGTGTTCTCCTGCGGCGAGGAGCTGCGCGGCATGGGGCTGGACGTTCCGCAGGCTGTACAGCTGGCGGGCAAGCTGCGTGAGCGCGGCTTTGACATCCCCGAGGGCATTTACCGCATTGAAGAGATCAAGACGGAGATCGAGAAGATCGCCGCGAAGGGAGGCCGGCATGCTTAAGGATATCACGCTGGGCCAGTATTTCCCGGGCGATTCCGCGATCCACCGCATGGACCCGCGCATGAAGCTGATCCTGACGATCGTCTATATCGTGGGCGTGTTCATGGTCAGCAACCTGCCGGGCTACCTGCTGGCGCTCGCGTTTCTGTATCTGGTGGTGCGCATTTCCGGCATCAGATTCTCCTATCTGGTGAAGGGTGTGAAGCCCCTGCGCTTCATCATCCTGTTCACCTTTGTGCTCAACCTGTTCTTTGTGCAGGGCGAGACGCCGCTCCTCTCCCTGGGCTTTTTCACGCTGACGAAGGAGGCGCTCGACAACGCGATTTACTTCGCGCTGCGCCTGGTGTTCCTGGTCATGGGCACGTCTGTGCTGACGCTCACGACCAGCCCCGTGCAGCTGACCGACGGCCTGGAGCGCCTGATGCGTCCGCTGCAGCGCTTCCACTTCCCGGCGCATGAGCTGGCGATGATGATGACCATCGCGCTGCGCTTCATTCCGACGCTGCTGGAGGAGACCGACAAGATTCAGAAGGCGCAGATGGCGCGCGGCGCGGACTTTGAGAGCGGCAACCTGATCGCCCGTGCCAAGGCCATGATCCCGCTGCTGGTGCCGCTGTTTGTCAGCGCGTTCCGCCGGGCGAACGACCTGGCGATGGCGATGGAGGCGCGCTGCTACCGCGGCGGCGACCACCGCACCCGCCTGCGCCAGCTGAAGTACACGAAGCTCGACGCCATCGGCGCGCTGGCCATGACGGCGTTCCTGGCCATCGTGGTGCTGGAGGGCAGGCTCCTTGGATAAGCTGACGCTGCGCAGCAAGCACCGCCCCAGCGCGGCGGATCATCCGCCCGAGGGGCAGCGGCGCTTCATGCTCGTGTGCGAATACGACGGCACGGCGTACTGCGGCTGGCAGCGGCAGATCAACGGCCCCAGCGTGCAGCAGGTGCTGGAGGAGACGCTCTCCCGGCTGACAGGCGAGAACATCGCCGTCACCGGCTCGAGCCGGACGGACGCGGGCGTGCACGCCCTGGGCCTGTGCGCACACTTTGACAGCGCGACGCGCATCCCGCCGGACAAGCTCGCCTTCGCGCTCAACACCATGCTCCCGCCGGATATTAGGATTCGCGAGAGCGGCCCTGCGCCGGAGGGCTTTCACGCCCGGTACAGCGCGTGCGGCAAGGTGTACCGGTATACGTTCTTCAACAGCCGGCACGACTGCGCCGTCGGCAGGCAGTATGCGGCGCATGTGCCGCTTAAGCTTGACGCGCGGCTCATGCACGAGGAGGCGCAGGCGCTTTGTGGCACGCACGACTTTGCGGCGTTTGCCGCCAGCGGCAGCGTGGCGACGAGCACCGTGCGCACGATCTGCCGCGCGAAGGTCACGCGCTGCGGCGAAACGGTCACGCTGCTGGTGCTGGGCGACGGATTTCTGTACAACATGGTGCGCATCATCGCAGGCACGCTGATGGAGGTCGGCACCGGCAAGCGCGCGCCCGGCGCCATCGGCCGGGCAATTGAAACCGGCGACCGGCTGGCGCTGGGCCAGACCGCGCCCGCCAAGGGGCTGACGCTGATGCGCGTGCTCTACGGCGGCGACGAGAAGATCGCGCTTTCGTATTTTGACTGACAGGCGCGGCGCACTTTTGATTGAGACTCAAGGACACCTTTTCTGCATCCCCGCATAGGATAGCCCGGACTGACGAGACTGTCTGGGGGGATGCGCGTGAATCAGGCGATCAGCAGCAGGGTGATTCAGGAAGCGGAGATCATCGCCGGGACCGGCGCGACCGTGCGCCAGACCGCCCGGCTGCTAGGAATTTCCAAGTCGACCGTGCACAAGGACATGGAGACGCGCTTGCCGATGCTTTCCCCGCCGCTGGCGAAGGAAGTGGCGGCGGTGTTTGCCCGCAACAAGGCGGAGCGCCACCTGCGCGGCGGCGAGGCCACGCGCAGACGGTACGCAGAAAAACGACACGAATAACCGCTTCACGGGGATCTCATCCGTCCCGCCTGCGGCGGGCCACCTTCTCCGGAAAACTCGCATTGTCGCGCAAGCGCTCCTTGCGATTTTCCACGCTCCGCCTGCCTGTTTCGCCCATTGGGCGCGGCAGGCTTCGGTGCCAAAGGGGAAGGCAGGCTGCTTGAAGCCGCCGCGAAGCGAAGAAGGGAGTCCGAGGGATCATATCCCTCGGGCAGGGGCTTGGGGACGCAGTCCCCAAAAGGAGTAAGCATGTTTGGCGTAGATGAACTGGGACTGGATCTGGGCACGTCCACCCTGCACATGGTGGTGCAGGGCAAGGGCATTGTGCTCAGCGAGCCTGCGTATGTGACGTATGACCGGCAGACGCGCGACGTCGTTGCGGTCGGCGAGGAAGCGCGCAGAATGTATGGACGCACGCCTGCCGGCCTGATCGTCGAGCGGCCGCTGCGCGACGGACGCATCCGCAGCTTCGACCTGGTCAGCAAGATGCTGCGCTACTTTATCCGCAAGGTCGTGGGCAAGCGCGCGGCGTTCCGGCCGAGGCTGCTGCTGGCACTGCCGGGCGGCATGGCCCCGAGCGAACGGCAGACGCTGGTGGATGTGATCGTCGATGCGGGCGTGCGCAGCGTCGTGCCGGTCGATGAGAACGTCGCCGCGGCCATCGGCGCGGGCATCCGCATCGATCAGCCGTACGGCCGCATGAGCATCGATATCGGCGGCGGCAGAACCAACGTGTCCGTCTTCTCGTTCGGGCACCAGATTGTCTGGGATATCCTGGATATCGGCGGCGACAAGTTCGACGAGGCGATCATCGATTACCTGCGCAAGAAGCATAACCTGCTCATCGGCGCGCGCACGGCGGAGGAGCTCAAGATCAACATCGGCTCGGCCCGCATGCGCGGCGCGAAGCTGGAGATGGACGCCTGCGGACGAAGCCTGGTGTCCGGCCTGCCGCGCGCGGTGACGGTCAACTCCGAGGAGCTGATCGAGGCGCTGGACGAACCGCTGCGCGAGCTCATCAGCGCGCTGCACCGGATCATCGAGCGCACGCCGCCTGAGCTGGCGAGCGATATCTTCGACGAGGGCATCACCCTGTCCGGCGGCGGCGCACAGCTGTTCGGCCTGGCGGAGGTCATCTCCGATCAGCTGCGCATCCGCACGACGCTGGCCGACGAGCCGGATCTTTGCGTGGCGCACGGCCTGAGCGCGCTGATTGACGACGCGGACCGCTACGAGAACATCGATCTCGTCTCCGGCAGCCGGAGCGATATGCTGCGCGACGACTGAGGAAGATCATGCCGAAGCTGCGGATGAAAAGCGTCCGCAGCTTCGTTTTATCTTATACTTCAGACAGCTGCAACCCGGCGCGCGAAGCGAAGAAGGGGTTTGGGCGGCAGCGCAATGTACCCCAGGCAAAACTTGACAGCCGGCGCGTCTTTCAAACGCCGGTGATCTGTGATACAATAGAACCTGTATACGCAAGATCCCCTGATCCTGCCGACGATAAGGAGAAGATGAATGAATACCCGATATGATCTGCTGCTGTGCGACGCGGACGATACGCTCTTTGATTTTCACAAGGCGGAGGAATACGCCTTCGCGGACGCCTGCACCCGGATGGGCCTTGAGGCGACGGACGCGCTGCTGGCGACCTATTCTGAAATCAACGCGGCGCTGTGGCGCCTGCTGGAGAAGGGCGGCATCACGCAGAGCGTGCTGCGCGTGCGCCGGTTTGAGCAGTTCCTTGAAAGCATTGGCAGAAGCGATCTGGACGCGCAGACGATGGCCACGGCCTTCACCGACTCGCTGGGGCGCCAGAGCGTGACGATCGACGGCGCAGTAGAGGCCATCGCGCGCTGGAGCCGCCTGGTGCCGGTCATCATCGTGACCAACGGCATCGCCAGGGTGCAGCACGGCCGCATGGACGGGAGCGAGCTGCGCCACTACATCCGCGGCATGGTCGTCAGCGAGGAGATCGGCGCGGCCAAGCCCGACCCGAAGATGATCGAGACCGGCATGGAGATGGCGCATGTGACGGACCGCAGCCGCGTGCTGATGCTCGGCGACTCGCTCTCCAGCGACATCGCCGCTGCGGCCAACGCCGGCGTGGACGCCTGCTGGTATAACCCCAAGGGCAAGGAGAACACCAGGAACCTGCCGGTGCGCTACGAAATCAGAAGCCTTGACGACGTGGACGCCATCCTGCAGGACACAGAAGGATGCTGAAAGAAGACAAGGAGGAAGCAGCATGAAAAAGCTTGTTCTGACGGTGATGCTTGCTGCGATGCTGTTTCTTTTGAGCGGCTGCTTTATCCAGCCCGATCCGACGCTTGACCCGCTGGTGATCACCGAGGGCGTGATCCCCTTCGGCACGGTGCAGCCGCTGCCCACGAACACGCCGACGCCGGCGCCGGAAATCCAGCCCACGCCGACGCCGGACACCTGGCAGTCGAGCGACCAGAGCACCTGGGAGGACTGGGCGCAGGGCAGCCTGCCCACGTCCACCCCGCGCACAGCCGCGACCGCTGCGCCGGGCGCGCAGAGCTGGGCGACGTCGACCGAGGACTACAACGCGGGCTATCCCGTGCTGATGATGGGCTCGACCGGTACGGACGTCAGCGACCTGCAGGCGCGGCTGATGGAGCTGGGCTATTACAGCGGCACCATCGACGGGCGCTACGCCTCCGCCACGCAGGCGGCGGTGCAGGACTTCCAGACGACGAACGGCCTGACGGCGGACGGCATCGCAGGCCGCCAGACGCAGGACCTGCTGTACACCTCGAGCGCGCAGCCCAAGAATTTCACCGTGTCTGCGAGCGCCTCGACCGATGAATACCTGCTGCTCAAGCAGGGTGCGTCCGGCGTGGAGGTGCGCAAGCTGCAGGCGCGGCTGATGGAGCTGGGCTACTATGCCGGCGGCGTGGACGGCATCTACGGCGAGACGACGGTCAAGGCCGTGAAGGCGTTCCAGCGGGCCAACGGCCTCTCCGGCGACGGCCAGGCGGGCGCGCAGACGCAGAGCAAGCTGTATTCTTCCAGCGCGCGTTATGCAAGCAGTCCCGTCGCGACGGCGGATCCGGGCGCGGAGAGGACGCTGACGCTGGGCATGACCGGCAACGACGTGTACGCCCTGCAGGAGCGTCTCATCGAGCTGCGCTACCTGAGCGGCGTGGCGGACGGCGTGTTCGGCGCGGAGACGCAGACGGCGCTCATCGCGTTCCAGAAGAACAACAACCTGACGGCGGACGGCAACGCGGGCAGCGCCACGCTCAAGAAGCTGGCGGGCAGCTGCAAGGCGGCCAGCCGCGTCACGCCGACGCCGGTGCCTTCCGGCACGGTCACGCTGCGCGAGGGGGACGAGGGCGAAAACGTCTACATCCTTCAGGCGCGCCTGTTTGAGCTGGGCTACTACACGGGCCGCATCGACGGCCGCTTCAGCGAGGAGACGACCGAGGCGGTGAAGGCGTTCCAGCGGGCCAACGGCCTGACGGCGGACGGCATCGCGGGCAAGGGCACGCAGAGCAAGCTGACCAGCGGCTCGGCGGTTCCTGCCGAAAGCGCGGGCGGGGAAACAGAGACCCTGCCGCAAACCACGGAGCTGACTACGCTGCGCCGCGGAGATCAGAGTGCGCAGGTCATGGTGATGCAGCAATATCTGGCCAATCTGGGCTATCTCAGCGCCCAGCCGGACGGCCAGTTCGGCTCCGCGACGGAGCGCGCGGTGAAGCTCTTCCAGGAGGCCAACGGCCTGACGGCGGACGGCATCGCGGGCAGAGGCACGCTCTCCATCCTCTACAGCGGCAGTGCGGCGGCTTATGGCGATTCCTTCACGTCCTCGTCCGGCTCTGTGCCGGCATCGACCGCGACGCCTGTGCCCAACACGGATATCGTCATCCAGTGGGAGAGCGAGGGCGACGACGTCAAGCAGTACCAGCAGCGGCTTGTGGAGCTGGGGTATCTGGACAGCAGGTATGTCACCGGCAAGTTCAACCAGGCGACGGTCGAGGCGACCAAGGCCTTCCAGACGATGAATGACCTCAAGGTGGACGGCGCAGCCGGGCCGCAGAGCCTCAAACTGATCTATTCAAACGACGCGCTCAGCGCCGACGGCGTGCGCGTGGGCGACCTGCTGATGAGTGTCTCGGACACGAGGGTGTCCGAGGTGCTCACCGCGGGCATGACAGGCGAACAGGTACGCCAGGTGCAGAGCCGATTGGCTGAGCTGGGGTATCTGTCCGCCTCTTTTGTCAGTGGCGTGTATGACAGCCAGACCCAGCAGGCGATCCGCCAGTTTCAGCAGGCCAACGGCCTGAGCGCCGACGGCGCGGCGGGCAGCGCCACGCAGTCCCGGCTGTATGCCTCCGGCGCGGTGACGGCGCAGGCGGCGCGCATGGCGGCGGACAACACCGCGCGGCAGACGCAGGAGTACCGCGTCAACGGCGCGTATCAGCTGTCCGTCGGCGGCGGGGGCATCGCGGTGGGCGACCGCAGCGCGCTGTACTGCGCGGATGCGTCGCAGGGCGGCGTGCTGGTCAGGCGGCCGTATGACGGTTCGGCCCAGACGGTGCTAAGCTACGAGGCGCCGCGCTTTCTGCACCTGACCAACGGACGGCTGTATTACGTCGCCAGCTCAGGCGGCGAGGACTGCGTCATCCGCATGAACGCGGACGGAACGAGCCGCGAGGTGCTCCTTCGCGCGGGCGTCATTCTGCGTTTTGCGCTGCATGACGGCGTGATGTACCTGCTGGATGCGGGCGGCACGCTGAAAGAAAGAACGCTCTCCGGCGAGGAGAGCGAGCTGATGGAGGACGTGGCTGATTTCATTTTGGATGTGGAGGGCAACGCGCTGCTGTGCGTGACGCAGGAGGGCGTGGTCTCCTTCGGCATCGACACGGGCAAAACGACGACGCTGTACGCGGGCGGCGCGGATCAGGCGGCGCTGTGCGGCGACGCGCTGCTGGTGCGCAGCGGCGGCAATCTTCTGCGCGTGGCGAATGGACAGACCGCGACGATCCGGCGCGACGGTGCGGTGCTCATGGGCGTGTACGGCCAGAAGGTGATCCAGCTGACAGGCAGCGGCGTGATGACCTGCGACGTGAACGGCGAAAACGCATCGACCATCCTCTACGGCGAGTATGAGACGATGTCTGCGGCAAACGACGTGCTCTACGTCGGCACAGGCAAGGGTGTGACCCAGCAGGTGACGTTATAACGTGAACGCCTCGTCGAGCGCCCTGAGGTAGGCGGCGCAGGCTTCGTCCGCCAGCAGCAGGTCGTACGCCTGGCGTGCGGCCTGCCTGAACGCGGGGTCGAGCGCCCTGATGCCGTAGTCTGTCAGCGGACAGACGGCCCGGGCGCGCGCATCCATGCGCAGCACGGGAGGCTGATCCTCCCTGAACTTCAGAAACAGCGGAAACAGGCGGCAGGCAAGCGGCCTGTTTTTTCTGTCGCAGGACCCCTTGCAGACCAGAAGCAGCGCGGGCACGCCGCCGAGCGAGAAATCCGTTTCCACCACCCTGGCAAAGGTACACTCCTTGTACAGCGCCTCCTCGCCGGGGAAGAGGAGCATGCCGGTGGCCTCGTCGCCCCGGCAGCATGCGCCCTGGCACAGGCGGCCGCAGTCGGTCTTCAGCGGCGTGAGGTTTTCAAGCAATTCGCGCGCGGCGAGCACGGCGTTTCTTTCGGACATCGGGTTTTCCTCCTTGGCTTAGGTTGGTTATGTACATCCCTCCGCAGGGCATTGGACTTGGGCACAGCGCAGAGGCATTTGCAGCGCCCGGCCGGCGATGCAGCCGGCCGCGTGCCGGTTCTTCCATCATATCAGCGCGCGTTGCCCTTGTCAATGCGATCCAAAAACAGTATAATATATACTCAGGATGATTATCGGAATCCATCCGTTTAGGTGGGAGGAAAAGACGATGTGTGCGACCTATATCCGCTGCGGCGCCGAGCGCCATCTGGGCAAGGAGAGCATGGGCGTGCTGATGCAGGGCTCGGTGCCCGCGTGCAGGGAGGAGCTGCTTGCGCGCTATGCCGGCGCCGTGCAGACGGTGTACCTGGATCCGCCGTTCAATACGGGCAAGCGGTTTGACATGAAGGTGCGCATCGGGGAGAAGGGCTACAGGACCGGCTCGCCCTCGCTGACCCTGCCTGCCTACGAGGACCGCTGGCCCAGCCGCGAGGCGTATCTGGCGATGATGCGCGACGCGCTCACGCTCTCGCGGGACCTGATGAAGAAGGAAGGCACCATCTTCCTGCACATCGACTGCCGCATGCACGCGCACATGCGCCTGCTGATGGACGAGATCTTCGGGGAGAGCAACTTCCTCAACGAGATCATCTGGTCGTATCAGTCCGGCGGACGGGCGCGGACGTACTTCCCCAGAAAGCACGACGTGATCCTGTTCTATGCCAAGTCGCGCGCGTATTACTTCAATCTCAAGGCGGTGCCGATCGGCCGGGCCGAGGCGCGCAGCAACCACATGAAGCGCAGCGTCGACGAAGATGGCCGCACCTACCGCTCCATCATGTCCGCCGGCAAGGAGTACCGCTATTACGACGATGAGCCGGTGTACCCGGGCGACGTGTGGGACGACGTGAGCCACCTGCAGCAGAAGGACCCGCAGCGCACCGGCTATGACACGCAGAAGCCCGTCCGCCTGCTGGAGCGCATCATCCGCTGCTCGACGCAGGAGGGCGACCTGGTGTGCGATCTGTTCTCCGGCAGCGGCACGACGGCTGTGGCCGCGGCGAACCTGAACCGCCGGTTCCTGTGCGTGGATCAGAGCCCGCTGGCGATTGCCGTGGCGGGCAAGCGCCTGAGCCAGTCGACGCTTGCCAGACCGCTGGGCGTGTGCTACGACGTGGAGGCCCCGTGCGGCGAGGACGACTGCTTTGTGGAGGCGGAGGTCTTCCCGGCGATCACCTCCTATACCGTGCACCTGATGAGCTTTGACAGCGTGCAGGCGCGCGAGGCGGGCGTCAAGGGGCTGGACGCGGTGGATCACTGGTCTGTGGGCTTTGTGCAGGGGGACATGTACCGCTCCTGCGCGGCGAGTGTGCGCACTGCCAATACGCCGCAGCTCCAGACGACGATGGAGATGCCCGTGTGCATGGGCGAGCCGTGCATCATGATTGTGGATATTTGGGGCAACCGGAGATTCTATCTGCCCAAGAGGAGATACTGACATGGCAACCAATGGATATATGGTCTATCTGCTGCGCATCCTGGCGGCGCAGGGCGCGCTGGCCTCGATCTACACCGATCCCAACGATCCGGACGGATTCTGCGCGGGCTTTGTGGAGGCGGTGGACGCCAAGCATGTGCTCATGTGCGATCTGACGCCATGGGGACAGATTGACGGCTGGCGCGTGCGCCGCAACAGCGACGTGATCCAGGTGCTCTCCGGCGAGGAATACGAGCAGCGCCTGGCGATGCTGATGGCGTACCACAAGGAGCACCACCGCAGCTTCTTCACCGATTACCCGGAGGAGGACACGGACCTGATGCTGAGCGTGCTGCTGGAGTGCAAGGCGCGGCGCGAGATCATCAGCATCATCATCGGCAACGAGATGATCACCGGCCGCGTTCTGGAGGCCAACGGCCTGCGCGTCAAGATCCGGCTGCTCGACTTCTTCGGCCGCGAGGCGGAGGAGGAGACGGTCACGCTGCGCGAAATCGAGATCCTGGAGATCGGCACGCAGGAGGAGAAGATGTACGGGATTCTGGAGAATGAGGCCCAGCGCATGACGCTGGTGCAGCCCGAGGACAAGCAGGATGACTGAGCATGAAGATCACGATTCTGACGATATTTCCGGAGATGTTCGCTCCGCTGCACCTGAGCATGCTGGGCCGCGCCGAAAAGGCCGGCCTGCTGGACATCCGCGAGGTGGACATCCGCAGCTATGCCAAGAACAAGCACCACAACACCGACGATGCGCCCTACGGCGGCGGCGCGGGCATGGTGATGCTCGCCCAGCCGATTGTGGACGCGATGCGCGACGTGCAGGGCGAGCAGTTTAAGGGCAGGCGCATCTATCTCTCCCCGCGCGGAAAGACGCTGACGCAGCAGAAGGCG
>JBJEUI010000081.1:12162-14610 GCA_051883755.1 Candidatus Ventricola sp.
GATCTGTGCATCGACGAGGAAATCTCCATCGGCGATTACATCCTCACCGGCGGCGAGCTGGGCGCGATGGTGCTGGTGGACAGCGTGGCGCGGCTGGTGCCGGGCGTGCTGGGCTGCGAGGAGAGCGCGCAGACGGAGAGCTTTTCCTCTGGATTGCTGGAGCACCCGCAGTACACCCGCCCGCGCGAGTTCGAGGGCCTTACCGTGCCGGAGCCGCTGCTCAATGGCAACCACGCGCATATTCAGGACTGGCAGCTCTCCGAGTCGCTGTACATCACCCTGCGCCGCAGGCCCGAGATGGCGCAGAAATTTCTTGACGGACGGAAGTTCACCCGCCACCAGAGGAAGGTGGTCGACGCGGTGTTTGAGCGCATCCGGCTGGAGGATGAGGCGGCGGCGGAGAACGCGCAAAGCGAAGAAGGGGTCTGAGGGACCATGTCCCTCAGGCAGGTTTGGGCGGCAGCCCAACGCAACCTTTCGCGAAGCGATCAGAAGAAAAGCAGTCAGGGAGCGAAGCGTTACCTGACGGTGGATTTTCGAAAGGCCAGCTTGATTTGAAAACAACATAAATGGAAACCCTGCGCAGGCATCCGGAAGTGGGTGCCTGTTCTGATGAGCGAGACGCAGAACCTGCAAATCCGACACATTCTCCTGCAAAACGCGCCTATCGGGCGAAAGCTGCCTGCTGTACAATAGGGGGCGTGAAAGGGAGGAGAGTTGTCATGAAGAAGAAGCTCTATAAATCAAGCAGCAACAGAATGGTGGACGGCGTGTGCGGCGGCATCGCGGAGTACCTGGGGATCGATCCCACGCTGGTGCGGCTGGTCTGGGCGCTGCTGTGCATCACGGGCGGCAGCGGCATTGCGGCGTATATCATCGCCTCTGTGATCATCCCCCGCGAACCGGAGGCGTATGAAGCGCGCTGAGGGAGAAGCAGCGCGGGAAACCGGAACGGCGCACCATGGGAGGAGAGAACGGCATGATGAACGAAAACTGCCCGTGCAGGAAGAAGGACTGTCTCCGGCACGGCGACTGCGCGGCCTGCCGTGCCTATCACGCAGAGGCGGAGTGCAAACGGCCGGCGTACTGCGAGCGCAAATCCGTGCCTGGCAGACTCCTGAAGGGACTGCGCCGGCGCAGTTATCCTGTCCGCAGGCTCAGGGCCAAGGAGATTCCGGATGCGCTGGCGCTGATCTGGAGGGTGTTTTTGCAGTTTGAAGCGCCGGAGTACTCCGCGGAGGGCATCACCTCCTTCCGCTCCAGCCTGGAGAATGAGGAACGCATCCGGAACATGACGTTCTACGGCGCATTTGACAGGGAGAAGCTGGTGGGCGTGCTGTGCATGCGGGCGCCGCAGCACATCGCGGGGTTCTTCGTGGACGCGGCCTATCACCGCCGGGGCATTGGCAGGAGTCTGTTTGAGGCCATGCGACAGGACTATGACCGGCAGGTCTTTACCGTCCATTCCTCGCCGTATGCGGTGGGGTTCTACCGGCGTCTGGGCTTCGTGCCCACGCAGGGGGAGCAGGTGACCGACGGGCTGCGCTATACGCCGATGCGGTTTGAGGAATGAATGGGGATGCAGATGGAACACATCGCGCAAATGCGGCGTGTTCCTTTCTTTTCGGCAAGGAAAGTCGAGAAAAGGCGCGCCCGATGCGCTATGATGGGGAGGAAAGCGAGGGATGGAGATGAAGAGGATCCTTGAAACCGCGCGGCTGATGCTGCGGGAGATGACGCCGGACGACTTTGACGCGCTGTATGCCGTGCTGGCGGATTCGGACATCATGCAGCACTATCCGTACACCTTCGATGAAGCGCGTGTGCGCGGCTGGATCGAGCGGAACATCGCGCGCTATCAGAAGGATGGGTTCGGCCTCTGGGCGGTGATCCTGAAGGAAACCGGCGAGATGATCGGCGACTGCGGCCTCACGCTGCAGAATATCGAAGGCGAGATGCTGCCCGAAATCGGCTACCACATCCGCAGGGACTGCCAGCGAAAGGGTTATGCCGGCGAGGCGGGGCGGGCCGTGCGGGACTGGGCGTTTGAGCAGAAGGGGTTTGACCGCGTGTATTCCTACATGAAATACACCAATGTCCCGTCGTATTCCACGGCGATGGCGATGGGCATGAAGAAGATCAGGCAATACCCTGACCCGCAGAATGGAATCACCTTCGTGTTCGGCATGTCAAGGGAGGAATGGCAGCAGATGAAGGGAAGGCCGGGAACAGGCGCGCCGATGCGCTGAGACGGCAGGAAAGCGAGGCGATCTGTATGATCGGAGAAGATAAAATCGTGATCCGGGGACTTCGGCAGAACAACCTGAAGAACGTCTCTCTGGACATTCCCAAGGGGAAAATCGTGGTGTTTACCGGGGTCTCCGGCTCCGGCAAATCCAGCATCGTGTTTGACACCATCGCCGCCGAGAGCCAGCGGCAGATGAACGA
>JBJEUI010000082.1:0-14589 GCA_051883755.1 Candidatus Ventricola sp.
CGTCCGTGGTGCGGATGAAATCGTCGTACTCCACGTCCATCAGCTTCCACAGGTCTTTGATGCCCGCGACGATCTTGTCCACATAGGCCTGCGGGGTCACGCCGGCTGCGGCAGCCTTGCGCTCGATTTTCTGACCGTGCTCGTCCGTACCGGTCAGGAAAAAGACGTCGTAGCCGGTCTGCTTCTTAAAGCGCGCCATGGTATCGGCGGCCGTCGAGCAGTAGCTGTGGCCGATATGCAGATTATCGCTCGGATAATAAATCGGCGTTGTAATGTAGAATTTCGGTTTCTCGCTCATGTTTCCCTCTCCTTAAAAAACGTCCCCCGCTGCATAGCGAGGGACGAAATTATCGTGGTACCACCCTGATTCGCGGCCCGGCTCTTAGCCGTCCGCCTCTCTGCTCTGTAACGGGAACGCCCGCCGCGCTTGATTCATCGCGGATGCTCCAAAGCCATACCAGCCGTCCCGCTGCCGCCGGCTTTCACCTTGTCCGGCTCTCTTTAGGCGCGTTTCGCGGCTGCTCTCTTCTTCATCGCAGTCAATATGCTTATTCATTATAGGGTTTCCCGCCAGTTTTGTCAAGCAAAACGATCAGCCGCCGGTATTCGCCGTGAGTTCTGAAAGATAGCGCTGCCATACGACGCGCGCCACATTGCCGTCTTCATCGAGATAATACGACAGCTCCACAAAGATTTCCTTATCATCGCCAATCGGATAGTAATAATGGATCGCGTAGAGGCCGTCCGCTTCCATGCGGTAGGTGCCAAACTGCGTATTGGCCGAGTTGTAGTTGTACAGCAGGCGGTTCCCGTGCTCATCCAGCGCTGCCTGTCCCAGATCGCGGAACTTGCCCAGAACCTCGTCCGCATCCATGCCCACTCGGGTGGTGCGCGGTGCAGTCATCTTGCTGCTTGTCGTATCCAGCGCATACAGCACAGGGCTGCCGCCTGTCGTTTTGATGCAGAACCTGGACGTACCCCAGCTGTACACCGCCTCATAGCTTTCCATATCCGGGCTGTACCAATCCTCGGTCGGCAGCACTTCATAGCTCTCCGGCGTACCCCATGCCTTGGTGAACGTCTTGTAGCCGGTCTTGTAGAGCTCCATATTCTTGAACGTGTCATTCGAGTTGAACATGTTCTTGAGGTTGCCTTCCACCTTGTAGGTCACGTTCATCTCGTAGCTGATCTTTCCATTGCTCGAGACGGCGATGGCACGCAGCCTGGAATCGCCGATCGGCAGCTGTATCGGCTCGGTGTAGAGCGTAGATTCCGTCGTTGCCTGGCGGCCGTCCAGCGTATAGTAGATCGCGACGATCTTCTCGTTCTCCTTTTTATCTTCAGAGCCCGGACGCAGCGTGACCTTGGGCGCCTTCTTGTACACACCGGAGGCATAGTTGGCCTTTGGCGCGGCAGGCGTGGGAATGATGACGGTATAGTTTGCCGTGATCTGGTCGCTGGGCGTTCCGTTGTCCGTAAAGCCGATCACCTTGATGGTCATCTTGCCCTCCGGGATATGGATCTGCGTGCCCTCTGCGTATATCAGGCCCGATTCGGACGGGTCGGTGCCGTCGGTGGTGTAGTAGACGGTCTGCCCCTCCGGAATGGAGATGGTCACGTCGATTTCTTCGTTGTACCGTCCCTCCAGGTGAGACAACGTCGGAGCCGTCGGCGTGTATTCGCGCAGCATGACGGTGAATTCCTGGGTTGTGTTGGCGTTTTCCTCTGCGGTTTTCATCAGGGCCAGCGCTTCCGCGTTGTATCCCTGCTGCTGATAGATCTTGATCAGATTCCGGTATGCGCTCGGATGCGCCGGCGCAATCTCCTCAATCAGAGATTGGTAGATGGCAATCGCTTCGTCCGTTCTGCCCAATTCAGTATAAGCCTGGCCCATCAGCACCAGCGCGTCGACGTTCTCCGGCTCGCGTTCGACGGCGACATTCAGCATCTCCAGTGCCCTGGTGAAATACGCCTGCTCGAGCAGCTCTCTGCCCAGCGTCACATAGGCATCCGTATTGGCGACCGACCATCCCCATGTCGCCATCAGCCGCTGGCCGTCCTCCGTCCGAAAGAGCATATAGCCGCCGGCAGAACCGATAAACAGCGTGAGCAGCAGGATGACAAACATCACGCGCATCAGCCGCTTGTGCGATTTGCGGTAGATCGGCGGATCCAGCAGCGCGGGGCGTGCATCCACCTTGCGGCGATCGTGATTCGGCGCCCGGCGCACATAGCGCACCTGAGCCTGCTCCCGTGCCGCCTGCTTGCTCAGCCCAATTGGCACTCGGCTGGCACTGTCCAGCTTTCCGGCAGCATAGGCCGTTCGCTTCGGTGAAGAGACGGTCCCCTTTCTGGCTTCCCCTGCCTGTTCTCTTTTGTGTTTGACCTCGTCTGTATCCGGGGCAACGCGCCGCGAAACGCGTACCGGTTCGTCCGGTTCCGGCAGATCGGCATCTGCATGCCTGCGCCTGAACACCCGCTGCACAGCTGAGCAGCCCGGACAAACACGAACGGTATCGGGCAGTTCCCGACCGCAGTTTGGACAAATCACGAAAGCGTTTCCTCCTTGTAGCTCAAAAATGCGTCTTTCCTATGCGCATCAGGTTTAGATTCGCTTGAGAGACTCGTAATACGGGTCGCCGCCAAAATCGCGCTCCGGCGGACGCTCGCCGCCCAATGCGTCGATCGCGCTGACGATCTCCACATAATCCAGGTAGTTGGTGTTATCATCAAGCGCGGCGGCAAGCAGCACCGGCAGCGCACGGTCGTCGCCGAACTTGGCCAGATAGGAAGCGAACAGCGCATGCCGATCATCACAGTGCTCAAAGCGCTCCATGAGCAGCATGAAAATGCGGTCGTCGCCCGGGAAGTTGCTCAGAATATCCGCGAAGATATCGCGTGCCGTCTGCTTGGCTGCATCAAGCGCCGTCAGGATCGGCTCGACCACGGCATAGCCCATGGACAGCAGGGACTCCGCGCACATGTCGCCCTTCTCGTCCGGCTCCTCAAGCGTACAGATGAAATCGATATACGCCTGCATCGGCGCACTGCTTTCGAGCTCACGCAGCAGAGAAATCGCCGTCAGCGCAGCTTCGTGCGGCACGTTTTCTCCGAACGGCAGCGCCAGCAGCTTTTCTTCGGCATCGCTGCCCAGCGCTGTAATGCGCTCCAGCAGCAGATCCGGTACCGGCACTTCCTGCTCGTAATAGGCGCACATCCATTCAACCAGCATGCCCGCGTCGTCATACTGCTCAAAGTACGCCTCCGGGGACATGCCGTTCAGCCAAGACGCCGGCTTGCTCATAAACTCCATATAGATTTCCGGCATCATGGCTTCAATGGCATCCATATCGTTGTTGTATTTTTCAGCATTCTTCGCCATCCACTCGCGCGTATAGCGCTCAAACTGCTTGTCAAAATCGATGCACTTCATGTGATTCTCCCTCGCTTGTTCCGTTTTCTGGTTTATTTCTCATCCGGGTTTTCCTGTGTACAGCGCTCAAACCGGCGCAGCATCCTATGCAGAAGCCGCTCCGTAATGCCGTTTCTTCCTGCAATCTCCCGCTCGTTGACGCATCGTCCGGCCTGCCGGTGATACAGCACTTCAAGTGCAGCGGCGCACGCGTCCTGTTCCCGTCCTTTTGGCTGCGGATAGATTTCCAGATACCGCAGAAACATCATCAAAACGGCCTGGGGCGCATCGGGATAAGCATCGGAAAGCGCATCGGATGCACGCTGCACGATCTCCGAATTGACCTTGCTCTGTGCTGGCTGCGCGCTGATGCCGCCGGCAGCCAGCCGAATCAGCCTGCCGCCGATATCTGCCCAATACGGCTTGAATCCTTCCTTGGCCGTCATCACCTGCAGGATTGTCAGCTTGACGCCATCCGGGATCTGCGGATCGGTCAGCGCATCCAGCAGCACCTCCCGCGCCGCATCCGCCGGCATCGCGGTCAACAGAATTACCGCGACCATCTTGGTATGAGAACCGGCCATAGGTGAATGGAACGCCCAATCACACAGCCTGCAAACCCTCTGTAGAGCAGAAGGCTCTGAACAGATCTCGTCCGGCGAAATGTAAAGCTTGGAGATGAGCTCTGCCGCCCGATTCACGCCTTCCTCATGCGTCACATCGACGCCGAGTGAAAACCGCTCTGTCTGCGGTTTTTCTTCCCGTGACAGCTTATAAAGAAACTCGCAGACCGTATCCTCGGGCAGCAGCCCGCAAAGACGGCCGAACAGCCGGCTCGCTTCCTTCATCCGTCCCAGATTGACCAACGCACACGCACGCAGCTTCATGCCGTGTATATGATAGGGCTCGCGCGCGAGCAGCTTCTTCGTCATGCGCAGCGTCAGCGCGTCATCGCCGTGCTTCGCGCTCTCCATCGCCACCGAGAACAGATCGTCCGGCTCTTTGGCCCGCACGGCTGCCAGGATCATTGCCCGGCGTGAGCGCTCTGTCTCGCCCATTGCCGCATAGGCATCGGAGAGCACGCACAGCGTCTGCACCCTGCCGGGCGCCATACGGTGTGCGCGGTTTGCGGCTTTCACCGCCTCGGGCAGCTTCATGCGCATCAGGCAGCAGCAGGCCAGCATGGTGTATCCCCGCGCTGTCTCGCGCAGCCGCAGCGAATGCTCCATCAGCTGCTGCGCCGCAGCCGCCTTTCCCTCCTGCAGCCGCGCAGCAGCTCTGTGTTCCAGCCTCCTCGACCAAGTCTTGCGGCTGCGCGTGGGCGGCTGATCAAGCTCCTCAAGCAGCTGTCGGCCGAGTGCCTCCGCCATTTCCCCAGGGACTTCTGCCCGCGATTTGCAGGCGAGAAATTGCTCATAATACGACGCGGAGCGGCTGAAATCGCCCCGCTGTGCACTGGCCAGCGACAGATCAAACAGCGCTGTCGCCTGCTGCGCACCGTTGAGGCGGACCACGCGCAGACAAGCGCGCGAAGCCTCTTCCTCACAGTCCATTTCCGTATATACGCGGGCTGTTTCCATTTCAATGTCTTCCTGAATGCCGAACTGATTTCTGGCCTTCCAAAGGAGCGCCATCGCCTCGTCATACCGACCTGCACGCCGATGCTTCGCAGCGCGGCTGACCAGATAATCGCGCGTGCGGCTGATCGTGATCACGTTGCTCACGGCCAACCTCCTTGCTGCTTTGATATCGGTTACTCGTCTTCCTCTTCATTCTTTGCCTGCTTAAGAAGCGCTTCAAGCTCTTCGCCGGTAAAGGTATAGTGCCTGCGGCAGAAATGGCAGGTCACCTCGCAGCCGTTCTGCTTGCAGATGAGGTCGCGAATCTCGCTTTCACCCATGGACAGCAGCACGCGTTCGATATACTCGTGCGAGCAGTCGCATCTGAGCACAAGCGGGATCTCCTCGAGCACCTCCGGATCCAGCCCACGGAAGCAGGCATAGGCCAGCTCTTCCAGCGTCATCTCCTGAAGCAGCTGAGAGATAGAGCCAAAGAGCTCTGCCCGAATCTCCAGCGCATCCAGCAGCTCCTCCGAGCAGCCCGGCATCGCCTGGATGAGAATGCCTCCGGCGGAAATCACCGTTTCGCCGACGAGCGTGCCCAGCGCGCACAGGGACGGCGTCTGCTCGGATTCCAGATAGTACATGGCAAAGTCCTCGGCGATTTCGCCGGAAACCAGCTGGACGCGCCCAACGTACGGCTCGCCATAGCTGAACGAGCGCATGATTGTCAGCTGACCGTCTTTTCCCAGCGCACCGCCGACATCCAGCTTACCGTTCGCCTTGAGCGGAAGCTCTACCTGCGGATTCTCGATGGTGACCTTGACCACGCCGTCCGGACCGGCAACGCCGCAGATCGGTCCGGCAGGGCCGCCTCCGTTGATCGTCGCCGTGATTCGGTCGCCTTCGCTCTTGAGGCCCGCACCCATGATGGACACCGCCGCCAGCATGCGGCCCATGGCAGCCGTACAGGTGTTGCTCGCGTTGTGGATGTCGCGCGCCTGCTGCGCCATCTCCGTTGTATCGCACAAAAATACACGCGCCTCGCCGCCCTTGAGCGTCATGCGAAGCAGCCTGGATTTTTTCTGATCCATTGTCTTTCCTCCTGTTGCGCAGCGGCTTACAGTTCAAATGCCTGCTGCTGCGGTTTGCGTGCTGTATAGTGAATTCGGGTATCCCTTTCCTCGGGCGCATCCATGCGCATCTCACCGTATGCGTGGATATCCTCAAATCCTGCCTCGGCAAGCCATGTGAAGATCTCCTGCTGGCTGTGTGCGCGCTGGCGATGCTGCTCGCGGAAGCGCCGGTAGCGTCCGTCTGCCTCACGCACAAAGAACGTCACATCCATCGTCAGCACGTGGTTCTCCCGGTTGAGCGTGTTCTGCCAGAGGGTCGCCATTCCGTCCCTCTCCTCACCAAAGAAGGCATCGCCCATGTCGTCTTCCAGCTTATGCCGGCTGGAGCAGTCAAAGCACAGCACGCCGCCGGGCAGCAGCTGCGCATAGGCGGCGCTGAAAAATGCCCTGACGTCCTGCGGCGCGGTCAGGTAGTTGACGCCGTCGCAGGTGGCCAGCACCGCACCGACGCGGCGCGGCAGTGTGAGCCGCCGCATGTCCTGGCGGACAAACGCAGCGGCCACACCCCAGGCACGTGCCTTTTCCTCTGCGCGCCTGAGCATCGCAGCGGAGAGATCGACACCCACGACATTCATCCCTTTGCGGGCAAACCGGACCGTCAGGCTTCCCGTCCCGCAGGCACATTCCGCTATGCGTGCCGGAAGCTCCCCCAGCTCGCCGCAGATGAGCGAAAGGTAATACTCGCTCCAGGCATCGTAGTCATAGTCGTCCATCAGCGTATCGTATACGCCGGCAAAATCATCGTACATTATCGGCCATTTTCTCCTGATCCATGTGTGCAAGAATTCCGCCGATTTTTCCGCTTTCCTTGGCAGACAGACCGGCCCAGCCAACCTCCAGCACCCGGTCAAGCAGCCCCGCGGCCTCAGCCGCGCGGTATTTGCTGCGTTCCCGGCTGGTCGGCTTTCTGTACAGTGCAGGCATTGCCTCACCCCCCCGGAACCATTCTCCCCGGGAGGCAGATCTTTCATGCCGCCTGCGGATCAGACCTCGTCGTCTTCCTCGTCCTCTTCCTCATCCTCGCCATCCAGATCATCCTCATCACTGTGCGGACGCAGGCCCATGCCCACCTGCGCGCCCTCGATGCGCGGATTGAGGAACTTGTCAAACACGCTGTTGGCCACAGATGCGTACACCAGACGGGAAAACGCAAAGCCGAAGAGCATATAATACAGTGAAACCACCAGAATCACCATGCCGTTGCCGAGGTAGTACCCGATAAACAGCGCCGCAACGGGAATAAACGTGATCAGACGCGCCATCAGCATCTGCGGCAGACGTGCAGCCGCCATGAAGAACGCGTTCTTCAGCAGCGCAGAGAGCTTGAGCTCATAGCCGATCATCATCGGGTAGATCAGCGGCAGCATCAGAATCCACATCAGCGTCGCCGAAAGCACCAGCATCAGCGGGAGCATCATCAGGACATTGCCGGATGCCAAGGAGCCATAGTAGACGATCGCTGTATACGCCAGAACCGGCACCAGCGCGGTGATGATGGAAACCGGCATCGCCTGCTTCCAGTTGCTCTTGAAGGCATCCTTGAAATCCGAAAAGAGGAACGCATGCTGATCGCGCGCCCAGTTGCGCATGACATATGCTGCGCCCGCTGAGGAAGGGCCCGTAATCAGCGTGCACGGAATCAGACCGATGAGCCACATGATCACATAGCCGCCCATCGTGCCCATGAGCTGCTGCATGCCATTCTCCGCCTCAAGCAGAGTCTGCGCGTCGATGGCCTGGATCGCCATCATATTGATGTACGTCCAGATCAGGAACGGCAGCCAGAAGACCAGCTGCAGGAGGTTGACCTTGACCAGATCAAAGAAATGATCCTTGAGCACAAGGAAGAACAGTGAAACGCGGTTCTTGGGCATATCCATTTCACTGTAGTCCCGCTTGCCCGCCTTGCCGTAGTAGTACCTGTCAAAGAATCCCATTTGTGTTCCTCCTTCATTACGAAGCGATACTGACCAGGCTGGCAAACAGCGCCAGGCCAGGAAGCAGCGCTTCCTCGTCAAAATCAAACGTAGAAGCATGCAGCGGCGCGGTATGCGTTTCATCCATGCACCCGCAGAAGACAAACACGCCAGGTACGCTCAGCTGATAATAGGAAAAGTCCTCCGCCGTCATGCGCGGCCTGGCCTGCAGGAAGCGATCGCCAAGCACCGCCTTGACGTGCTCAAACTCCTTTTCGTCGTTCTCTACGCACGGATAGAAAACGCGCTTGATAAATTCCGTTTCCACGCCGAACGCCGCTTCGACACCCCTGAGATCGTCCCGAATGCGCGCTTCCAGCCCATCGTATACCTTGTTGGAGAATGTCCTCACGATGCCCTGCATCTCCGCACGGTCTGCGAGGATATTACGCTGCTTGCCCGCCTGAACCTTGCCGATGGTGATCAGTGCCTGCTGGCAGGGATCGACGCTGCGTGCAACAGTTGTCTGGAAGAGCGTGAGGAGATGGCCCATCGCCGTAATCGCATCCGTGCCCAGGTGCGGCGTCGCGCCGTGTGCGCTTTTGCCATGGATGACAAAATCCATTTCGCAGGTCTGCGCCATGATCGGTCCCGCGCAGGAGGCAATCTTTCCCTTCGGTATATCCGGCATCATGTGCATGCCATAGATCACATCGACATGCGGGTTTTCCAGCGCCCCCTCATCGATCATGCGCTTCGCACCGCCAATCGTCTCCTCCGCAGGCTGGAACAGCAGCACCACGTCGTCTATCAGCCGGCTGCGATGATCACAGAGCCACTGCGCAAAGGTGAGCAGATTGGCCATGTGTCCGTCGTGGCCGCATGCATGCATGAAGCCGTCATGCTGGGAGGCGTAGCTGCACCCCGTCTGCTCGCGCACAGGCAGCGCATCGATATCCGACCGGAACGCCACAACGCGCCCCTGACCGCAGCCCCTGAACACAGCCCGCACGCCCGTATCGGCAAACACGCGCAGATCATCGGGGGCAAGGCGGCTCAGATGCTCCAGAAGATAGGCCTGCGTCTTGTGCTCAGCCTCGCCGATTTCAGGAATCCGGTGCAGCGCGCGCCTGTGCATGCGCAGCTGCTCAAGATAGCCTCCTGCTTCTATATCAAGCAGTTTCATGTCCATACAGTATGCTCCATTTCGCTGATGTCGCCGCACATTATGCTCATACCTTGCGGCTCAATTGCTCTTTATTTTACCACACATGCGCAGAAATGAAAAGTCGGGGTGCACATTTCATCAGGCAGGGGCGTATTTTTTATCAGGCGGGTCAACGCCCTTGACAATTCGCACGCCAGATGCTATGATTGACGCATTATCGTCTGCTTTATCACGATAAAGCAGGCATTTGAAAGGATGGATGTACATGGAGCGCAAATGGCGCGTGGCGATCGTTGGCGCAACCGGCATGGTGGGCCAGCGCTTTATTTCCCTGCTTGCGGATCATCCCTGGTTTGAAATCGCGGCTGTTGCCGCTTCTGCACGCAGCGCGGGCAAGACTTATGAGGAAGCCGTGTCCGGCCGCTGGGCGTTCTCCTGGCCGATTCCTGCCCATATCAAGGAGATGACCGTTCTTGACGCCGCCGATGTCGAGCGCGTCACCAGTCAGGTCGACTTTGTCTTCTGCGCTGTGGATATGAAAAAGGACGCAATCCGTGCGCTCGAGGATGCCTACGCAAAGACCGAGACGCCGGTCGTCTCCAATAACTCCGCGCACCGCGGCACGCCGGATGTTCCGATGATCATCCCGGAGCTGAACCCCGAGCATGCGGACGTAATCGAGTACCAGCGCAAGCGCTTGGGCACGAAGACGGGCTTTGTCACCGTCAAGCCGAACTGCTCCATCCAGTCCTACGTTCCGGCGCTGACCGCGCTCAGAGACCTCAAGCCCACCCGCGTCGTCGTCTCCACCTATCAGGCGATCTCGGGCGCCGGCAAGACGTTTGCGCGCTGGCCGGAAATGATCGACAACGTCATTCCGTACATCGGCGGCGAAGAGGAAAAGAGCGAGCAGGAGCCGCTCAAGATCTGGGGCAAGGTCGAAGGCGGCGTCATCGTTCCGGCGAAGGCTCCGATCATCAGCGCACATTGCATCCGCGTTGCCGTGGCAGACGGCCACATGGCTGCCTGCTGGGCGAGCTTTGAAAAGCCGGCGACCAGGGAAGAGATCATCGAGCGCTGGCGCACCTTCGAGGGCGTGCCGCAGAAGCTCAATCTGCCCAGCGCTCCGCATCCGTTCATTCAGTATTGCGAGGAGGATAACCGCCCGCAAACCAAGCTTGATCGGGACTTTGAGCGCGGCATGGGCGTCTCGATGGGCCGCCTGCGCGGCGATTCGCTGTTTGACTGGCGCTTTGTCGGCCTGTCCCACAACACGCTGCGCGGCGCTGCCGGCGGCGCTGTGCTGATTGCCGAGCAGCTCTGCGCGCAGGGCTATATCCCCAAGAAGTAATTTCCACCCATTCAAAACACATATTGCCCGCCGCACGACGGAAACACTTGAGACAGCTGTTTCGTCCTGCGGCGGTTTTTTGATGCCTTTCTTTGGGCAGCCGGCTCACACAGCCGAACCGTCATCCGCTTTGTCAGCAAGACGCCATGTATGCCGTCGACCGAGGAGGAATGTCCTGTGTGCCTAATTCAGTCCCCCATCTTTACAGGCTGCGCGACCGCGCTCGTCACCCCATTCCTGCCGGACGGTTCTCTGGACGAAGATGCACTGAAACGATTGATTCTGCTGCAGCTGGACGCGGGCATCGACGCACTGGTGCTTCTGGGCACCACCGGCGAACCCAGCACGCTCAGCATGGATGAGCGCGAGCGCGTCATCACCCTTGGGCTTGAGACAGTCGCCGGGCGTATCCCGGTTCTGGTCGGCACCGGCTCAAACGATACCCGCCGGGCGATTGAATATGCTAGGCAGGCCAAGAAGCTTGGCGCGCAGGGGCAGCTCAGCGTCACGCCCTATTACAACAAGACGACACAAGCCGGCCTTATCCGCCATTACAGCGCTATCCTAGACAGCTGTGATCTGCCGATGATCCTTTACAACGTCCCCAGCCGCACAGGCATGAGCATTAAGCCGGACACACTCGCACAGCTTGCCGTCCATCCCCATGTTGCCGGGCTGAAGGAGGCGAGCGGAGACCTCTCTCTTGCTGCCGATTTTCTTTCGTGCACACACGGTGAGCTGCCCATTTACAGCGGCAATGACGATCTGACGGTTGCATTGATGGCCCTGGGCGCATGCGGCGCCATCAGCGTGTGCAGCAATGTTTTCCCCCTGCAGACGCGGCTCATCACCTGTGCCTGCGAAAATGGATGCTTCGATGAGGCAGCCGACGCCCAGCAGGCGCTTCTGCCCGTCATGCGCGCGCTGTTTGCGCAAGTCAACCCCATTCCTGTGAAAGCAGCACTTGCCATGATGGGCCTCATTCATGACGTGGTCCGTCTTCCGCTCGTGCCCATGGACGAACCGGAAAGGAGCCGCCTGCAGCGCCTTCTCGCCGATTACGGCCTGCTTGCGCAGGCATAAGTGGGATTTGATTTGCCATCAGAACAAGGCAGGCTATGCCCGCGCCCGCTTTCAGGCAGCTTGACCCAAGAAAGCGATTCAGAGCGCGCTGCACGATTCCTTGTGCGATTTCACAAAAAGAGCAAACTCCCACATCTGCAGGAGTTTGCTCTTTTGGTTATCTCAGCTTTTCCAGCGTCGCTTCAAACTTTTCAGGCAGCGGCGCGCAAAACGTCATACGCTCGCCCGTCGTTGGATGCGTAAAGGCCAGGCTGTATGCGTGGAGCATCAGCCGCGGGATGTGTACGCTCGTCTTGATGCTTGGCGCGTATATCTTGTCGCCCAGCAGCGGATGGCCGACAGCATGCATGTGCACGCGAATCTGGTGCGTCCGGCCGGTAAGCAGGTGCACGTCCAGATATGTGGCGCTTTTGAGCCGCTCCAGCGCCTTCCATTCCGTCTGCGAAGGCTTTCCGTCGGGCACAACCGCCATCTTTTTGCGGTCGACCGGATGGCGCGCAATCGGCGCGTCGATCATTCCCGAATCGTCCGGAAAATGGCCGAATGCCACCGCGCGATAGTGCTTCTCCATCGAGCGTTCCTTGAACTGCTCGCTGAGCGCAGCATGCGCTTTGTCATTCTTTGCAATCAGAATCAAACCGGACGTATCCTTGTCCAGACGATGCACGATGCCGGGACGCATTTCGCCGCCGATGCCGGAGAGATCGCGCACATGGTACAGCAGCGCGTTGACCAGCGTCCTGTCCTCATTGCCGGCCGCCGGATGCACCACCATGCCGCACGGCTTGCTGACGATGACCACATCCGCATCCTGATACAGGATGTCCAGCGGGATATCCTGCGGAACAATGTCCACCGGACGCGCCTGCGGCACGGAAAGGGCGATGCACTGCCCAGCCGCCACCTTGAAGGAGGGCTTGACCTGAACCGCTCCGTCAACAGACACAGCGCCTTCGAGCATCAGGCTGGAGATACGTGAGCGAGAGAACTCCGTATGCGCGCGAAGGTATGCGTCAATGCGCGAGCCATCGTCGACCTGCTCAACTGTCAATTCGATGATCTGATCCATGTTTTTCTCCCGTAGTTTCTTCAAGCTTCCCCGTAAACAGCAAGATGAGCAGCGCAGCGATGGAACACGTGATTGCCACGTCTGCCAGATTGAAAACCGGAAAATCAAACAGCAGCAGACGGATGTAATCCGTTACCCCGGCATAGACGATCCGATCGATCAGGTTGCCCACGCCGCCGCCGATCATCAAGCACAGCGCCGTCTGCGCAGCACCAGACAGATGCATCGCTCTTTTAGCGTAGATGCAAAGCGCCAGCAGCAGCACCGCCGAAGCCGCCGCCAGAAAAACAGGCTGTCCGGAAAGCAGGCTGAACGCCGCACCCGTATTGAAGCTGGGCGTAATGGCAGCAATGCCCGGGATTTCAAAGAGCGTCTGCCCCTGCATCCGGCCTCGTATATACGCCTTGATCGCCTGATCAGCCGCAGCAACAGGCACGCTGATGCACCACAGTTTTTTTATCATGACCTTAGATTGTTCTCCACGATCTGCACCAGCTCCGCCAGGAACTTGCCGATCACCGGCAGATTGCTGAGCGCAATGTTTCTCAGAATATACAGCAGCAGCGCGCCCAGCACGGAAAAGCCCAGCGAAAAGCCCACGCCGCGTGCAATGCCGCTCAGGAAATCAAAAAACAGCCGCTTGCGCCAGTCATGCACATAGCGGAGATAGGCTTCCAGGTGCATCAGCTCCAGACGCTGTGCCAAATGCTCAAGCCTGCGCAGAATAAAGTCAAAATCGAATGGATTCATCCCCGCCCCTCCCAAGCTTATCATGCTTGGAAAACGGCAGAATTATCCTGCAGGCCTTCCCAGACGCAAAGAATGAACTCACCTTGGTCCGTTGTGCCAGAAGAGCGCCAAAAACAAAGGGCAGGGCCATGCCCTGCCCAAGCTTTGCTTACAGCAGCTTCTTGATCTGATCCATGGACGCGTTCTGCGCATCCACAACCTTCTTGAGGGACGCATAATAGTCGGCCGTCTGCTTGCGCAGCGCGGTCAGCTTGTCCGTCAAATCGGTGATCTGGGCCTCGGCATTGGAACGAAGGTCCGCCGCTTCCTCATTGGCCTTGCTCACGATTTCCGCCGCACGGGCGTCAGCAGCGGCGACGATCTCGTCGTATACGCCCTGCGCCTTGGTGAGCACAAGCTCAAAGCTCTCGCTGTGGCGCGCAGGCGCCGCCTGCACCGGAGCAGCCGCCGGCGCGGGCTGCACTTCCGCCGGACGGGCGGCAAGCTGAGCCTTCGCCTGCTCGAGTTCACGGCTGAGAGAGGCAACCTGCTCCTTCAGCTTTTCGGTCTCCGCCTCACGGTTTTCCATCTCCTCGAGAATCTCATCGAGGAAAGACTCGACCTCGTTGTTATCGTAACCATTCTTGACGACCTTAAATACCTTATTGACGATCGTATCCAGCGTAATAGCCATGAGAAAAGCTCCTTTCAAAGCAAATGTTCATCATATTACTCGTATCGGAAAAACGTGATACCGATACGCTGTTTCCTGGTCAAGCCGTCGACAGACTCAAGACGCACACGGCCCCTGCCGCGCATGGAGAGCAGCGTGCCTTCCTTCAGCTGTACATCTACACGGTCGCACGGAAGGTGATTCACCTTGACCAGACCGGCGCGGATGCTATCTGATGCCTCGCTGCGGGAAAGCTTGTACGCAGCGGCGAGCACGCCATCCAGCCTCAGTGAACTGACAACCGCAGAAAAGCGCGTTCCCTCCGGCTCAGGCATGGCCGGCGTCTGGGGAAGCACATGAAAATCAAGCGGAGCTTTGCCTGCGCTCTTCATCGTCTGCACGATGAAGTCAGCCGTCTGCTCGTGTGCAAACAGATAGATATCCGCCCCTGCAATGATCATATCGCCTGCGCAGGATCTTGTCAAGCCCAAAG
>JBJEUI010000083.1:0-57934 GCA_051883755.1 Candidatus Ventricola sp.
TAAACGCAACAGCTTTGAAGGTTAAGGAGTTGCGTTTACCTTGGCAATTTACAAAGTTGTCAAAATTTGGGGAAACCTGTTGACACCTGAATCCCTTTATGCTACAATCCACTTAATTCCATACAGAAACCGTTGAAGCGGAGATAACGGCAATCATGCCTTTACAGAGAGCCTGTGGTGCTGAGAGTCAGGCGAGAAACAGGTTGTCAAATGGACCGCTGAGGGCGCAGTCAAATGTGGTTTCCACAGAGTATTCTGCGACGTTGCAGGCAGACGTCATTTGCCGGGGATATGTTGGTATCCTGCTGAGCGCACGGGTTCTCCCGTGAATCAAGGTGGCACCGCGGATCGCGTTGTACTTGTGATCGAGTATACGTATTCGCCCTTGACAGATTGTAAGATTCTGTCAAGGGCGTTTTTGTTATGTAAATCCTCTGCAGGACATCAGGACGCCGGACAGAAACCAACGACTTCATGATTTGAAAGGAGAACTGAGCCATGATCAAGGAAGCCATCGTCAAAATCGTCAACAAGGAAGATCTCACCTACGATGAGGCATATGCCGTCATGAATGAGATCATGAGCGGCGAAACCACCGCCACCCAGAACGCCGCTTTTCTGGCGGCGCTGTCCACCAAGAGCGCCAGAGCCGAAACGACGGACGAAATTGCCGGCTGCGCCGCGGCCATGAGGGCGCACGCCACCCGCGTTGAAACCGGCATGGATCTCTTTGAGATCGTCGGAACGGGCGGCGACAATGCGCACAGCTTCAACATTTCCACCACCTCCGCGCTTGTGGCGGCGGCGGGCAGCATGAAGGTCGCCAAGCACGGCAACCGCGCGGCCTCCTCGAAGTGCGGCACGGCGGACTGCCTGGAGGCCCTCGGCGTGAACATTCAGCAGAGCCCGGCCAAGTGCATTGAACTCCTGAACGAGGTCGGCATGTGCTTCTTCTTTGCCCAGAAATACCATGCCTCGATGAAGTATGTGGGCGCCATCCGCAGGGAGCTCGGCTTCCGCACCGTGTTCAACATCCTTGGCCCGCTCACCAATCCCGGCACGCCGTCCATGCAGCTGCTGGGCGTCTACGACGGCTATCTGGTCGAGCCGCTGGCGCAGGTGCTGGTCAATCTGGGCGTCAGGCGCGGCATGGTGGTCTATGGTCAGGACAAGCTGGATGAGATTTCCATGAGCGCGCCGACGACCGTCTGCGAGATCAAGGATGGCTGGATGAGATCGACCGTCATCACGCCGGAGGATTTCGGCTTTGAACGCTGCACCAGGGAAGACCTGAAGGGCGGCCTGCCCGAGGAAAACGCCAGAATCACCCTGGACATCCTGAACGGTGAAAAGGGACACAAGCGAAATGCCGTGCTGATGAACGCCGGCGCGGCGCTGTATATCGGCGCAAAGGCCGACAGCATGAAGGACGGCATCGCCCTTGCCGCCGAGCTCATCGACTCCGGCAAAGCCCTTGCGACGCTGAAAAAATTCATCGAGGTCAGCAACCGTCCGGAGGCAGAGCAATGACGATCCTGGATCAGCTGGCAGGCTTCGCCCGCGAGCGAACCGAGCAGGCGAAAAAGCGCATGCCGCCTGAGGAAATCCGCCGTCAGGCATGCGCTTTGCCCAAAGGGAGCTTCGCGTTTGAAAACGCGCTGAGAAAGCCCGGCATCTCCTTCATCTGCGAGTGCAAAAAGGCTTCCCCCTCCAAGGGGCTGATTGCGCCGGATTTCCCGTATCTTCAGATCGCCAGGGCCTATGAGGAGGCGGGCGCGGACTGCATTTCCGTGCTGACCGAGCCCCAATGGTTTCTGGGCAGTGACGCATACCTGAGAGAAATTGCCGCCGCCGTTTCCATTCCCTGCTTGCGCAAGGATTTCACGGTGGATGCGTACATGATCTATGAGGCAAAGCTGCTCGGCGCGTCGGCTGTGCTGCTCATCTGCTCGATCCTGAGCGAGGGACAGCTTAAGGAATACCTCGGCATCTGCGATGAACTTGGCCTGTCGGCGCTGACAGAGGCGCATGACGAGGCGGAAGCGCAGGCGGCCGTGCAGGCGGGCGCGCGCATCATCGGCGTCAACAACCGCAATCTGAAAACCTTTTCCGTGGATACGGATAACAGCCGCAGGCTGCGGGCGCTGATCCCCGAGGGCGTATTGTTCGTCTCCGAGAGCGGGGTCAAAAGCCGGGAGGATGTGGACAAGCTGCGTGCAATCCGCGCGGACGCCGTGCTGATCGGCGAGACGCTCATGCGGGCGCCGGATAAAAAGGCGAAGCTCGATGAGCTGCGGGGTGCGTTATGACCAGAATCAAGCTCTGCGGCCTTTCAAGGCCCTGCGATATCGAGGCGGCCAATGCGCTGCAGCCTGAGTATATCGGATTTGTCTTCGCGCCGAAGAGCAAGCGGTATGTGACGCCGGAGCGGGCGGCGGATTTGAGGCGGCTGCTGGCTCCGGGGATACAGGCGGTGGGCGTGTTCGTCGACGAAGCCCCGGAAACCGCTGCGCAGCTTCTGGACAGCGGGGTGATCGACATGGCTCAGCTGCACGGGGAGGAAGACGAGGGATACATCAGGCGTCTGAAGCGGCTGACGGATCGGCCGATCATCAAGGCCTTTCGCGTGGAAAACGAGGCCTGTATGGCGGAGGCTGAACACAGTCCGGCAGATCTTGTGCTGCTTGATTCGGGCGCGGGCACAGGCAAGGCGTTTGACTGGCGTTTCATTCAGAAGCTCCATCGGCCGTATTTCCTTGCGGGCGGGCTGGATGCTTGCAATGTGCGTGAAGCCGTCCGGCTGCTGCACCCGTTTGCGGTGGACGTCAGTTCTGGCATTGAGACGGACGGAAGAAAGGACGAAAAGAAAATGGCAGCGTTTGTCGCTGCGGTCAGAAAGGGAGACGGACGATGACGAATCCAAACGGACGCTTTGGCATTCATGGCGGGCAGTACATTCCCGAAACGCTGATGAATGCGGTGATTGAGCTGGAGGAAGCGTACAATTTCTATAAGAATGATCCGGAATTCAACCGTGAGCTTGCCGAGCTGCTCAATGAATACGCCGGCAGGCCGTCGAGGCTGTACTTTGCCGGGAAGATGACCGAGGAGCTCGGCGGTGCAAGGATCTACCTGAAGCGCGAGGATCTGAACCACACCGGCGCCCACAAGATCAACAATGTGCTCGGTCAGGCCCTTCTGGCGAAAAAGATGGGCAAGACACGCCTGATTGCCGAGACGGGCGCCGGACAGCACGGCGTGGCGACGGCGACGGCTGCCGCGCTGATGGGCATGGAGTGCGTGGTCTTCATGGGGGAAGAGGACACCATCCGTCAGGCCCTCAACGTGTACCGGATGCGGCTGCTGGGCGCACAGGTCATCCCGGTGAAGACCGGAACAGCCACGTTGAAGGACGCCGTATCCGAAGCGATGCGGGAGTGGACCTCCAGAATCAGCGACACCCATTACTGCCTCGGTTCGGTCATGGGCCCGCATCCGTTCCCGACCATCGTGCGCGACTTCCAGGCGGTGATCTCCAGGGAGATCAAGGCGCAGCTGATGGAAAAGGAGGGCAGACTGCCCGATGCGGTCATCGCCTGCGTCGGCGGCGGCTCCAACGCGATTGGCAGCTTTTATCACTTCATCGGGGATGAAGGCGTTCGCCTGATCGGCTGCGAAGCGGCGGGACGGGGCGTCGATACCCTGGAGACGGCGGCTACCGTCAACACCGGCAAGGTCGGCATTTTCCACGGCATGAAATCCTATTTCTGTCAGGATCCATACGGGCAGATCGCGCCCGTCTATTCGATCTCGGCCGGTCTGGATTATCCGGGCGTCGGCCCGGAGCACGCCTATCTGCACGATATCGGCAGGGCCGAATACGTGCCCGTCACCGATGACGAGGCGGTGTGCGCCTTTGAATATCTGGCCAGAACGGAGGGCATCATTCCCGCCATCGAATCGGCCCATGCCGTCGCGTATGCCATGAAGCTGGCGCCCGGGATGGACAAGAACCAGATCATCGTCATCACCATTTCCGGCAGAGGCGATAAGGACTGCGCAGCCATTGCCCGCTACAGAGGGGAGGATATCCATGAGTAACATCTCAAAGGCATTTGAAAACGGCAAGGCATTCATCGCCTTTATCACCTGCGGAGATCCGGATCTGGAGACGACGGCCGCAGCCGTCCGTGCCGCCGTGCAGAACGGCGCAGACCTCATTGAGCTGGGCATTCCGTTTTCCGATCCGACCGCTGAGGGCCCCGTCATTCAGCAGGCCAATATCCGGGCCCTGCGCGGCGGCGTGAACACCGACAAGATCTTTGACTTTGTCCGGGCGCTTCGATGCGACGTCCGCGTGCCGATGGTCTTCATGACCTATGCGAATGTGGTCTTCTCCTACGGCGCGGAGAGGTTCATCGCGGCCTGCCGTGAGATCGGGATCGACGGCCTGATCCTGCCCGATCTGCCGTATGAGGAGAAGGAGGAATTCCTGCCGATCTGCCGCCGCTTCGGCGTGGATCTCGTGTCGCTGATTGCGCCGACCTCCGAAAACCGGATTGCCATGATCGCCAGGGAGGCGGAGGGCTTCCTCTATATCGTCTCCAGCCTCGGTGTGACGGGCACGAGAAGCGAGATTACGACGGACCTGGCTGCCATGGTCAAGGTGGTCCGGGAAAACACAGACGTTCCCTGCGCCATCGGGTTCGGCATTTCCACGCCGGAGCAGGCCAGGAGAATGGCGGAGATTTCGGATGGAGCGATTGTGGGTTCGGCCATCATCAAGCTGCTCGAAAAGCATGGCAAAGAGGCGCCTGCGCACATCGGCGAATATGTCAAATCCATGAAGGATGCCCTCCGATGAACCGGACCGGCACGCGGATCGGACAAGGAGGAAAAAGCCTGGCGAACAGAAAAACGGGACGCACATGCGGAGATGGACTCCGTCGTGTGCGTCCCGCCTATATGCCGGAGGATTTTGCTTATGCGCTGCAGAAGCCGCACGCCGGTCCGGAGGCTTCCGGGTTTGAAGGCAGGAACATGATGCGGCGGCGTTCAGCTGCTCAGCGCAGCAGCAGCACGGAGACGTCGTTGACGTTGGTACCGGTCGGCCCGGTCATGATGAGCGCATCCAACGCCTTGAGCAGCGGATAGGCGTCGTTGTTGGCCAGCGCCGCATCGATGGACAGCCCCCGTGCCCGGCAATCTGCGGCAAACTCGCCGGTGACAATGCCGCCGGCAGCATCGGTCGGGCCGTCGGTACCGTCGCTGCCCAGCGAGAAGATGCAGGCTTCCGCAAGCCCGGCGATCCCGGGCGCAGCAGAGAGCGCCAGCTCCTGATTGCGGCCGCCCTTGCCCTTGCCGCGCAGGTGGACGACTGTCTCGCCGCCCAGAATCACGGCACAAGGCGCCTTGACCGGTCTGCCGCTCTGGCGGATTTCGCGGGCCATGGCGGCGAGCATGGAACCGGCCTCGCGCGCCTCGCAGGCGAGCGTCGTGGTCAGCACCAGCGGCGTATAGCCCAGCGCGGCGGCGGAGGATGCTGCCGCGTCACACAGCGCCGTCACGTTGCCGGTGATCAGCGTGGTCACGCCGCTGAGCTGCTTGGGCGTCTCGCTGGCCAGCAGCGCCCGCAGGTGCTCCGGCACGTCAAGCGAATACTTCGCGACGATGCGCGCCACATCCTCGCAGGTCGAGCGGTCGGGCACGGCGGGGCCGGAGGCGATGGCGTCCAGCGGGTCGCCCAGCACGTCCGACAGGATGATGCTCAGCACCTGCGCCGGGGCGCACGCCTGCGCGAACCGGCCGCCCTTGACCGCAGAGAGATGCTTGCGGATGGCGTTGATCTCGGTGATGTCCGCGCCGCAGGCCAGCAGCTGGCGGGTGAGGTTGGCGATGTCCTCCAGCGTGCAGGGCGGGGCGGGCAGCTCAAAGAGCGCGCTGCCGCCGCCGGAGACGAGGAAGAGCACGGTATCCTCGGCAGTCAGGCCGCTGACAAGCGCCAGCGCACGCTGCGCGCCGGCGACGCCGTTCGCGTCCGGGACGGGATGACCGGCTTCGATGATCTCCATGCGCTCAAGCGGCCCCTCGCTGTGCGCGTATTTGGTGATGACGATGCCGCGGTTGATCTGGCTGCCCAACACAGCGCTGGCGGCGCTGGCCATGCGCCAGGCGGCCTTGCCGATGGCGACGAGGGTCACGCCGCGGGGGAAGGTTTTGCCTTCGAGCGCGCGCTTCACCGCAGCGTCCGGCAGCACGGCGGCAATGGAATCGCGGATGATCCGCTGAGCATCCTGCTTGATGGTCAACATAAGCGCCTCCTGTAAAGCGGTCGAAAAAGACCGGCGGATGGCCGCCGGTCAGGGAAAGACGTATGCCGATCAGATGAACATGTTGATCAGCCAGATGAAGATGATGGCGACAACGCCCATGACCAGCGTGCACAGGGTCTGGGTCTTGTAGCCGTCCTCCGCCTTGAGGCCGCCGAAGTTGGTGACGACCCAGAAGTAGGAGTCGTTCGCGTGGGAGACGGTCATCGCGCCCGCGCCAATGGCCATGACGGTCAGCGCGGCGGCCATCGGGGTGGTGAGACCCAGAGCGGCCATCAGCGAGCCCTCCGCGGAATACAGGCCCATGATGCCGGCCGTCGTGGTGATGGCGACGGTGGAGGAGCCCTGCGCGGACTTGAGGATCGCGGCGATCAGGAACGGGAAGAAGATGCCCACGCTGGACAGGCCAGGCGCGTTCTCGGTGATGTAGGCCACGATGCCCGCGTTGGAGATGACCTTGCCCAGCACGCCGCCGGCAGCGGTGACGAACAGGATCGGGCCAACGGTCTTGAGGGTGTCATCGGTCAGGGTGCGGAACTCGTCGCCCTTGCCGGCGGTAAAGAGCGTGCCGATGGAGATCAGCAGGCCGACCGTCAGCGCGATGATCGGGGTGCCCAGGAACTTGAGCAGCGTCGCCAGGCCGCCAGCCATGCCGGCCATATCGACGATGGACTTGATGGCCATCAGCAGGATCGGCACGACGATCGGCGCGAAGGAAATGGCGGTGCCCGGCAGCTGGCCGAACTCAGCCTTCAGCTCTTCGTAGCTCTTGGCAGCGGCGTCGTCATCGTCGGTGGAGTGCACCTTCGGGCCGATCGCCTTGGAGAAGAGATAGCCGGCGATGAGCACCGGGATGGACACGAGCACGCCCACGCCGATGACCAGCAGCATGTTGCTCTCCAGACCCAGAGACTGCGCAGCCGCGATGGGGCCGGGCGTCGGCGGGATGAAGACGTGAGAGGTGTACAGGCCGGCGCTCAGCGCGACAGCCATGGCGGCAGCGGAGATGCCGGTCTTCTTGACCAGGGCCTTGCGGATCGGGTTGAGGATGACGAAGCCCGAGTCGCAGAAGACGGGAATGGACACGATCCAGCCCATCAGCAGGATGGCGATGTCAGGGTGCTTGTCGCCGACCCTGCGCACGACCCAGTCGGCCATGGTCAGCGCAGCGCCGGTCTTTTCAAGGAAGAAGCCGATCATCGCACCGAGGATGATGACGATGCCCAGCGAGGAGAACGTGCCGGAGAAGCCGGCGCCGATGGTGCTGGGAATGTCGCCCAGCGGCAGCGCGACGAGCGCCAGCAGCAGCGACACACCCATGATGGACAGGAATGGATGGATCTTCCACTTGGAGATCGCGACGATCATGATGATGACCATCAGGACGAAGACGACGAGCAGGGCCAACCCAGATAACATAGATGTACCTCCTTTTACGGGTGGACGGACGGAACAGTACCGGACCGACCGCCATTAATTAGTTGTTAAGTTATTCGCGCGGGTCAGTAGGATTCCTGCCGGTTTAGACAAATTTTACAAAACTTTTTTTCATGGTGTGATGCAGCGGCGCAGGAGGATTGCTCTCACGGGGATGCCTTGCGCGCGGCGTCGCCCGAAGCGCGCAGGTGGCGAAGAAAGCTGCGCAGGTTCGGCGAGAGATCCCCCTGCGGGCGGAAGGCAAAATAGACGATGCGCTCGGGCATCGGATCAGCCAGCGGCGCCTGCGGCAGCGCAAACGGGCGCAGCAGGCTGTTGCTCAGGCAGATGGAAATGCCCGCGCCGCTTTGCACCATGCCGCCGATGGCCGTCTCATCATCCAGCTCATAGGCGATGTTCGGCGCAATGCCGGCGGCAAGAAAGGTGTCCAGCAATGCGGTATAGATGGGAGAAACCTTCTTGTAGCACAGCAGCGGATACTGTGCGGCCTCCGCCAGCGTAACGGGCCGGCCCAGACGCAGCAGGGGATGGCCCGGCGGCGTGACGAGCACCCAGGGCTCCGTGTACAGCGGTTCAAAACGAAGGCTTTTGAATTCCGGCATGCAGGAACAGATGCCTACGTCGAGCGTGCCCGACTCGACGGCGCTGAGAATCTCACGCGAACCGCCGACGGTGACCTCGATGTGGGTCTTCGGGTTTTCCGCCTTGAAGCTGACGATCAGGCGCGGCAGATGCTCGGCCATGGAGGTGGTGATGGCGCCTACGCGCAGGATGCTTGTGCTCACCGACTGAACGCCCAGGCGGATCGAAGCCAGCGCGGCGTCCGTGTAATGCTGAAAGGTTCGTCCGGCGTCCGTCAGCGTGACATGGCGCCCCTGACGGCTGAAGAGTGCACAGCCCAGCTCCTTTTCCAGATTGGCGATGGCGTAGCTCAGGCTGGGCTGACTGATAAAGAGCTGACGGGCGGCCTGCGTGTAGTTCTCGCAGGAGGCCAGCACGCTGAAGTAGGTGAGCTGATTGAGCGTCATCGGGGCACCTCCGTTTTTGTGGACTGATATGGAAAGTATACCACAATCCATAGAGACTGTCTATCGATGACGCGGGATTTTGTATTGGTCAGCACACAAGGAGAATGATATAATTCTCACATGACGAGCCGCAAGACGCGTGCAAATGAGGAGGAAAAGCGATGAAGAAATATTTTGCTGTTTGGGCGGCGCTGCTCATGCTGGCGATGTGCGTGGGCGCGCAGGCGGCGGGCTATACGGCCGGTACCTACGAGGGAACGGCGGCGGGCCTCAACGGCGACATCACCGTGAGCGTGACGGTGAGCAGCGACGCCATCACGGCGGTGGAGATCCTGGCACAGCAGGAGACCGTGGGCATTGCGGATGCGGCGCTTGAGCAGATCCCCGAGAGGATCGTTGCTTCGCAGAGCCTGGGTGTGGACAGCGTCAGCGGCGCGACGTTCACGTCCAAGGGCATTGTGGACGCTGTGGCGGCTGCTGTGACGCTGGCCGGCGGCGATGCGCAGGCGCTGCGCGAGGTGCCGGTGGAGGAGGTTCTCTCCGGCGAGACGCTTGAGCTGACGGCGGATGCGGTGGTTGTCGGCGGCGGTGCTGCGGGCATGGCCGCGACGGTGCGCCTGGCGCAGCTGGGCAAGAGCGTCATCCTGCTGGAGAAGTCCGCGTATCTGGGCGGCGCGATTGCCGTCAGCGGCGGCAATCAGGTCGTCATGGGCAGCAAGCTGCAGGCCGAAGCCGGCGTGACGGACGACTCTGTCGAGTCCATGGTCGAGGACTTCATGAAGAACGGCGCGAACCTGAACGTGCCGGAGCTCCTTGAGCTGTATGCCGCCAACGTGGGCGCGGCTACGGACTGGCTGAATGAGGATTGCGGCATCGCGTTCAACATGGAAGACGGACTGCATCAGCTGGGCGAATACAGCCACGACCGCGAGCTGGCCTATGTCGGCGGCGGCGCGGGCTTTGCCGAGAGCATGCGTGCGGCGGTTGACGCCAGCGGTGCGACCGTGCTGCTGAGCACCCGTGCGCAGAGCCTGAACGTGACGGACGGCCGCGTGACCGGCGTTACCGCGCAGGCGAACGAGGGCACCACCTATGTCATCACGGCGAACGACGTGCTGCTGGCGACCGGCGGCTACGGCAACAGCGATACGCTGCTGAGCGATGAGCTGGCCTCCGCGCTCTACTATGGCCCGGCGTCCTCCACGGGCGACGGCGTCATCATGGCGACGGCTGAGGGCATCGACGCGGCGACGCGCCTGATGGAGTACGGCAAGCGCTATCCCAACGGCGTGGAGGTGAGCGAGGGCATCGCCAAGTCCACCATCGCGGGCAACATCGTCGGCTGGACGATGAGCGCCATTCTGGTCAACGCCGAAGGCGAGCGCGTGGTCAACGAGAAGGCGAGCAACCGCACCATTCTGGAGGCGGAGCTCGAGCAGACCGGCTCCATGCTCTTCCTGCTGATGGATGCGCAGACGTTTGACGTCTGGAAGACGAAGCTGGCGGCTGCGGGCCTGACCGAGGAGACCATCGACGGCTATGTGGCCAACAACGGCGCGTCTGCTCCGGTCTTCGCCCACGGCGAGACGCTCGCTGAAGCGGCTGCGGCGGCCGGTGTGGACGGCGCTGCGCTTGAAAAGACCGTGGAGCGCTACAACGGCTTTGTGGCCGCAGGCGTGGATGAGGACTTCGGCCGTGCGGCGGCGTACATGACCATGCCCATCGGCGACGGCCCGTACTATCTGGTCGAGCAGAAGCCGCGCTTTGCCACGACGATGGGCGGCCTGGTGGTCAACACCTCGCTGCAGGTCATCAACACGAAGGACGAGGTCATCGGCGGCCTGTATGCGGCGGGCGAGGTTGTCGGCGGCGTGATGGGCGACGACTCTCCCTCCGGCGCGAACAACGGCTGGGCGCTGACCGCCGGCAAGCTGGCGGCTGAGGCCATCGCGGCGCAGTAATCGCCACGGTGCGGCGGAGAAAACTGAAACCAAGGCTTGGCTGCGGGCGGAAACACCTGTCCGCAGCCCCTTCTGTATACAAGCACGCAGAAAGGACTTATACTAATTCTTGTTAAAATGACCTAATCCGCGCCCCGTCTTTTCCGCTCTGACTTTGCCTTGTTCCGTTCAACGTACCTCCAGTACGCCTCACTTCACTCGGCTTCGTCAGAGCGAAAAATCTGATGCGCTCTGTCAGGCATTTTAACTGCGAATTAGTATTAAAGCCTGCCTCGCCGGACAAAACGGCGTGACAGGAGCCGCATCATCCAGGAAGGGGACGAGCATCGTGAATCGGATATTCAGCAAACGGGATCTGGCAAGGCTGATCCTGCCGCTGATGGTGGAATTGCTTCTGACGCTGCTGGTCGGCATGATCGACTCGGTGATGGTCTCCAGCGCGGGTGAGGCGGCGGTCTCCGGCGTATCCCTGATCGATACGGTCTTTCAGCTGCTGATTTACATCTTCTCTGCGTTCGGCACGGGCGGCGCCGTTGTGGCGGGGCAGTATCTGGGGGCCGGACGGCAGAAGAATGCCCGGGAGACGGTGGATCAGCTGGTCTGGTTCTCTGCCGTCGTCTCGGTAGCGATTATGGCGCTTGTCTATGCGATCCGCGGCTTCCTGCTTGGGCGTGTGTTCGGCTCCATGACGCTGGATGTCCGCTTCAATGCGAACCGGTATCTGCTCATTACGGCGCTGTCCATTCCCGCGCTGTCCATCTATGAATCGGGCGCGGCGGTCTTTCGGACGATGGGCAGCGCCAAGGTGACGATGCTTCTGTCCGCGGTCATGAACCTGATCAACATCAGCGGCAATGCGGTCCTCATTTACGGGGCAGGGTTGGGGACGGCCGGCGCTGCTATCGCCACCGTCGCAGCACGCTACGCGGCCGCAGTGCTGATGATCGCGCTGCTGCTGCGCAGGGATCAGGCGCTGTATCTCACGCGCTCGCTCCGGTTTGTTCCAGACGGCGGCTATATCAGACGGATTCTGCAGATCGGCGTGCCCAACGGCATTGAAAACGGGCTGTTTCAGGTGGGAAAGATCATTCTGGCGGGGCTCTTTACCCAGTTTGGAACCTCTGCCATTGCCGCCAACGCGATCAGCCAGACGATTACGGGGATTCAGGTGATCCCGGGCACGGCGATTTCCCTGGCGGCTACCACAGTGATTGCCCGGTGCATTGGCGCCGGCGATGAAGGACAGGCTCGATTCTACAACAAAGCGCTGCTGCTCGTGACCTATGCGGTGCTGATGGTTTTCAGCGCGGCGATTCTGGCGGCGCTGCCGGTCATTCTGAAGTGGTATTCGCTCTCGGAGGAGACGGCCGCGCTGGCTGTGCAGATGGTGCTTGCCCATGCCCTTGGCGCTGTGGTGATCTGGCCGCTGACCTTTGTGCTGCCGTCCTCCCTGCGCGCGGCCGGCGACGTCCGGTTTGCCATGGTCACCTCGGTGATTTCCATGTTCGTGTTCCGATTGGGCGCCGCGTATCTGTTCGCGCTGAACCTTGGCCTGGGCGCGCTTGGCATTTGGCTGGCCATGCTGTGCGACTGGGCTGTGCGCGCGGTGGTGTTCAGCCTTCGCTGGCTCAGCGGGGGATGGAAGGGCAAGAGCGTCATCGCAGCGGTGGCCTGAAAGCAAACCACGCCATCGCACAAGGCCTGTTTCGGCGTGGACAGCGTCCAAAAGCGCCTGCATCTGAGAGAAGGGTGTGAAGGATTCTGGCGGTGACATGGCGAATACGGAAGGATGTCTCACCTTCGGCATGTGTTTGCCGTCAGCTGTCATTTCTGGCAAGACATCCATACGATTCAGGAGGAATGTGTGATGAAGATTGCGTTTATCGGCCTTGGCATCATGGGCAAGCCCATGGCGCTCAATCTGCTCAGGGCGGGGCATGAGCTCCGCGTATACGGGCGTCATCCCGAGGTTCTGGCGGAGCTGGCAGAAGCCGGCGCTGTGCCCTGCGCGAGCGCTGCACAGACCGTTGAAGGGGTGGAGGCGGTCATCACCATGCTGCCCAACAGCCCGGACGTCAAGTCCGTGATGCTGGAGGACGACAGGCTGGCCGAAAAGATGCCCAGGACGGCGACGTTCATCGACTGCTCGTCCATCAACCCGATCGCCAGCCGCGAGATCGCGGCGGAGCTTGCCAAATTGGGCATTGAGATGCTCGACGCGCCGGTTTCCGGCGGCCAGCCCAAGGCTGTGGACGGCACGCTCGCCTTCATGGTCGGCGGCAGGCAGGAGGTGTTTGACAAGTTCAAGGATGTGCTCGGCGCGATGGGCTCCAGTGTGGTGCGCTGCGGCGATGTGGGCGCGGGCAACGTGACCAAGCTGTGCAACCAGACCATCGTGGCGGTGAACATTGCGGCGCTGGCCGAGGCGATGCAGATGGGCCAGATGTGCGGCGTGGAGCCCCAGAAGATCTTTGAGGCGATTCGCGGCGGTCTGGCCGGCTCCACCGTCATGAATGCGAAGGCGCCGATGATGATGGATCAGGACTTTCAGCCGGGCTTCCGCATCGACCTGCACATCAAGGATCTGAACAACGTGGTGGATGCAGCCCGGTCTGTGGATGCGCCGATTCCGCTGACCCAGAGCGTGCTGGAGATGATGAAGGTCCTGCATCACGACGGAGACGGCAGCTGCGATCACAGCGCGCTGCTCAAGTACTATCAGAAGCTCACCGGCGAAGTGCTGCACCATTGACCGCTCAGCCCTCGGGCTGCGAATAAACAAGCATAGAACGGCCCTCCCGACGAAGCCTTGACAGCTTCGGCGGGAGGGCCGTTGATTGGTTTTTTTGGCAATTCGCAGGATCAGCGCAGCCGCTTGCGGATCTGGCTGGTCAGCAGATCGAGCAGGAACACCGTGACGACGACCGTCAGCAGGATGATGCCCACGCGCGGCCAGCGGCATGCCTGAATGGCGAAGATCAGCGTGGCGCCGATGCCGCCCGCGCCGACCAGGCCCAGCGTTGAAGCGCTGCGCACGGCGATCTCAAAATGATTGAGAATGAGCGACGCGTACAGCGGCAGCAGCTGCGGCAGGCGGGCAAAGAACATGGTCTGTATGCCGTTTGCGCCGACCGCATGACAGGCCTCCACGGCGGTTTCGTCCATGCGCTCCATCTCTTCTGTGAAGAGCTTGCCCAGCATGCCGATCTGATGCACGCCGATGGCGAGCACGCCGGCGAAGGGACCGGGACCGACCACCTTGATGAAGATGATGGCATAGACCAGCTCCGGGAAGGAGCGCAGCACATCGAGAATGAACTTGCCGACGCGCGGGATGACCCGGTTGTTCCACAGGTTTGCGGAAGCCAGAAGCGTGAAGGGAATGGCCAGCACGGTGCCGATGGTGGTGCCGAAGAAGCCGATGGCGATGGTGACGAGCATCAGGTGGAAGATGTCTTCGCTGGTGCCGTTGTAGAAGTCGCCCCATTCCGGCTGGCAGATCCTTGAAAGCGTGGCTGCAAAGGAGCCCCAGGAGAAGCGCGAGAGGCTGCTCCAGTTGATGTCCATGGCGCACCAGATCAGCAGCGCGATGACCGCGAGGGCGAGGAGCGGCTTTTTGAGCCGGGCTGAAATCTTCATGTCACTTCAGCCTCCTTCGGATCATTTCCGAGAGGGCGTCCACGACGACGACCACCGCGAAGATGAACAGGATGATGATGGACACGCGCTCATACTTGAACAGGCCGAGCGCTTCGTTGAGCTTGACGCCGATGCCGCCCGCGCCCACATAGCCCAGCACGGTGGAGGCGCGCACATTCAGCTCGAAGGCATAGAACGTGTAGCTTGCCACGCTGGAGGCGATCTGCGGCCAGACCGTCCATACGGCGATCTTGAGCCGGTTGGCGCCGACGGCCTCCGCGGATTCGAGAGGGCTCATGTCGATCGTCTCGATGGACTCAAAGATCAGCTGGGAGGCCATGCCGAAGGTGAAGATGGCGATGGTCAGCACACCCGTCGCCTCGCCGATGCCCACGATGGCGACCAGGAGGGAAGCCAGAAGCAGGTTGGGAATGGTACGGATGATGTTGAGCCCAAAGCGGATGACGTTGGTGACCAGCTTGTTCCTCGTGACAACCGTGGTGGCCAGGAAGGAAAAGGGGATCGCCAGCAGCATGCCTGCCGCGGTGCCCAGCGCGGACATCTTAAGCGTCTTGACCATGGGGGAGACCAGCTTGGGCAGGTAGGAAAAGGCAGGATGGGCGAGTTTCCGGAGAAATGCGCCCACCTGTCCGATGTTCCCGGCCAGCTGCGCGAAGTCCGCCTGCGTGCAGCGGATGCTGCTTATGAGGCACAGCGCGAAGAGCACGAGGATGAACAGGTGCTTTTTCCAGGCGTAGTGAACCGTATCCTTGATCTTCATGGGCGGCCTCACTTGCCTTCCTGAAGGAAGGAATCTCCCTTGTAGACCATGCGCAGCACGTCGTCGCTCAGCGCGGAGGGCGGGCCGTCAAACACCAGACAGCCGTCCTGAAGCGCAAGAATCCTGTCGGAGAACCTGCGGGCCAGCTCGATGGAGTGGATGTTGACGATCACCGTCTTGCCCATGCCCTGATTGATGCTGCGCAGCTCGGACATGATTTCCTGAGAGGTGGCGGGGTCCAGCGAGGCGACGGGCTCGTCGGCCAGGATGATGCCCGCCTCCTGAAACAGCGTTCTGGCGATGGAGACGCGCTGCTGCTGGCCGCCGGAAAGGTTGTCACAGCGCTCATGGAGCTTGTCGGACAGATTGACCTTCTCCAGCACCCTGGTGCACAGCGCGTAGTCCTCCCGGGAAAACAGGCCGAGAATGCTCTTGACGTTGGAGTAGTAGCCCAGCTTGCCGGAAAGGACGTTGCGCTGCACGGTGGAACGCTTGACCAGGTTGAACTGCTGGGAGATCAGGCCGATGGTACGGCGGATGTGCTTGAGCTCCCGCTTGTTTGCCCGGGTGATCGACTTGCCGTCGATGAGGATTTCTCCCTCGGTCACGTCGTTCAGGCGGTTGATGGAGCGCAGCAGCGTGCTCTTGCCCGCGCCGCTCAGGCCGATGATGGAGACGAACTCGCCGTCGCCGATCGTCAGGTCGATGTCCACCAGGCCCCTGACGCCGTTGGGATAGGTTTTCGAAACGTGTTTGAAGGTAATCATGCTTTACTCGGCGGCAATCTCGATGTACTGGGCGATGGTGTCGTAGTCGGCCTCGTTGGACTCCACATAGCCGTTGTGGTTCCAGGTGCTCATGATGGCCAGACCGGCCTCATCCGCAGCCATGTCCAGGAACGCCTGCTTTACGATGGCGGCAGACGCATCGGAGAGGCGGGTGTTGACGGCGACGGCGTCGTTGGGAATGTCGCCGTCGGAGAGCTTGGCGACGGCCAGCTCGGTGTACAGGTCATAAGGATTGCCGCTGTCGTCGAGCACGGCGCTGGCGAAGACAAAGCGGGAACCTTCAAAGGTGAAGCAGGCGTCCACATCGCCCTTGATGACGGCGAGGATGGCGCTGGGCACGGAGGTGATGTTCACCCAGGTGCAGCTCTCGGTGTCGATGCCGGCCATCTTCATCTCCGCAACCGGATAGATATAGCCGGAAGCGCTGGAGGCGCCCAGGTACGCGATGGTCTTGCCCGCGAGGTCCGCATAACCGGTGATGCCGGAATCGGCGCGCACGAGCACCTCAGCCTTGAAGCTGCCCACGCTGGTACCCGGCAGCAGCTGCTCCGTCTCCTGATCGTAGTCGGTCAGCACGGAGGAGAGGATCGCCTTGGCAACGCCCATCGAGCGGGCCTGCGCATAGGTGGCCGGCGGCATGATGCCCACGTCCACGGTGCCGGATTCCATGGCTTCCACGATGGCGTTGTAGCTGGTGGCGACGGTGACATTCACCGGGATGCCCAGCAGATTGCTCATGTAGGCGGAGAAGTCCGCTGTGGTGGCGTCGGCGGTCTCCGTGTTGGTCGGAACAAACTGGATGTTCAGCTTGTCCATGTCAAGACCGTCCGCCAGCGCGAAGGCGCTCAGCAGCACGAGGAGCAGGGCGAGAAACAGAGCAGCATACTTTTTCATGGGGATAGACCTCCTGTCGATATTGTTCGTGTGTACAAACCCTGGCAACATTATATAGGCACACGGACAGAAAATCAATGCGCGCGGGGGAGAAAGCGCGAGATTTTCGTCGATTTCCGAAGCTGAGGTTTGACAGCCTTCCCGCACTGCGGTATCATGAAGGAAACAAGTGCTGAAGGGGTGCGCAGAGATGGAGCTGCAGTTTCTTGGCCGGGGATCGGCGTTCAACGCGGCGCAGGGCAATACCGCCGCCTGTTTGCGAGAGGGCGAAAGGCTGCTGCTGCTGGACTGCGGGGAGACCGTGTTCCGCGAACTGACGGCGCGGGGCCTGCTGAAGGGCGCGCGCGAGGTGACCGTCGCCATTTCGCACCTGCACAGCGATCATTGCGGTTCGCTGGGGACGCTGAGCCACTACTGCCGCTATGCGCTGGGGGCGCAGCTGCGCGTTGTCGTGCCGGACTGCGAGGCGTACAAGGGGGATCTTCGGACGCTTCTGCATTTCTTCGGCTCCGAGGAGGGAAAGGCGTACCGCTTTGTTTCCGCGGGCCCGCTGGGCTTTGCGGCGTTTGAGCGGCTCGATTTTGTGCCCACCCGCCATGCGGAGGGGATGCAGTGCTATTCCTTTGTCCTGGAGACGGCGTCGGGCGGCGTGTTCTACTCTGCGGATACCTGTACGGAGGAGCCGTTCCTCGAATTCCTGCGCACGCATCCCGCGTTTGAATGTGCATATATGGACGTGACCGGCACGGACAGCACAAACGGCGTGCATCTGCCGCTGAGCCGTCTGGCCGAGGTGACGCCGGAGGCGCTGCGCGGCCGTGTCTGCCTGATGCATGTCAATGACGACGCGTGCATCGCGCGGGGCGAGCAGCTTGGGTTCAGGTGCGTGCAGGTCTGAAGAAGGCGTTTTTAGGCATATCGGGGCAAAGCAATCTTGAGAGATGTATCGGGATCTGAACAGTGTTGTCCCTGACAGGGGACGACAGGATATCTGCAATGCGGAGGAATTGTGTTATGCGTGACATTCTGAAAACCATGCGCCAGCGCCTGCTGGCGGGAGAGGAGCTGGTTCTGGTTACGGTGATCGCCTCCTCGGGCGCCACGCCCCGGGGAGCCGGAGCCAGAATGCTGGTCGGCAGGGAAGGACGGATCTGCGGCACCATCGGCGGCGGCGCAGTGGAATACCGCAGCGAAATCATCGCCGGCGAGGTGCTGCGCGAGAAGAGCTCGCGGGATCACAGCTTCACCCTGACCCAAGACGATGTGCAGAATCTGGGCATGATCTGCGGCGGAAACTGTCAGGTGTTCTTCCACTATCTGGCTGCCGGAGATCCCCAGGCTGCCGCGCTGGCGGCAGAGGCGGAGGAGGCGTTTGTGAAGGGGAAGGACCTGTGGCTGATTTCCGATATCGGGCACGGCGGCCGCCTGTCGCTGGCGGAAAAAGACGATGAAGGGCTGGCCCCCTATTTCTCCCGTCATCCGCAGTGGATCAACAGGGACGGCATGAATCTGTACGTCGAGCAGATCTGCGATTCCGGACGGGTATATGTGTTCGGCGGCGGACATGTCGCCCAGGAGCTGGTTCCGATGCTGGCGCATGTGGGCTTTCGCTGCATCGTGATGGACGACCGGCCGGAATTCGCTTCGCCGGCGCTGTTCCCCACAGCGGAGCGGGTCATTCTGGGCGATTTCCACCGGATTTCCGATTATCTTCAGATCGGCGGGCAGGACTATGTCTGCGTCATGACCCGGGGACATGCCTCTGACACGGTGGTGCAGGCGCAGGTGCTGCGGCGCCGTCCCTGCTACTGCGGCGTGATTGGCAGCAAGCGCAAGGCCGCCGGCGTGCGCCTGGCGCTGAAGGAGGAATACGGCCTGACGGAGGAGGAGCTTGACCGCGTGACCACCCCGATCGGACTGGACATTCTGGCGGAAACGCCGGAGGAGATTGCCGTTTCCATCACCGCGCAGATGATTGCTCACCGGGCAATGCGAAACCGGCAGGGCGCGGCGCTGTGACTGCGGCATACGACGAAGGAAGAAGCCATGATTCCAAAGAAGGCGAAGGTTGTCCTGACCTTCCATACCACCACTGACGCCATGGCGATGGAAAGCCTGTGCAGGAAACAGAATCTGGGCGGGCGGATGATTCCCGTGCCGGGCGATGTCACCGCTGACTGCGGCCTGGCCTTTTGCGCCGAGCCTGGGATGGAAGAGACGCTGATTCAGGCGGCAAATGCCGCCGGGATTCCCTGTCAGGGCGTTTACCATCTGATGATCTGAAAGAAAGCATATGATATATTTTGACAACGCGGCCACCACGCTGAAGAAGCCGGAATGTGTGGTTCATGCGGTCGTACAGGCAATGACGGCATTCGGCAATCCCGGGCGGGGCGTCCATGAGCCCTCGCTGCTGGCCTCCCGGGCGGTATATGAAGCGCGGTGTGCCGTGGCCCAGCTGATCCACGCGGAGGATCCTGCGAGGATTGCCTTTGCCGCCAATGCAACGGAGAGCCTGAACATCGCGATCAAGGGCGTCCTTCGTCCCGGCGACCACGTCATCACGACGGCGATGGAACACAATTCCGTCCTGCGCCCGCTGTATGAGCTGGAGGGGCTGGGGGCAGAGCTGACCGTTCTGCCCGCCGACAGCCTTGGCCGGGTGCGCTGCGAGGACTTTGAAGCCGCCGTTCGGGCGAACACCCGGGCCATCGTCTGCACGCACGGCTCCAACCTGACGGGAAACCTGCTGGACATTGGGCGCATCGGCGCCATTGCCCGTGCGCATGGGCTGCTGCTTGTGGTCGATGCGGCCCAGACGGCGGGCGTGTTTCCGATTGACGTGCAGCGCATGGGGATCGATATCCTCTGCTTTACGGGACACAAGGGCCTTCTCGGTCCGCAGGGCACCGGCGGACTGTATGTCCGCGAGGGCGTAACGGTGCGGCCGCTCCTGACCGGCGGCAGCGGCGTTCAGTCCCACAGCAGAGCCCATCCCGCCCGGATGCCCACGGCGCTGGAGGCGGGAACCCTCAACGCCCACGGTCTCGCGGGGCTGAATGCCGGGGTGCGGTACCTGCTGGAAAACGGGATCGACGCGCTGCGGGAGAGGGAACTGGCGCTCATGCGGGCGTTCTATGAAGGCGTGCGCGGAATCCCCGGCGTCACCGTGTACGGCAACTTTGCCCAGCGGGAGCGCTGCCCGATCGTTTCGCTGAATGTCCGGGATTACGATTCCTCGCAGGTCAGCGACACGCTGTCTGCGGCGTACGGCATCGCCACCCGTCCCGGCGCGCATTGTGCGCCCCTGATGCATGACGCGCTGGGCACCGGCAGGCAGGGCGCCGTCCGCTTCAGCTTTTCCCACTTCAACACCCTGGAAGAAATCAGAATTGCGGTTTCCGCGCTGAAGGAAATCGCGCAGGAGGAATAACCTATGGAAAGAATCGTCGATGCCCGGGGCATGGCTTGCCCTCTGCCCGTGGTCAATGCCAAAAAAGCTGCGGAAACCCTGCAGCCCGGCGACACCCTCGTCGTCCGCGTGGACAATGAAATCGCTGTGCAGAACCTTCAGCGCTTTGCCGAGCACATGGGCTTTCCGGCTGCGGCGGAAAAGCGGGGCGAAAAGGAATATGCGGTCACCATGCGGATCGGCGGCGCACAGGCACCGCAGCAGGATGCGGATATCGCCTGCGCTGCGGACGCAAGGAGAAAGGGCATGCTGGTGGTGCTCTCCGCCAACACCATGGGCACGGGCGATGAGAAGCTGGGCAAGGCGCTGATGAAGGCATTTGTGTTCGCCCTGACCAGGCAGGACGTGCTGCCCGAGACCATTCTGTGCTACAACACCGGCGCTTACCTGACCTGCGAGGGCGCGGACACGCTGGAGGACCTCAGGCTGCTGGCCGCCGAGGGCGTCAGCATTCTCACCTGCGGCACGTGCCTGGACTTCTACGGCCTGAAAGACAGGCTGGCGGTGGGCGGCGTGACCAACATGTACGACATTGTGGAGCGGATGGAATCGGCAGCGGCCATCATCAGGCCCTGACTGTGAGGCCCTGATATGGAAACGGAAGTGAAACTGACCAAGCTGGCCAGCTGCGCCGGCTGCGGCGCCAAGCTGGGCGCGGGCACGCTGGCCCAAATGCTGGAGGGCTTCAAAGCCCATGAGGATCCCCGGCTCATCGTGGGCTACGACAAGAGCGACGATGCGAGCGTCTATGTCCTTGACGAGCACACCGCGCTGATCCAAACCACCGACTTCTTCCCGCCGATTGTGGACGATCCCTTCCTCTACGGCAGAATCGCCGCGGTCAACGCCATGAGCGACGTGTACGCCATGGGCGGCGAACCGAAGCTGGCGCTGAACATCCTCTGCGCCGCCGAGGGCATGCCGGAGGAGGCCATCCGGGAGATCCTCCGGGGCGGCTACGATGCGGCCTACGAGGCCGGAGCGATCATCACCGGCGGCCACACCATCCGCGGCGCGGAGCCGCTTTACGGCCTGGCCGTGTCCGGCTTTGTGCACCCGCAGAAGGTGCTGACCAACAGCCGTGCCATGCCCGGCGATGTGCTGATCCTGACCAAGCCGCTGGGCGTCGGCATCCTCACCACGGCGGCCAAGGCGGACATGGCGGATGCGGCTGTTCTCAGGCGGATTTATGCCCAGATGGCGGCGCTCAACAAGGCCGCCCGGGACATCATGGTCAAATACCCGGTGCACAGCTGCACCGATGTGACCGGCTTTTCCCTGCTGGGCCATGGCTTTGAAATGGCCCAGGGCAGCGGATGCACGCTGCACATCGCCGTGGAGGACGTGCCCTTTCACCGGGAAGCGCTGGAGTTTGCCTCCATGGGGCTGGTTCCGGCGGGCGCCTACCGGAACCGGCAGTATGCGGAGGGCGGCGTGAAGCTCTGCCGGGACATTCCCCTGGCCATGCAGGACATCCTCTATGACCCGCAGACCAGCGGCGGGCTCCTGTTCGCCCTGCCGCAGGAGGCGGCGCAGGCCTGCCTGCGGGAGCTGCTCGGCAGCATTCCCCAGGCCGCGATCATCGGCCATGTGACCAACAAGGAAGAGGCCTTCTTATGCCTGGAGTAATCGACAATCTGATCATCGTCCGCGGCGGCGGGGACCTGGCCACCGGCACGATTGACAAGCTGCATCGGTGCGGGTTCCCCGTGCTGATTCTGGAGACGGAGAACCCCTCCGCCATCCGCAGAAACGTGGCCTTCAGCGAGGCGGTCTATCAGGGCAGACAGACGGTGGAGGGCGTGACCTGCCATCTGGCCGGCTCTGCGGAGCAGGCGGAGGAATTTCTTCGTGAGGGAAAGCTGACCCTGATGATTGACCCGGCAGGGGAATGCATCCCGCGTTTTCATCCCCTTGCCGTGGTCGACGCCATTCTGGCCAAGGAAAACCTCGGCACCTGCCGGAGCATGGCGCCCATCACGGTGGCCCTCGGCCCCGGCTTTGCGGCGGGGACGGATGTGGATGCGGTGGTGGAAACCAAGCGCGGCCACAATCTGGGCAGGGTGTTCTATGACGGTACGGCCGCGCCCAATACCGGCGTGCCCGGCGTCATCGGCGGTTATGGGAAAGAGCGGGTGATTCACAGCCCGGCGGCAGGCATCCTGCGCTGCACGGCCAGGATCACCGATATCGTGGTCAGGGGACAGACGATCGCCATGGTGGAGACAGCAGACGGTCAGGTGCCGGTGCAGGCGACCCTCACAGGTCTGCTTCGGGGTCTGCTGCGGGATAGCTATCCCGTGACCCGGGGCTTAAAAATCGCGGACATCGACCCCCGTGTGGAGGAATACGACAACTGCTTCACCATCTCCGACAAGGCGCGGTGCATTGCAGGGGGCGTGCTGGAGGCCATCCTCCATCTTCTGAAGGAGAAAAACACATGAAAGAATAGGGGAATGGCGGTGCATGCCATGACCGGAAAGGCCCATGCTCTGACGCGCAGAACATGGGCCTTTCCTTTATATGAGGTTATTTACACAGCTGAAGCCAATCAGGCCTGAAGATCGGACAGAATGCCGTCTGCAAGGCCCGGCCAGTCTCGATTGCCGGACGTGATCTCCAGAATCCGTGCCTTTGGATGGTGCACAATCTCGGGCCACAGGGCTTCGGCGGGCGACTGCAGCACGCCCAGAATCGGGGTGTCGCCGTTCAGCTTTTCCAGAACGGCGCTGCGGAAGCGTGCGGCATTCGCTTCATGACGCCCCAGTTCATCCATGACGATGAGCGAACAGTCCGCGCATCTCAACAGCGCATCGCACCCCAGAGAATCGAATCTCTCACAGGCGTGCTGGTTGGGCTTGCCGCAGATGAAAAGGAAATTGCCAGGGCTGAAGACCTGCGCCTCGTCCAGGCCGAAAATGTGCACAGAGCAGTCCGGACCCATGAATTCCGTTGTCTTCTGCGTGACAAATCCACCGATCTTTCCGTGATACGCATGGAGAACCTTTTTCAGCAGGGTGGATTTTCCGATCTGCCTGTCTCCGGTTAAGAAAATATGCCGAGCCATGTCAAAACTCCTCGTGATCAAAGGGGAGCCCGGTTGCCGCAGCGCTCCCTGATGCAGCAAAAGCCATGTTATGCGCCCTGGCGCTGGATGTGATAATCCGGGCGTTCGGTGCGGTTTCGCACGTCCCATAGAATTCTTCCGTAAGACGAGTCGGTGATCTCCTGGACAAGCCCGTCCTCATTGCGGTGGGCCAGCAGCCATTTCCTGATTTGATCTGCATGCTCCTTTGTGATTTCCTCCGGCGGCAGCATGTGCTCCATCAGGAATTCCACATACTCTTCATCGGGGTTCACCCAGATCTCCTGATGGCGGTTTTCATAGCTGGTCTCCGGGTCATAGCCCAGGAGAAACAGCACGTTGAACAGGGAATAAAACCAGCTGCCGGTCCACTGACGCTGAGCCTGTCTGCCGAACACGTCCTGCATGATCTGCTCTCTCAAATGGTTGCGTCCGCTCAAATGGGTGATGTGACAGCACCAGGCCCGGCTCATCTCGATGGACTTCATCAGGCTGTCCATGTTGTGAATGGCCGGCGTCATGGAGCTGAAGACCAGATCAAAGGCGCCCTTGTAGCCTTCCTTTTCAATGTCCAGCGTCTGAAAGTCGCAGGTGTAGAGCTGTGCGTTGGTCAAGCCCTCCTTGTGGATATGCTCCCGCCCGTGTTCCACCATCTTCCGGGAGATGTCCAGTCCGACAACGTGATGGACCTGCCTGGCAAACGCGGACACAAACTTGGCGGGACCGCAGCCGATATCCACGACGTCAAAGTGGTTTTGAAGCAGCCCCTTCTGCTCGAGGTAGGTCATCGCGCTGATGACCCGGGCTTCTCCCTTTCGGCTGTTGACCTGTTCCTTTTTCCAGAATTCCGCGCGATGGTCCCATTTCTGCGCACAGCGGCCTGGCGTATCCTTTTGCCTCGATTCCTGCATGGCCATGAAATACGCCAAGTCCTCCGAATTGGACAGATTGCTGATGTTGGGAAGATACACATTCGCTTCCATCGCGTGATACCTCCAGGTTCGTGCTGCTCAGCCGGGCAGCGCGTGACGCGCGGCTGCGGCTTGGTGATGGCGCCGATTGAGAAATGCTGAAGAAATGAGCATGCCGCGACGCGCTTTGCAGATCGGTCGCGTTGGACAGATCCGCTCAGTGCCTGCTTTGAAACTGCATCAGCCGGGAAAAGTCTTCCGGCGTGTCGTTGTCCAGAACCGTGCCCCGGTCGGGGACGTCGAGCTCGGTAATGCGGCAGCCGCTGCTTTCAACGGCGCCGCGCAGGCCGCCCGGGCCGTCGTAAGCGTTGAGCATGGGGATCAGCGCGGCGTCCAGAACGACGGGATGACCGGCTTCGCCGCGGAACATGGGGCGGACAAAATCGCCGGGGAGCGCCAGAAGATCGGAAATGGTCTGAGGAGAAACGAGCGGCACATCGGCCGGCGAGATCAGAATGCGGTCGGCCAGGCCGTTCAGGGCGTTCAGCCCGATGCGCAGCGATTCGAGCTGCTGCGTGTGCGCGAAGTCGGGATTGAATCTGAAAACGACGTCCGCCTCTGCCAGATGGGTTTCCAGCAGGTGACGGTTATGCCCGGTGACGACGACGATCGTCTGCGCACCGGCGCGGCGCATGTTGTCAATCACGTGCTCAATCATGCTCTTTCCGCCGACGGTCATCAGGGGCTTGAACTGCTTCATGCGGGAAGAAAGGCCGGCCGCCAGGATGACGCCTCCAAGTCTGCTCATCGTTGTTCACCTGTCCATATATTGATGAAGCTCAGCGCTCAATTCTTTAGCGCTCAATTCTTTCCAGCAGAACTTCAATGACGCCGCCGCAGACCATGCCCTCGTCCTGCGCGGCTTCTGCGGTCATATCCACCTCGACCAGCTGAACGGGCGGACGGCTCAGATCCGTGATCATCCTCCGCGCGTGGCCCATGAGATCGGCTTCCACACAACCGCCGCCGATCGTTCCGACGGCATTCCCATCCGGCAGGACGAGCATTTTGGTCCCTACATCGCGGGGTGCGGATCCCTTGCGGGAGACGATGGTGGACAGCACAGTCACCTTGCGGTCATCCGTTTCGCTGCAAAGCGCACGCAGGATCTCCCGGGGATAGCCGCCGGTGCGTTTGGCAGCGCTCTTCACCTGAATGATCTGGGCCATGATGGAAATGGCGATTTCCTCCGGCGTCTGCGCGCCGATGGCCAGGCCGATGGGGGTAAAGACGCTGTTGACCACGGCCGGATCAGCGCCGCCGCCGATTACGGACTGCTTGACAATCTCCACGCGGCGCTTGCTGCCGATCATGCCGATATAGGCATGCGGCTTTCGCACGATAGCGGAAAGGCAGGCCTCGTCGTAACGATGACCGCGCGTGACGATGATGAAATACGTGTCGGGGTCGCCGGGGATGCGCCTCAGCGCCTGATCAAACGGTTCGCACAGGACGGTCGTCGCCTGTGCGCGGCGGGCATTGTCGGCGAAGAAAGGGCGGTCGTCGATGACGGTCACCGGGCAGTCCAGCATGCGGATCATCGCGATGAGCGGCATGGAGATGTGGCCGGCACCGCAGATGACGAATTTCTTTTCATGGCCGAGCAGCTCGGCAAAGACGCGCTGTCCGTCAATCTGACCGCAGCCGCTTTCGCAGAACGCCAGGGATTCTTTCAAATGATCAGAAAAGAAATGTGCGCTCTCCCAGACGATGCTTCCGGCGGAAAGGAGGCATTTTTCACCTGCATGTTCGCCGGTCAGCGCCGTCAGCACGACATTCTGCGCATTGGGGTTGATTTCAGACAAAGCATCATAAAAGGTTGTCATGACAGTATTTCCTTTCCAGGGCGGCTGCCGCGTCGTATCGTCTGCGCCAGGCGGCAAGGGCCAGCGCATCGCGGCACTTTTCTTTGGATTGTTCAAATCGTGCGTCGAGCGTCACAGGCGTGGTTCCCTGAATGAGCTTGTCCGCCAGGAAGAGCACCTCGGCCTCGGGCGAGGCGGCTTCGCCGGGATCGTGATGACGGGCGACGAGATCGGCCAGCAGCGGATAGCCTGCCGCGTCGAGCCTCTGCGCGGCTGCCTGGGGATGATCACGCCCCTGTGTGCGGCACAGATCATGCACAAGGGCGGCAGCGCGGAGCAGAGAGGGATTCAGCGGAATGGAGCTCTCCTCTGCGATGCCCTGCGCACAGGCGGACACGGCCCGGCAATGCGCCTGAACATCCTGCGGCGTGCAGCATGCAGCATAGAAGGCTTCAATCTCTTCATCGGAAGGAACGGGGGAGGGGCAAAGCCCGACGGATGAGACGGACAGGACGCCGTGCTCCCGGCAGACGGTGGTGATGCCGCTCCACGGCTGACGGATGGAGAGAATGTCGTCGGGCGAGACGCCGAGGACCGGACAGAGCCAGCCGCGGAGAATGCCGCCGTGCGAAACGACGGCGACGTCGCCGGGCATGTCCGGCAGGGAAGAGAGAAAGTCCCCCAGACGCCTGCCGGCCTCCAGAAAGCTCTCTCCGCCGGGCGGCGCAGTCGTGCCCATGTGCATGCCGCGAAGGGCATATGCTTTGGGCCAACGGGAACGGATTTCATCAAAAGAGAGGTTTTCCCACAGGCCGACGCCCATCTCTGTCAGTCGGTCGACCGTACGAGTTGGGACGTGATGACCGGCCATGTGCTGCGCGGTCTGCCGGCACCGCAGAAGCGGACTGGTATAGATGACCGACACGGGATGCGCCTTCAGCCATGCGGCCAGGCCGCGCGCCTGGGCTTCACCCAGAGCATCAAGCGGCAGATCGGTTTGGCTGATGCAGCGCCTGAGGCCGTCCTGTGCGGACGGATGCGCATGACGAATGAGATAGATCTTCATATGGCAATGGAGGATTTTTTGTACAGCGTTAACAAGTTAATTGTATTGTACAGGTGTAGCACGATGATGTACAGTAGCATTGACTACAAATCGGGAACAGGAAGAAAAGAAATGCGCAGAATATTCCAAAACTGTAGTCTGTGATCATTGACAAAAGCGTATCAAGCGTGTTAAGATGCAGAAAAGTCGGTCGAACGACCTTTTTGGGCGTCTCTGGTATGCATTGACGTGAGTAACCAGGACGGCGGCGCTCTGTTGCAGGCGGAGCGCAGTTGTCCATCTGACAAAGGAGAAAAAGAACATGAACAAAAAGAAGATTGGCCTGTTCGTCTCTCTGGCCTTGATCGTTGTGTTCTATCTGCTCGCCGTGACCATGCCGGCGACAGAGGTGCTCAGCCCGGCCTCCTATGTGTATGCGGGCGTATTCCTGTCCGTCATCGTCCTGCTGCTGACGCAGGCGCTGCCTGACTGGGTGGTTGTCATCGGTGCTTCTGCGCTGATGATTCTGACGGATGCGGTTTTCCGCAAGACAGGCCTGCAGAGCCAGGCTGTCTTTACGATGAGCGGCCTCTTCGGCGCGTTCAGCGGTTCGACGGTTTGGCTGATCATCATGGTGTTTGCGCTTTCCGCAGGCATCGGCAAGAGCGGCCTGCTCAATCGAATTGCGATTGCCATCCTGTCCGTGTTCCCGCCGACGTACACCGGCGCGGTCGTTGCCATGATGTGCACGGGCACGGTGCTCAGCCCGCTGATTCCTTCCGTCAACGCGAAGGTGAACCTGCTGATCCCGTTTGCCACCTCCACGACGGAGGAGCTGAAGATCAAGCCGCGCAGCAAGCAGGCCCTGGGTCTGTTTACGGCGTGCTACCTGCCGGCGTACCTGGGCGGTAACGCCTTCATCACGGGCTCCGTGTACGCCTCGGTCATGTGCGGCTTCATCACCTCGTATGCGCAGGCGCTCGGCACCGAGGGTGCGACGTTCAACTTCGTGAGCTGGCTGGTGGCGGCCATCGTCTGGTTCGTCGTGCTGCTGGCGGGCACGTTCGTCTACTGCGCCATCGTGTGCAAGCCGAAGGAGAAGATGGAATTCTCCAGGACGTTCTACAAGGATCGCCTGAAGGAAATGGGCCCGATGAGCCGCAACGAGAAGATCGCTGCTGCGATTCTGGTGACCGCGCTGGTGCTCTGGTCCACCTCCGGTCTGCACGGCATGGACACCGGCATGATCGGCTGGGCGGCGGTCTGCGTGATGTGCGCGACCGGCCTGATGGCGCCGTCTGATTTCAATACGAAGATTCCGTGGAGCCTGGTTGTGTTCATCGGCAGCCTGCTCGGTATGGCGAACTACATGTCTTCCCTGGGCTGGAGCTCCACGATCGCCGGTGTGCTCAGCCCGATCCTCGCGCCGGTGGTTTCCAGCCCGTGGATTTTCGTGCCGTTCCTGTGCCTGTTCACCTATGCGCTGCGTTTCATCATCATTGAGCAGAACACCGCGCTGGTCATCGTGATGGCCATCTTTGGCGGCCTCATGAATGCGGCGGGCATCAACCTGTATGTCATCATCTTCGTGGAGTTCATGTCCTCCATGTGCTGGACTGTGCCGTACATGAATCCGTTCGCGATGGCGACGCTCGGCGTGGCCGGCGGCAAGTACGTCACCTTCCCGGAGATGCGCAAGGCGTCCATCCTGTACATGATCATCAACCTGGTTGGCTGCATGGCCAGCATTCCGCTCTGGTATGCGCTCGGATTCCTGGCGTAATATTCATTTGCGCTTGTGCAGGCGCATGACTTGATTTTGTCGGCCGGTTATGATAATATAGATCTATTAGGTTATTTGAATACCTGGTCGTAAAGTTGAGAGCATGCATTGCAGGAGCACACCATGGACATCGTTGATCTTCAGTTTACAGGAAATGAAACCACACAAGAGCGATTGATCAAGGCGACGCAGGCGCTCATTGCCAGTTATGGCTATGATGCGATGACCACGCGCATGATCGCCAATACGGCGGGCGTATCGCTTTCTGCCATCAATTTCCACTTCAACAACAAGGAGGAGCTGACCCGCGCCGCCGTGACGCAGGCCGCAGAGCAGCTCAGCCGTTCCTACATGAAGGCCGCAGCTGAGGTTCGTGAGTTTCTTGACAAGAAGCCTGTGGACCGGGAAGCTGCATGGGGGGTTCTGGATCGTTTTCTGACCAGACGCATCCGGCGGGCGCTCAATTATGAGAAGAGCTGGATCAACATCGGCATCGCTGAGCACGAAAACGGTCTGCCGGAGAGCTCGCGCGGCATCATGGCTGACGTCGCCGTTTCGACAAGCGAAGCCGTCCTTGCTGAACTGATCGAAGCTGTCAGCGTCCGCCCCGATCCGTACATGGCGATGATCATGGCGCGCTCGATCAACGCGACGATGATGACGGTGATCGAGAAGCCGCTGCTGCTGAGCAAGCTGGCTGAGAAGATGGAGCTGGACATCGGCGACCGTGACAAGATGGAAATGGCGCTGCACGATTACTTCATGCGCGCGATCGAGGCCAATGTCACCCGGCACCCCTGGCAGAAGTAAAGCGTACGTACGACCTACAATTGCAAAGAAACCGCATCGTTCGTCATGAATGGTGCGGTTTTTTGTATAATCAGGTAAAATAAATGTCGAATATCCCTTGACGTACGCGAGAAAACGATGTAAGATACAGTTAGTAGGTCAAACGACCGACCTAGTCGAGAGGGCGGAAGCGCAGAGCTTGAAGAAACATGCGCCAACGCAGCTGAAGCATCAGGGTTCCTGCAAGCCCCATGCCCGGCAAACTAATCAAACGGAGGAGTACGCTATGGAGAAACAATCCATCCAGATGACCATCAACGGTCAGAAGTACGAGTTTCTGGTTGGCGAGAAGTTCGGCATGATTCCGCCGTCTGAAACGCTTGTTCAGACGCTGCGCAAACGGCTGGAGCTCACCGGAACGAAGGAGAGCTGCGATGAAGGCGCCTGCGGCTGCTGCACGGTCATCATCGACGGCAAGGCAGTCGCCAGCTGCATGGTGCTGACGGTGGAATGCGACGGCTGCGACATTCTGACCATCGAGGGCCTTGAGGACCCGGTTACGCATGAGCTCGATCCCATTCAGCAGAAGTTTATCAGCTGCTATTCCTTCCAGTGCGGCTACTGCACGCCGGGCATCATCATGAGTGCCAAGGCGCTGTTCATGAAGAATCCGCATCCGACCGGCGAGCAGATCCGTGAGGCGCTGGCCGGTAACTACTGCCGCTGCATCAGTCATTACACGGTGCTTGAGGCGCTTGACAAGCTGGCGGGCGTTGAGTCTGATCAGTATCCGATCGTGAAGGAGGCTGAAGAAGAAGATGCGTGACAACGAGATCCAGAGGGGCAAATTCAACTTTGATGCGCCGATCGTCAACGGCCGCCCCGCTCCGTATCGCCACATCGGCAAATACCGCGTGCGTGCGGACGCCCGTGACATCGTTACCGGCCGCTGCACGTTCCTGGATGACTACTCTGTGCCGCGAATGATCTATGCGCAGGTGCTCCGCAGCCCGTATGCGCACGCGCTGATCACGAAGATTGACGTCGAGAAGGCGCGCTCCTTCCCGGGCGTGCATGCCGTCATCACCTACAAGGATATGCCCAAGGGCTGGAGCATGGGCTGGCCGGTCCACAAGGACCTGATGGCGCAGGAGGTCTACTACGTCGGCGATCCGGTTGCGGTCATCGCGGCGGATACCGTGGACATCGCCCGCGACGCCATGCAGCTCATCGAAGTGGAATACAAGCAGCTGCCTGCGGTGTTCGACGCGATTGAGAGCCTCAAGCCGGATGCCCCGGTGCTCTATCCGGGCAAGTTCAAGAGCGGAACGAACGAGGTTGACCCGGGCGTGCCGCACTTCCAGCCGGAAGGCCCGTGGTGGCATGTCGAGGGCGGCAACGTTGAAGAGGGCTTCAAGGAGTCCGCTTACGTGGCCGACTCGATGGTTGAGTTCAACAAGATGTGTTCCCCGAACGCGCCGGAGACGCCGAGCTGCATCGTCCGCTGGGAAGGCGGCAACGACTACACCATCTGGGCGTCCAGCCAGAGCCCGTTCATCTACAAGCTCTACAATGGTCCGCGTATCCCGAAGAGCCAGCTTCGCGTCAAGACCTTCAACGTCGGCGGCAGCTACGGCAACAAGCAGACCATGAGCGTGACCACGCTGTGCTGTGCGATCGCGGCCATCAAGACCGGCCGTCCGGTCAAGATGGTGCTCAACAAGCACGAGCAGTTCGCCGCCTATGAGCAGCGCCTCGGCTCCAAGATCCAGGCCAAGATCGGCATGACCGAAGACGGCATCTTCAACGCCGTGCAGGGCTGCTGGTACGTCGATACCGGCTGTCTGGGCGACGCGGTGCAGGGCCAGGTCGGCGTCGGTCTGGGCGAGGCTCAGCTCGTTATGGCGAAGTGCAAGAACTGGGATCTGGATTCCAAGGTCGTCGTCACCAACAAGGCAGCGGCCGGCATCGTCAGAGGCTACGGCGGACAGGAGCTGAACAGCTGCCTGGCGCGCAACATGGCGCACTGCATGATGCAGGCGGACAAGGATCCTGTCGAGTGCTTCAAGAAGAACTACGTTGCCCCGGGCGACAAGTACTACTGGCGCGACGGCCTGATCTGGCAGAGCCGCGGCAGCAGCCACTACCCGGAGACCATGCAGAAGGCGGCGGACAAGTTCGGCTGGAAGGACAGCTGGAAGGGCTGGCTCAAGCCGACGCGCGTCGTTGGCCGCAAGGCGTACGGCGTGGGCTGCGGCGTCATCGGCAACGCGGACGTTGCGGAGGACAACACCCAGTGTATCGTTCGTATTCAGCATGACGTCAAGGGCCGCTATGCCACGCTGATCGTGCAGACGGACGTCACCGAGTCCGGCATGGGCCAGCGCGCGGCTGCTGCGAAGTTCGCTGCCGAGGTCATGAACGTGCCGATCGAGCGCGTCTATGTCACCGATCCGGATTCCCTGGCGAACGTCGTCAACTTCGGTCTGTGCGGCTCCCGCGGCACCATCACCGTCGGCAAGGCCGTTTCCAAGGCCGCTGCGGATGCGCGCCGCAAGGTGCTGGAGATGGGCGCTGCGTACTTCCATTGCTCTCCGGAGCAGCTGGAGACCAAGGATTTCCAGGTGTACATGCGCGACCGTCCCGAGAAGAGCATCCCGATCAAGAAGCTGGGCAACAAGGACCTCAACGTCGTGGGCTACGGCGAGCACATCGAGCAGTTCGACGTGCCGAGCTGCTGCATCTTCTTCGTGGAGGTCGAGGTCGATCTGGACACCGGCGCCGTGACGATCCCGCGCTTCCTGCAGGGCACGGATATCGGCCAGATCATCGACAACCGCATGGTGCGCATGCAGCTTCAGGGCGGCGTAGGCTCCGCGTCGATGGATACCGCGACGATGGAGGAATGCATCTACGACGTCAACGGCACGGGCCGCATGCTCAACTGCAGCCAGCTCGAGTACAAGTGCCGTACCTTCAACGACATGCCCAAGCATGACTGCGTGATCGAAGAGAGCCATCCCGATACCTTCATGTTCAAGGCAATCGGTATTGGCGAGATTTCCGGCGCGGCGGGCGCTTCCGCTGTGCTGATGGCGATTTCCAACGCCATTGGCGTGGAAGTCAACGAGTATCCCGCAACGCCTGATGTCATCCTGAAGGCCATCAAGAGCAAGGAGGCCAAATAAGCCATGAAGCATTTCAAATATCAGACGCCGGAAACCTTTGGCGAGGCGGCCGAAATCCTCAAGGGCAAGCATCCCGGTGAAGCGGCGGTCATGGCCGGCGGCACGGACCTTCTGGGTGTGCTCAAGGATGAGCTGCTGCTCCAGTACCCGGATACCATCGTCGCGCTGCGCGAGATTCCCGAGACCGCGTATATCAGCAAGGACGGCGGCAGCGTGAAGATCGGCGCCATGACGACCCTGGACACGATCGAGAACGATGATACGCTCAAGGCGGACAACATGAAGGCGGTCGCCAAGGCGGCCTACAGCGTGGCCAGCCCGATCATCCGCTCCCGCGCGACGATCGGCGGCAACCTGTGCCAGGATGTGCGCTGCTGGTTCTACCGTTATCCGGGCCAGGTCGGCGGCACGCTGGCGTGCATGCGCAAGGGCGGCAGCGAGTGCTTCGCCATCCGCGGCGACAATCGCTATCACTCCGTCTTCGGCGGCATGAAGGTCTGCACGACGCCGTGCTCCTCCGAATGCCCGGCGGGTACCGACATCCCGAACTACATGGCGCGTTATCGCGAGGGCGACCTGGAGGGCGCTGCGCGCATCCTCATGCAGGCCAACCCGCTGCCGATGATGACCAGCCGCGTCTGCGCACACACCTGCCAGACCCAGTGCAACCGCTGCTCCACGGATGAGCCGGTCGCGATCCACAGCGTTGAGCGCGTGGTCGGCGATTACATCATGGCGCATCTGGATACGTTCTACAAGGCTCCGGAGAAGGAGACCGGCAAGAAGATCGCGCTCATCGGCGCCGGCCCTGCGGGCCTCGCGGCGGCGTACTATCTGCGCAATGCCGGCCACACCGTGACCGTTTACGACGCGATGGAAGAGGCGGGCGGCTGCCTGATGTACGCCATCCCGAACTTCCGCCTGCCCAAGGAGTATGTCCGCACGATCGCCAAGGCGCTCGAGGGCATGGGCATCCGCTTCGTGATGAACACCAAGCTCGGCGAGAATCTGCAGATCAGCGAGCTGACCAAGGAAAACGACAAGATCTTCATCGCGACCGGCGCGTGGAAGCGCCCGGTGCTCGGCTTCGACGGCGAGGAATTCACGGAGTTCGGTCTCCAGTTCCTCGTGGACGTCAATCGCTGGGTGAACAAGAAGAAGCGCAGCCATGTGCTCGTCGTCGGCGGCGGCAACGTGTCGATGGACGTCGCCATCACGGCGAAGCGCCTGGGTGCGAAGTCCGTCACCCTGTGCTGCCTCGAGCAGCGCGACGAGATGCCGGCTTCTGCGGAGGAGGTTGCCCGCGCTGAGGAAGAGGGCGTCGTCATCCGCAATGGTTGGGGCCCGGTTTGCGCGCACTATGAGGGTGAGAAGATCAAGGGCATGACGCTCAAGGCCTGCACCAGGCTGCGCGACGAGACCGGCCGCTTCAACCCGAGCTACGATGAGACTGTGACCATGGACATCGACGCCGACAGCATTCTGCTGGCGACCGGTCAGCGCGTGGATCTCTCGTTCCTGGACAACGAGCTGACCCTGGCGATGAACCGCGGCCTGATCACCGTCGAGCCGGAAACCCAGAAGTCCTCCGACCCGAAGGTCTTCGCCGGCGGCGACGCCGTTACCGGCCCGACCACCGTCATCAAGGGCATTGCTTCCGGCCGCCGTGCCGCCGAGGCCATCAATGATGAGCTGGGCGTGGGCAATCCCGAGAAGAGCAGGCAGGAAGGCTTCCTCCGCTTCGACCGTGCGACCGCCGGCCTCAAGAAGGCGAACAACGGTCACAATGTGGATGCGGCCGCGCGCAGCATCGACAAGGAAGATTCCACGACGCTGACCTACGAAGAGGGCCTTGAAGAGGCGAAGCGCTGCATGAACTGCGGCTGCTACTCCGTCAATGCTTCCGACCTCTCTCCGGTGATGGTCATGATGGACGCCGTGGTGAAGACCTCCAACGGCCGCGAGATTCCGGCGGAGGACTTCTTCTGCACCAATCTGAAGAGCTATGCCAACCTGGAGCAGGGCGAGCTGATCAGCGAGCTGGTCATTCCTGAGAAGGAAGGCTATGTCACCGGCTATGAGAAGTTCCGCATGCGTTCTTCGATTGACTTCTCGATGGCTTCCCTGGCCTGGGGCTACAAGATGGACGGCGACGTCATCGCCGACATCCGCCTCGTGCTGGGCGCTGTTGCGCCGGTTCCGGTCCGCCTGAACAAGGTGGAGGACTTCCTGCGCGGCAAGAAGCCGACCGCGGAGCTGGCTGCTCAGGCTGGCGAGATGGCGACGGAGGGCGCGGAGTCCATGGGCCACAACGACTACAAGATCGATGAAATCCGCACGTTCGTCCGCCGCATGGTGGAGTCTCTGGTGAAGTAAAAGTCCATATTCCGGGTGTGCACGACCTGCACATCCGGAAAATTCTACCCATATTTGTTCAAAATTTAACGAAATGATTCACATCCCCCAGCAAATCATAGGAGGAATTGATTATGTTCACCAAAATCTGCACGGCAAAGGAAGCGGCTGCGCTCGTCAAGGACAATGCGTTCCTGGTTTGCGGCGGCAACATGAACAGCTGTCTGGCTGAAGAGATCTGCATCGCCCTGGAGGAAAGATTCAAGGCTGAAGGCCATCCGCAGAACATGACCATCATGTCCGGCTCCGGCGTCGGCGACATGGGCCCGGTCGGCGGCGTGGAACGCGGCTTTGAGCACTTTGCGCATGACGGAATGATCAAACGCGTCATCGTCGGCCACAACGGCTCCAACCACACGATCATGCAGATGCAGCAGGAGCTCAAGGTCGAAAGCTACAACTTCCCGCAGGGCGTCATTGAGCACATGTTCAGGACCCGCGCCAAGGGCCTCGATGTGGAGCTCAGCCGCGTGGGCATCGGCACGTTTGTCGATCCGCGCTTTGAGGGCGGCAAGTGCAATTCCATCACCAAGGAAGAGCTCGTTGAGGTCGTGAATATCGGCGGCACGGAGTATCTGGCGTACAAGACGCCGAAGATCGACGTTGCGCTCATCCGCGGTACGACTGCTGATGAGGACGGCAACCTGACCTGCGAAGACGAAGCCGTGCTCACGAACATTCAGGCGATCGCGATGGCGACGAAGGCCAGCGGCGGCATTGTGCTGTGCCAGGTCAAGAACGTCGTGCGCAAGGGCGCGCTCCCGGCCAAGGAGGTCGTCATTCCGGGCGTGTTCATCGACAAGCTGATCATCACCCAGAACCAGGAGAAGAACCACCGCATGACGATGGGCGAATACTACAACCCGGCCTACACCGGCAAGTACAAGTACCCGATCGCCTCCTCGGCTGCGCTGCCGCTGGGCATCAAGAAGACGATTGCCCGCCGCGCCGCCATGGAGCTCAAGCTGCATGTGCCGGTGAACACGGGTCTGGGCTATCCAGAGGGCATTGCGAATGTGGCCAATGAGGAAGGCATCGCGGACGATCTGATGCTGACCGTCGAGACGGGCGCCTTCGGCGGCGTTCCGGCGGCGCGCACGTCCTTCGGCGCGACGGCCAATGCGCAGGCGATCGTGGACAGCCCCACGATTTTCGACCTGTACGACGGCGGCTTCCTGCATGCGACGTTCGTCGGTCTGGCGGAGTGCGATCCGACTGGCTCTGTGAACGTCAGCCGCTTCATGGATAAGAGCGGCCGCGAGCGCAGGCCTGGCGCGGGCGGATTCATCAACCTGACGCAGGGCGCGAAGAACGTGGTCTTCTGCGGCACGATGACTGCCGGCGGCTACAAGGCCGAGGTCAAGGACGGCAAGGTTGTCATCCTGCAGGAGGGCGTCGAGAAGAAGTTCATCAAGCAGATCAACCAGGTGACGTTCTCCGGCCCGCACGCTGTGGATATCAACCAGAACGTGCTCTACATCACGGACCGCTGCGTGTTCCGCCTGACGAAGGACGGCCTGGTGCTCACCGAGATTGCGCCGGGCATTGACCTGGAGAAGCAGATCCTGAGCGTGATGGAGTTTGCGCCGATCATCTCCCCGGATCTCAAGGTGATGGATCCGGCGATCTTTGCCGAAGCACCCATTGGCCTGCGGGCGATGCTCGAGGGCCGCGAGTAAATGTATGGCGCCTCCTGCGCGCTGTTTCTGCGCGCAGGAGGATGCTGTTCGGAAAGTGGTGTCAACATGCAGAAGCTATGGTCAGATACGCTGCTGAACCAGAGACAGATCTTCCGCGAACATACAGCGGTTGGCTTGTTTCGCCTGGCTGCAGAACACGCTCCGGAGAAGACGGCGATTTCTGCCGTCGATCTCACGCTGACCTATACGCAGCTTGAGGAAATGAGCAACCGGCTGGCTCGCGCACTTGTTGAACAAGGGGCGCAGGTTGGCGACATCGTTGCCATCAAAACAGGCCGGAGCGCGCTGACGGTCGCTGCCATTCTCGGCGTATGGAAAGCCGGCTGTGCCTATGTATTTCTGGAAAGCGCCTGCCCGGCGAGCCAGAATGCCTTTTGTATGCAGCAGTGCCGTGTGCGCATCCAGGTGACGGCTGAGATGATTGCGCAGGCGGAGGCGGAGCAGGATGGCAGCTATTTTGAGGAACGGGGCGGCCTGGACAGGCTGGCTGTGGTCGTGTACACGTCCGGATCGACGGGAAACCCCAAGGGCGTTCTCATCAGCCAGTCCAATGTCGCGGCAACTGCATCGAATTTCAGCGACATCGGTTTTCAGAGCGATGACGAGTACTGCTGCTTTGCGAGCCTGATGTTCATTGCGTCGGTCTTTGACATTGTGGTGAGCCTCGCGTTGGGCATGACGCTGCACCTGATTCCCAAGGAAATCCGAAAGGATATCCACGCCATCGCTGAATACTATCGCACCCACGGCATCACCGTCACCTTTTTGCCGCCGCATATGGCCTGCAAATACATGGACTGCGACGAAAACAGCCCGCTGCGTATTCTGCTCGTCGGCAGCGAGCCGGTCCATCATCTGAACAGAAGGCCGTATCGGATTGTGAATGTCTATGCCTCCAGCGAAGGCTGCGGCATCATCAGCCACATGGATATCGTCGACAAGCGTGCCAGCTATCCGATCGGTTACGTCGTGCGCGGGCTCAAGCACTACGTCATGGATGAAGACGGGAAGGCCGTGGCGCCGGGCAAGCGAGGCGAGCTGTGGATCTCCGGCCCGCAGATCTGTCAGGGGTATCTGGACATGCCGGAGAAGAACAGCCGGTGCTTTGTCAGGAATCCATTCATTGACCAGGCGGGCTACGAGCGTCTGTTCAGAACCGGCGACCTGGTCATGGAAGAGCAGGATGGGACGCTGCTGTATTGCGGCCGGCAGGACAATCTGGTGAAGATCCGCGGTTATCGTGTGGAACTGGGCGGCATCGAGCGAAGGATGCTGGATTATCCGGGCATTACGGAAGCCTGCTGCGCAGCCTTTGAGGACAACGGCGGGACACGGCTGCTGATGGGCTATTATGAAGCCAGCCGGCCGATTGATCATGCCGCCCTGCGGGAATACCTGCAGCAGCACCTGCCGTACTACATGATCCCCGTCGGACTGATTCGCATGGACAGCCTGCCCCGCACAGCGACGGGCAAGGTGGCGCGCTCGCAGCTTGCTGCGCCGCCGGAAATCAACGATCGGGCAGCGCTTGCCAAGAAGTACTATTGAGGCCGGGGCTGCGGCGGCTTCTGCTGGACGGCTGCGTCCCGGTCAGAAGCCGCATCGTTATAGAATGCCGGCATCGCATCAAACAGGGATCTTCAGAAACCAAACAGAATGGGAAAGGGGGAAAGAAAGCTGTGCCAAACTTCAATTTCGGAACGGCCTACAACACGAGCGGACAGACGATGCAGGCCCCGGAGGATGTTTTGCTGGAGCAGATCCTGCGCCTGCTGGCCTTTGGCGGGTACAGCGCAGTCACACCTGCAAACGTAAGGAAAGCCGGGGTGGATGAGACGCTGCTCAAGCCGCTGAACACGCGGCAAAAGCTTTGCGCGTGGGCGCTGGAGGAGACGGCGGAGCGCATTCGTCTGGCTTATGAGCCGGTGACGGAGCAGGCGCGCGCCTATCTGAGTTCCGGGGAGAGGTCGCAGGATGAGAGCATCAAGCAATTAGAACGGCTGCTTTATTATCACATCCATCTGTGTCTGCATCCCAAAAACCGCATCTATGTGCTGGCCGCAGCGAATGAGGCACAGCTTCCCCCTGCTTTTTCGGAAATCCTGCCGAAGGCGCTGCAGACCTGCTTCTGCCAGGTGCTCGAGGACATGATTCTCTGCGCTGCGCAGGTGAAGAAGCAAAAAGAAGCAGCCATGCTGGCTGCCTCCATATGCGCAAGCGTACAGTTTTACGCTGTCCAGCCTGAGCTGGCCAAGCGCATGTTCATGGCCCAGACGCGCCATGAGCCCAACTACGCGGAGATTGAAGACATGCTCAACAACATGCTGCTCCGGTCGGTTGTGGCCAATACCGCGATCAATAAGCCGTTCTGAGAGGGAGAATTCCATGGAATACACGGAGGAAATCGTAGAGAGAATTCGCCGGGAGGCCTATCAGGACGGCTTTGACGCGGCGATGGAAAAGCTTCGGCTGGCCGTCCGGCTGGCGAAGATGGGCGAGGCAGACTGCAAGATCGTCGACAAGACGGGGCTGCCGCCGTATATCATTCATGCCATGCTGGGAGAGGATTAATACCCGCACACGGCATGAACAGGACAGGCACGCACACAGCATTCGCAGCCTGTGCACAGGCGCGCAAGCCGCAGAAATGCGGGATGCACGCCGCGCGCATTGAGGGCGACAAGCTCGAGGGACACACAGCCGTGCGGACAGGCGCGGACGCAGGCGCCGCATCCGATGCACTGCTCCGGATCGAAAAAGACGTTCTGCATTACGGATTCTCCTGCTTGTAGGCGGCGTAGTCGGCTGCCCGGGTATCGGCATAGCTGGAGAGCGCGTTCTTCAGGCAGAGCACCGCGAGAACAGCCTGATAGAACAGGGCGTCGTCCATGTCGACCCGGAGCGCTTCGGCGATCTCAGATGGACCGAGCAGATCGGCCGCCATGACCGCTTTGCCCTTGACCAGAGAACAGAGCGCTGCCGTGCAGGCGCACAGCGCATCGTCGGCGAGCGCTTCACGGCGATAGCCGATGGCACAGATGATGTCGCGATGGGTTTCAAAAGCAAGCGTCAGCAGCTTTTCTCCGTTGGGGGCGGTCAGCTCGCCCAGCGCCCGCGGGCTTTGCGGAAAGGTCTGCCATTGTGCGTCAGCAGCCCATGAACGAATGCTGTCTGAATAAGCAGGCATAATCAGTACTCCTTATTTGAATTGAATGGGTCATTTGACCTAATTCCATTATACAGGGCGAGAGGCAAAAGTCAAGCCCATGCGGAGGATGAAATGATGGATTATCCAGTGATTGGGGAGGTTCGCGAGCACCGCGTCGTGAAGAGCATTCCGTGGAGCGAGACCTGCTTTGGCTGCAACGAGGCGCTGCCGGGCGGTTTGGGCGTCCGCGCGTATATCACGGAGGACGGCTATGTGGTGGGGCTCTGTGCGTCCAGGCCGGAGCACACGGGGTTTCCGGGGGTCACGCACGGCGGCATCCTGTCGACCTACTTTGACGAGGTGCTCTGGCATGCCACCCGCATTCAGGATCCGGATACCGTGGCCATGACGGTGGAGATGAACGTGCACTATATGAAGCCGGTTTACCCCGGACAGCAGCTCCGCGTGGTCGGGCTTCCGGCGAAGATCGAGGGACGTCACATCTATGTAGATGGGTATATTTTGCTGCCGGACGATCAGGTGGCCTGCACAGCGCGCTGCCATTATGTGATCGTACGCGCGGAAAACGGACTGAACGGTGAGGAACGTGACCGCATCAAGCACAGGCAGACGGCAGAAATCCAGAGCCTTGTTTTCTGAGACGGAAAGGAGGATGAACATGGGAGAGAATCAACCGACCATCGAGATCATTACGCTGGTGGACAGCAGCAACAAGGAATACGAGTTTATCGTGCTCAACAGGCTTGTCGTCGGCGGCGGCACGTATCTGGCGCTGGCTGCAGCCAACGACAAGAGCGAGCGCAAGCTGGACGAGGACTTTGTGCCGGATGACGACATCACGGTGGTTCGTGAGCTGACGGCAAACGGCGAAACGAGCTACAGCGCTGTGACGGACGCGGACGAGCTGTATGCTGTGGCCAAGGAGCTGGACAAGCTGTACGGTCATCTGCAGAGCGAAACACAGGATTAAGGAGTGACCATAGCCTTGGAGTGCATGAAGAGCATCTATCATATTCTGGTCGAAAAGCTGCGAAAGCAAAAAAGCATCATGATGGTGACGGCATGCGCGCCTGATGGCAGCGTGGTGAAAACACTTGAAGCGCCGCAATGGAATGACGAAGGCCGCATCAGGCTCCAGCAGGATGGGCAGGGCGGCCTGAAGCTGTTTGAGCGCTTTGCCCGCCGGGGCAGGCTGATTATTCTGGGCGACGGCGAAACGGCGCAGCGCCTGACAGAGTCGGCGGCGGCGGACGGGTATACCGTGATCGTGGCAGACGAAGCGCCGGACATTGGCGCGCATCTGCCGCAGGCGCATCTGACGCTGTGCGATGCACTGGCTGCTGCGGCGCGCTGTCTGCACATTACCGATCAGGACAGCATCGTGCTGGCGGCAAAGCGCTACGAGGAAGCGCAGGCCTGCATGGAGCTGCTCTGGGAAGAGGCACAGCCCGCGTTTCTGGGCATGGTTCTTCCTGTCGGGCAGGAGGATTGGCTGGAGCGCATGCGGGATGACGGGATCGCAGAGGATGCTTGGCTGAGCAGGATCACGGCGGCAGAGCTGAAGCATGGCGCGGGCGCTGCGGCCCAAGCCATGATGAACGGGATTGAGCGCGTGAGGGAAGAGATGAACCTGGGCGATGAGAACAGCCCGGTGATCGACTTCCTGTCCCGCCTGCCTGCGGAGAGAATCGGGCACAGACATGCTGTGCTGACGGTTGTGCAGGCAGAGAATGAAGCGCTGGTCGGCCGGAAGATGGTCCTGTTTGAGGACGGCGCTGCGGTCGGACAGCTGGATGCCGCCCTGGAAGGGGAGACGCTCAGGCAGGCTGCAGCCTGTATGCAGCATGACGGATGGACGTGGATACGGCCGGATGAGCAGACGCTTGTGCTGGCTGAAATGGAGTGACAGGAAGGTGCGGACATGACTGAGCATGCGGATATCAGGCGGTTTGCCGCGCTGGGAGAGTCAATCTCTTGCAAAAAAGGCGATGTTCTGATGAAAGCAGGCACGCTGCCGGAATTCTGTTATTATGTGGTGCATGGGTGCGCGATCAGCTGTGAGATCGATGAAAACGGCTATACCCGATGCTGGGGAATTCACGGTCAGGGCGGCATGCCGCTGTGTGAGGAGATGTTCTATGAGCATCCGCTCTCCATGGATATTGCCGCTGTGACGGACTGTGAACTGATCCGGATTTCGCGGCGCGATTTTCTTGAAGCCATCAGGCAGGATGAATCGCTGCATCTCTTTATTCTGGAGACGCTTTCGCGCCATTATCTGGAGGCTGTGGAGGAGCTGCGCCGGGCGACAACGCAGACGGTTGACAAGCGCCTTTGCAGTCTGCTGATCTCGATGGCCAAGCCGTATGCCCGCGATATGGACAGCGAGGTCATCATCGGCGAAACATTCAGTCAGCAGACGATCGCGACCATGCTCAATGCCAACCGGATTACCATTACAAGAAGCCTGCAGAAGCTGCAGCGTGCCGGCGTCATTCTGCCGTGCAGGAACCGTCATTACAGGATCAGCAGCATCAATCGGCTTCGTGCTTACATCGAGGAATGAATGAAGAGCCCTTTTCTGCCAAACAGAGAAAGGGTTTTTGGCTTTGTACGGCAGCGCAGAGGACGCCTGTGCGGCTGCGGTGCACAGGACAACAGAACGTTTGTGCAGGCGAGATGAGAACAGGAAAAAGGCGGAGTGAAGGATGGAAACGGTGGTCATTCTCGGAGCGGGGCAGATGGGACAGGCTGCGCGCAATTTGCTGAATATGAACAACCTGGAGCTGGTGGCAATCGGCGACAACAACCCGAAGAAGTGGGACGTTGATGCCGAGGTCCAGATTCTGCCGGTCGCCGATGCGTTGATGGCGGATCCGGACTGCGTTCTGATTGGCGTGCTGGATGATGAACGCGCACAGCAGCTCAGGCGTCAGGCGCGTGAATGCGGCTACAAGGGGCGGATCATGGCGCTCAGCGACGTTTACACGCTGTTTGATGTGCGCGGGGCAACGTTCAGGCGGATCGCCGGCCGCATGGAGGCGCTCGGCGTTGCGGGCGATTTGGCCGAATTGGGCACATATCGCGGCGATTTTGCCTGGCAGATGAACGTTCAGTTTCCGGAGAGGACGCTGTACCTATTTGACACCTTCGAAGGATTCGACGAGCGCGACATTACGACGGAACAAAGCCAGAGCCATGCGAGCGCCAGAACGCACGACTTCGGCGATACACGTGAGGCAGATGTGCTGGCACGCATGCCGTGTGAAGAAAAGGTCGTGATCCGCAAGGGCTATTTTCCGGATACGGCGGTTGGCCTCGAGGACAGAAGGTATGCGCTTGTCAGCCTGGATGTGGACCTTTATGCGCCGACGCTGGCGGGTCTGAAGTACTTCTATCCGCGGCTGAGCGAAGGCGGCGCGATCATTCTGCATGATTACAACAGCCTTCAGTTTGACGGCGTTCGCCGGGCGGTGGCGGATTATGAGCAGGCATATGGATTTCTGAATCTGATTCCGCTGAGCGATTTGCACGGAACAGCGGTCATTGTGAAGCCGTGGAACGGGCAGAAAGCGAGTGAAGTGAAATGACAGCCAGATACATCGGCAGTCTGAACAGGCTGGAAAGCGGAGCGCATGCTCAGGAGAGCTTCAGCCTGAACAGCTGTGAGAAATTCTGCCGTCTCGGCAGACCGGTTTCCTTTGCCGGAGGCGATACGGTCGCCCAGGCCGGGAGCTGCCCGCATTACTGCTATTATGTCATAGAGGGCCGCATGATGGCCTTTGAGTACACGTCATCCACGGAGGAGCGCTATTACAGCGTTCATGACAGCGGATCGCTGGTGATGGAAGCGGATATCCTGCTGGAACGGGATACGCCGGTGTCGTTTGTCGCCCTCACCGATGTCAAGGCCAGGGCGATGACGAGGGAAGAGCTGCTCGATGCATTGAGGCAGGACAACGAGCTGGCGATTGAGGTCATGACGGGGCTGAGCTACAAGTTCATGACTGCGATGGACCAGATTAGGGAAGCGACGCAGTGCAACGTCTCCTGGAAGGTATGCAACCTGCTGCTGAACCTCGTGGATCGCTACGGCGTCCCTTATGACGGCAAGCTGCTGATCAAGGAGAAGATCAGCCAGCAGATGATGGCAAATCTGCTCAGGGTGAACCGCATCACGATGGTGCGCGCCATCAAGGAGCTGCGCGAGCGGGGATTGATCGAGCAGGTCAACGGCTTCTACTGCATACGGGACAGAGAGAGCATGAAGGCGTATATGAACGAAAACAGCACAGCGGGAGAATGAATGAGCCCATGTTCCGGCCTGCGGGACATGGGCTTTTCTGTCGAATGGACGCGTGATCCGGCCTGCGGTCTGCCTTCGCCGGGAGAAATGGTGTTTGCTGACCGTCTCAGCGCGTCTGCTTGTTGCGGTAATCCTTGGGGCGTACGCCGGTATGCTTGGCGAAGGTCTGCGAGAAATACCGGATATCGGAATAGCCCACCCGCTGGCTGATCTCGTAGATCATCATGTCGGTCTGCAGCAGCATGCGCTTGGCTTCCGTCATGCGCACGCGCGTAAGATAATCCTTGTACTTCACGCCGAATTTCTGATGGAAAAACGAGGAGAAGTAATTGGCGTTCATGGCAAAGACCTCGCTCATGTGCTCGAGCGTCAGGTCCTCGCCATAGTGCTGGGCGATGTATTCGCGGATTCTGTCCGTGACGGAATCCTCGGCGCTGAGCGGCTCCCGCGGCATATTCAGCTGCGCGACGCAGGCCTGATAGGCGCTGGGAATATCCTGCGTATGATCAAGCGGGTCATGGATGACATAGTCAAACGGGCGGGAGAGGCTTTCTTCGATGAGGCTTGCGCATTGCTCGCACAGACGCTGCGCGCGCAGGGTACAGCTTTCCTCGTCTGTTTCATAGATGACGGCGCAGAGATAATCGTCCTTGGGAAAGGAAATGCAGCCCTGATCCTGAAAAAACGCTTCCCCCTTGCTGATGGCGGAAAAGTGCATCAGCCCGCTGGAGAGCTTGCTGCGGTCGCTGCCCAAAAGCAGATGAAAGCAGGCGAAGCAGAAGGACCTGTTCTGCGCCGGGAGCGTCGGAAAGGCTTCCTCGGCCTGCCGGGGCTCGTCCTGGATCGACCGGATGTGACTTTGCAGGCGGGCCTGAACCGCATGGACGCGATGGCTTTCGGCAATCTGCGTCAGCTCCCGGGAAAGCGCCTTCGCATCGACCGGCTTGAGCAGATAGCTTTTCGCGCCCAGGGAGAGCGCTTCCTGCGCATAGTCAAAGCTTCGGTATCCGCTGACAAAGACGACGCTGACGGGAATGCTCTCGTCCCGGATCAGACGCAGCAGCTCCAGACCGGTCAAGCCCGGCATGGCGATATCGCTGATCATCGCGACGGGGCGTTCGTAGCGCAGCAGGGCGAGCGCATCGGTGCTGTTGTCCGCGGACAGGACGGTATCAAAGCCGAGCGCCTCGTAATCGAGCAGCTTGAGCAGGCCGCGCACGATGACAGGCTCATCATCAACAATCAGTAGCTTCATGGTTCACCTCCCGGGTTCTGTAGGGCAGGCGCATGACAACGGCTGTGCCGACGCCGGTCTGACTCTCGATTTCAAGTCCGAAGGGTTCGCCGCAGGCCAGACGAATGCGGTCGTGTACGTTCTTCGTGCCGATGGAGCGCAGGCCGTCCTCCCCGGGCTCGGGCAGCTCCGGGCTGTTAAGCCGGCTGCGGAGCTTGGAAAGCTGCTCCTCGTCCATGCCGCAGCCGTTGTCCATGACGGTGATGATCAGGCTTCCGGCACAGCCCTGCACGTCGATGCTCAGCTGGCCGCCGCCCAGGGGGCGAAGGCCGTGCTGCACGGCGTTTTCGACGATGGGCTGCAGGGTCATTTTCAGGATCTCGCACTGCGCATACCGGGAGGGGAAATTGACCTTCAGGACAATCTGCCCGTAGCGCACCTTCACGAGGTCGATATACTCGCTGACCATCTGCAGCTCCGTGCTCAGCAGCACATACTCATGCCGCTCGCCGATGACATACTGCAGCTGATGGACGAGCGCCATCGTCATGTCGGCAGTCGCCGTATCCTGATGATCGACGGCGCTCATGCGGATGACCTCGAGCGTGTTGTAGAGGAAGTGCGGGTGGATCTGCATCTTCAGCGCGTCCAGCTCGGCCTCCTTCTGCTTGATGGAGGCGAGATAGCTGCGCTGAATGTGCGTGTCAAGGTCGCTGACCATCTGGTTGAAGCCGCGGGAAAGATCGCTCAGCTCGTCATTGCCGTGAACGGACACGCGCGCGTAGAGATCGCCCTCCTGCACGCGCTTCATCTGCTTGAGGATCTGCTTGACCGGCCGGGAGATGTGCTGTGAGGAGAGCACGGTGGCCAGCACCATGACGCACAGCGCGACAAGCATGAGCACAATCAGGCTGTCACGCAGACGGCGCACGTCCCGCATCAGCAGATCACGGTTGAGATGATAGCAGATGGTGAAGCCGACGGACGGCATGTCCTCTGTCAGCGTGCTGATGCCGGGCTGTGCCGGCAGAACGTGCTTTTGCCCGATCATGGAGGCATCCGGCGCGTAGATGATGGTATCCTCCGCGTTGGTGACGAACAGCTCACCGCTCTGCGCCCAGTCATACGCGCTGAAGGCGTCCTCAAAAAGGCTGTAATGGATGTCCAGCACCATGACGCCCAGGACGATCTCACGCGTGGGCAGCGCGCTGAGCGCCAGCAGCGGACGGCAGAGGGAGATGACCGTCTCATTGCTGCGGAAGAAGTAATCCTCCTTATGCGGCTCGGAAACGGTGAGGCGCCGGGGATGCGAAATCGCCTCCTCATAAAAATCCAGCTCGGTGTAATGCAAGCCGTTGCGAAGGGTTTTGGTTCCAGGCCTGCCTGCGGTGTAGACCTGGTCGTTCACCAGATCGATGAACATGACGTTGTACAGGGAATCATTGTTGTCCAGCAGCGTGGATACATAATTCTTCATGATGGCGGTGGTGCTGCTGCCGCTGCTTTTGAGGATGTCTTCCAGAGTTTTTGTCACGCCGTATTCACCTGTGCTGTATACATACATCTTCTCCGTGATGGAGGACAACGTGTCCATGTGGGCGTCGAGGTTGCTCGCCGCCAGATGAATCATCTGCGTGGTGCGCTCCTGCGCTTCCTCCTCCATGGCGTCCGATACGCGGGAAAGCGTGATCGTTGAAATCGTCAGGAAGGGAACGATGGCGGCAAAGAAGAAGATGAGCAGGAAGCGAAAGGAAAGGGTTCTGGGCAAAAGTTGTCTGAAATGCTGCATTCTATCCGCCTCCTTCATATGAATGATACTCAAATTCCATGATAAAATCAACCGGTTTTTCGATGCACTTGCCAAAGAACTGAAGTTTTTCACACTTTCTTCAAAGGTTTGTCGCTCACGGATTGAGAAGAAACTGGCTTATAATTGGCTCAACAAAACCGGCAGGACCGGAACAAATGCATAAGGAGGAACCCCAATATGAAGCGCATGATCGCTCTGCTGATCGCCCTGATGATGCTGCTCGCCGCCATGCCCGCGATGGCCGAGGAGCAGGTCCTTCCCAGCGACGATGTGACCCTGACCTTCTTCGCCGGCAACGGCGACGTGAAGGGCAACGAGGTCACCGAAACCATCATTGCCAAGTTCGAAGAAGAATACCCGATGATCGACGTGGTCAACGTCACCCCGACCTCCTCGTCCTTCTCCGAGGGCCTCAAGAGCCTGGACGCCGTCGGCGAGTTCCCGGACATCATGGAAGCCCGCGATGTGCCGATGTGGGTCCGCGCCGGCAAGATCGCCGAGGTGGATCCGGAGCTGATCGCGCTGGTCAACAATCCGCCGGCCTTTAGCGGCAAGTACTACTGCGTGCCGACCAAGTCCGACGCGCCGCTGGGCTTCTTCTACAACAAGGCCTACTTCGCCGAGAAGGGCTTTGAGGAGCCGAAGACGTATCAGGAGTTCCTTGACCTGTGCGAAGCCATCAAGGCGGACGGCCAGATGGCCCCGATCGTGGTGGGCGCTGCCGATATCTGGCACGTCGGCTTCTCCTGGATGACCTGGTACATCAACTACGTCACCAACACCGATCCGGACTTCATCAAGCACCTGTACACCGGCGAGGCGAAGTGGACCGACGACTATGTGGTGGACTGCTTCACCAAGTACGCCGATATCTACCTGAAGGGCTACGTCGAGGAAGGCTTCATGTCCACCTCCGACAGCCAGATCGCGTCCTTCCTGGTCACCGGCAAGGCTGCGATGTTCATCTCCGGCTCCCACATGGTTTCCAACATCAAGGATGCTGACCCGAGCTTCGAGTTCGGCTGGTTCCCGCTCTACAACGAGGACGGCGCGCTCAACACCTGGGGCGGCCCGGGCCTCAACGGCTGGATGTACTCCGTGGACTGCGCCGCGGACGAGGACAAGCTGATTGCCGCGAAGCTGTTCATCGAGTTCTATCTGCGTGACGACAACTACGCATACGTCTGCTCCACCATGTCCATGCTGCCCGTGACCGATGTCGCCGTCGACTTCGGCGAGCATGTCAACGAGATGGTCGAGGTTCAGAAGGCTTCCGAGACCGTGGAGCAGGGCTGGAACTCCAAGTGGGGCGAGAACGAGATCCCGACCGCGTTCCGCAACTTCGCCTACAAGATCGCTCAGGAATGGGCGACCGGCACCAAGACCATCGAGCAGGGCCTGCAGGAGATGCAGACCGAGTGGGATGTCGAAACCCAGACGTTCAACCCCGTCACCGGCGTGGGCATCGTGACCGAGTAATTCCCCGATAATCCCGGCCCGCGGCAGCAAAAGCGCAGCCTTGCGCATGCGCCGCGGGCTTTTTCAGGCAAGCGGGCCGTGCCCGCTCCCGTTTCCGAACGGCTTTGCAAAATCAAGCTATTCCGTGCTCCTTGTACGGCTGTTCGTGCAAATGCTGCTCATGCAAATATAGGGAGGGAAACCATGCAGTCTGACAAGAAGAAAAAGGGCATCTGGCAGCAGGCCGTCCGGCTGGCGCTGTCGATGCTGCTGATCATGTGCTTCCTGATGCCGATGTTCACCATCAGCGCCTGGAAGAACGTCACATTGAAAAACGGCCTGAAGGGCAACGGCATCACAATGCTCTCTGCGGCGCAGACCATTGACAGCCAGCTTGCCTCGATCGTGCGCAAGGCAAAGCTTGATGAGGGCATGACCTCGCCCGTATCCGGCGCCGGCGAAAAGCTGCGCGTGACGGGCATCGCGACGCTGACGGGCCTGATCGTCTCTGCCATCATGTTCCTGATGTGCTTTGCGGAGATCCTGGGCGTCAACCTCGCGAGCAAGCGCAGAAAGCTTTTCCCGATTCTGGCGCTCGCGGCGGTGGTGCTGATGGGGCTGGGCATGTGGAATTTCACAGCCTTTGCGCAGACCATCAAAGACGCCGCGGCGGTGACGGATGAGGCGTTTGCCAAGATCACCAGCAAGCTCTATCAGGGCGACGCGGTGCCGGAGATGAAGATCAGCGTCTGGGCGTACCTGGGCGTGATCGGCATGCTGGCGATGGCGGCGCTGCAGCTGCTGCCGGAGAAGAAGGGCGCGATGAGCAAAAGCCTTCTGTGGTTCGTGGTGCCGGCGTTGACGATGTACTCCTGCTTCGTGATCTTCCCGGCGCTTTCCAGCGTCTACCTGGGCTTCACCTCCTATGACGGCATCACCGAGGCGTCCATGCGCTTCATCGGGCTGGACAATTACAGGAATATCTTTGCCTCCGCCCGCTTTCATTCGGCCACGTTCAATACGATCTGCATCGCCATCGTGTTTACGGTGTTTGTCAATGTGATCGCGCTGATGCTGGCCATCGCCGTGGACAAGGTCCGCTGGGGAAAGAACATCTTCCGCTCGGCGTTTTATCTGCCGGTGCTCATTTCGGGCATCATCGCGGGCTTCATCTGGCGCATCATGTTCAACTACTCCTTCGGCGTGATCAACTATATCTTTAACCTGCTGGGTATGGAATCCGTGAAGTTCATCGACGCCATGCCCAACGCGCTGCTGTCCATCATCTTCGTGCTGCTGTGGAAGAACGCGGGCTACTACATGGTCATCTACCTGGCGGCGCTGCAGAGCATCTCCGCGGACCTGCTGGAGGCCGCCAGCATCGACGGCGCCAACGGCCGGCAGACGTTCTTCCATGTGACGCTGCCGATGCTCGCCGGTTCCTTCACCATCAACCTCACGCTGGCGCTGATCAACGGCCTGAAGGTCTACGACGAGATCGCCATCCTGACGGACGGCGGCCCGGGCTTCTCCACGGAGACGATCACCTACATGATCTACAAGGTGGCCTTCGGCGAGATGCGTCAGGGCTACGGCACGGCGATGGCCGTGATTCTGTTCCTGATCATTCTGGTTCTGGGCGGCTTCCAGTCCACCATGCTGCGCAAGAGGGAGGTGCAGGTGTAATGAAGACGGTAAAGTACAAGCAGGACAAGGTGCGTCCCGGCCATGTGGTGCTGTTCATTGCGCTGTGCCTGATTGGCCTTATGTTCCTTGCTCCGATGGCCATCAGCTTCATGTCCGCGTTCAAGACCAACGGCGAGATCCTGAAGGACCCGATTGCTTTCCCCTCCAGCCTGTATACCGGCGGCTTTGAATACCTGTTTGCCAAGACGGACTTCCCCACGGCGTTCTTCCACAGCATGTTCCTGACGATCGTCTCCGAGCTGATGATCATCCTGATCATCCCCATGGGCGCGTACGGCATTGCGCGCACGAAGACGAAGCTGTCAAACGCGATTTATACCTTCTTCCTCGCGGGCATGATGATCCCGTTCCAGTCCTACATGGTCGCGCTGTTCCGGCAGCTCAATACCATCGGCGTGTTCGGCACGCTCTACGGCCCGATCGTCATCTACATCGCAGGCGCGTGCGGCTTCGGTACGCTGCTGTTCACCTCGTTCGTCTCCGGCATCCCGGTGGAAATCGAGGAGGCGGCGCAGATTGACGGCTGCTCCTCCCTGCGCACGTTCTGGCAGATCGTCTTCCCGCTGCTCAAGCCCTGCACGGCCTCCATGGTTATTCTCAACGGTCTGGGCATCTGGAACGACTACCTCATGCCGTCCCTCGTGCTGCCCTCTACCGGCGCGAAGACGATCAACGTGGAAATCTACCGCTTTGCGGGCGAGCTGTCCAGCCGCTGGGACATCGTCTTCTCCGGCGTGGTCTGCGGCATCGTGCCGATCCTGATCGTGTTCTTCTGCCTGCAGGGCTACTTTGTCAAGGGCATTACGGCCGGCGCTGCGAAAGGATGATTCTGCGATGACGTTTGAACAGATGCGCCTTGCCTGCGCGGATTTTACGCAGGAAGTGAGCGAAAAGCTGAAAAGCAAGATGCCGTCCGCCCTTGATAAGGCGAAGAACCTTGACTTCATCCCGTACACGGTGAAGGACGGCGCATGGCAGCCCGGGCCGTTTGACGGCATCTGCTGGTGGACCAACGGCTTCTGGCCGGGCGAGATGTGGGCGATGTACCGCATGACCGGCGAGGAGAGGTACAAGGCTGAGGCCATCCGCGCCGAGGAGATGCTCGACGATGCTTTCCGCGACTACGATCATCTGCATCACGATGTGGGCTTCATGTGGCTGATTTCCTCCGGCGCAAATGTCCGCATGACCGGCGACGATGCGGCACGCAAGCGCACGCAGCTGGCGGCTAACCTGCTGGCAGGACGCTTCAATCCGCTGGGCTTCATCCGCGCGTGGAACGGGGACTGCACGGGCTGGGCGATCATCGACTGCATGATGAACCTCAACCTGCTCTACTGGGCGAGCGACTACACGGGTGACCCGCGCTTCAGGCGCATCGCCATGACGCATGCGGACACGGCGATGAAGCACTTCATCCGGGAGGACGGATCGAGCAACCACATCGTGGTCTTTGACCCCGAAACGATGGATGTGGTCGACATTCCGGCGGGACAGGGCTATGCGCCGGGCTCCTCGTGGAGCCGCGGACAGGCCTGGGCGCTCTATGGCTTCGCGCTGTCCTATCTGCACACGGGCAAGCAGGACTATCTGGATACGGCCTGCCGCGTCGCGGACTATTTCATCGGGCAGGTGAAGGAGGACTGGATTCCCCGCTGTGACTTCCGTCAGCCTGCTGACGAGGAGCTCAAGGACGCCTGCGCCGGCGCGGTCGCGGCCAGCGGCCTGCTGGAGCTGGCCCGCATCACGGAAAACCAGGCGTACTTTGACGCGGCGGTTCAGATGCTGCGCGCCATGGACGCGCATAGCGCGGACTGGAGCGAGGCATACCCGGCGATCCTGACCAACTGCACAGGCTCCTACCACGGCAACGATCACAACATCGCGATGAACTACGCTGACTTCTATTTCATAGAAGCCATCCTCAAGCTTCAGGGCGATACGTTCCTGTTCTGGTAACCGGCATGCTGCCGGCTGCATCACCGACAAATGTCCGTACATCCCGCTGCTCCGTGCCCGAGGCCGGAGCCTGGAATGTACAGCACAGAAAGAGGGAGCATGATGACGAGGCACAATACTGAGCCCCTGATGACCCTCTGGTTTGGCAATTTCTATCGCCCGGCCTTCGACGACCGGGCGTTTATTGACCAATCCATGAGGATCATCCGGGACATGGGCTTTAACTGCGTTCAGCTGGACAGCAAGGCGTGGGAGGATTTCCGCGCGCGCTATGCGGGCGGCGAGGCCAGCGAATATGTCGCGCAGCAGGAGTACATGATGGAGGCTGCGCATCGCGAGGGGCTGGCGCATTCTTTCATGGCGCTTTACCTCAATGGCGACAACCTGTATCCCAACATCCGTTTCAGCCCGCCGATCCACGGCGAATCCGTCGTCCGCGCGGACGGCAGCGACGGACGCTGGTACCGCTACTGGTCCCAAGCGGCGCAGGACAGCCAGCGGGATCACGTCGCAGGGCTGATGCGCCTGTACCGCGAAGGTCATGCGCAGACGGACAGCGGCCTTCCGATCTGCAGCATGTGGGATCCGATCGTCGCGCCCAGCTTTGACGAGGAGGGACAGCGGCGGTATAAAAGGTGGCTTGCGGAGCGCTATGGGGATATCCGGGCGCTGAACGCGGCGTACCGGACGGACTTTGCGTCGTTTGACGCGCTTGCGCCGCGGGACTACTGGTTCACCGTCCGTTACGGCGAGGGCAGCTGCTATGCGCTGGCCGATCTGCGCGGGAATACGCCCGCCTTTGTGATGTGGGCGGACAACATGCGCTGGCAGGCGGACGAGCTGACCGCCTACTTCGCGGCGATGAAGGACAAGCTGCACGCCGTCGATCCGGCGCTGTACCTGACGCCCAACATGGCGCAGTGGAGCCATCTGCTGAATATCGACACCTCGCGAAAGTCGGACATCGGCCTGTGCGAGCTGTGGGATACGGCCATGCGCGGCATCAGCATGCGCGCGCTGGCGCCGCATGTGGACATGTGCCATTACTTCACCGTCCCCGTCACCATCGACGGCGACCCGGACGCTTACGTCGTCTCCTGTCAGCACGCGCATATCCGTAGCCTGAATCCAGGCAGACCGTTCCTCGGCGGCATCTACTGGGGAAGGTTCCTCTACAACGACGTGTACCGCTATGTCACGCCGGAGGAGATTGTGGGCAGCATCACCCTTAGCGGCGCCTCGGGCATCTCGGCCTATGGCTACGCCGGCATGGATGACGGCGGCCTGCTGAACAGGATGGACGAGGGCTTCTGCGGCTCGCTCACGCGGGCGAACGCGTGGGCCAGGGCCGTCATGCCCAGGCTGGGCAAGCGCCGCCAAAGCCGCGTGGCGATTCTGTATCCCACGGCCATGGCGCTGCTGGAGCCGCTCAGGGTGGAGGGCGCGGACAGCCGAAGACTCGATCTGCTGGGCCTGTATCACCAGTGCTGCGACCTGGGCTTTGCGCCGGACATCGTGGAGGCGGAGGACGTGCGCTCGGGTCTTGAGGGCTATGACGTGCTGCTCATCGCCGCGGACGACTGCTACCACGTTCAGCGTGATGCGCATATGGAGATGGCCCTGTGCAGCTTTGTCCATCGCGGAGGGGTGGTCATCCACGGGCAGTGCGGCGAGGCGGCGGAGCTGGCCTTCGGCCTCACGCCGCAGCAGACCCGCGGTACCTGCTACACCTATGCGGGCGAGGGCGGCCTGCTGCTGGGCGCGCCGTATGTGAGCTATCCGGGTGAGGCGATTGCCGCCTGGCGGGAGGACGGAAAGGCCTGCATCAGCAGGACGGCATATGGCGAGGGGATGGTATACAGCTTCGGCTTCATGCCGGGCTATCAATACGCGTCCCGCACGGCGCCGCATGTGCCGCTCTCCCAGAGGAACAACGCGCTCTATCCCTATACGCACATGGAGCACAATCCGCTCTCGGAGATCCTGCTGCGGCATGCGCGGCCGGACGCGCCGATGGCGATGAAGAACGTGGAATGCGCCGTGTTTGAGCACGGAACGGTCGTCGTCAACCATCGCACCACGCCGGTGACGCTGCCGGACGCTGCGGCCGTTCAGGGTCAGCAGGCGATACGGGACAGGATTCTGCCGGCGCACAGCGCGGCGGTGCTCTGGGAGGCTTGAAAATGATTCACAATCCGATTCTGCGGGGCTTCAACCCCGATCCGTCCATCATCCGTGTGGGCGAGGACTACTATATCGCGACCTCCACGTTCGAGTGGTTTCCCGGCGTGCAAATTCACCATTCGAGGGATCTGAAGCATTGGCGGCTGCTGACCCGGCCGCTAAGCCGCGTCAGCCAGCTCGATCTGCGCGGCGTGGGTGCGTCGCAGGGTGTCTGGGCGCCGTGCCTGACGTACGACAACGGGACATACTATCTGGTCTACACGGTGGTGACGGCGTTCTACTGCAACATGTACGACACGCACAACTACATCGTCACCGCGAAGGACATCATGGGCCCGTGGTCAGAGCCCACAGAGCTCTCGGGCTTTGGCTTTGATCCGTCGCTGTTTCACGATGACGACGGGCGAAAGTACATGGTCTGCATGGTGACGGATCACCGCGTGCCCAAGAAATACGCCGGCCGGCTGATCGTGCAGGAGTATGACCCCGTCCGCCGCTGCATGACCGGCGATTTCCACGAGGTTTATCAGGCGAAGGACATCTTCCTGGAGGGGCCGCACATCTTCAAAAAGGACGGCTGGTATTATCTCTTCTGCGCGGACACCGGCACCGGCGAGGGACACGGTCAGACGATGCTGCGCGCGCGCCATGTGTTCGGCCCGTATGAGATGGACAGGCCGGATTTCGGCAACCGCACGTCGCCCACGGAGGCGTACTCCATGCTGACGGCCCGCCATAACCCGGAGCACCTGCTGCAGAAGTCCGGCCATGCCGACCTGGTGCAGACGCAAAACGGCGAGTGGTACATCGTGCATTTGTGCGCTCGTGCGCTTGACCGGCGAAACCCGCCGGATGCGCCGCGCTTTGCCGGCTGCCGCCGCTATCTGCTGGGCAGGGAGACGGCGCTGGAGCGCGTCGTGTGGACGCAGGACGGCTGGCTGCGCCTGGCCAACGGCACGAATCTGCCGGATGAGACGCTTGACGATCCCGATCTTCCGCCCTGCCCGTGGCCCGAGGAGCCTGCGCGCGACGAGTTTGACGCGCCGCAGCTGCGCCTGTGCTGGCAGACGCTGCGCATGCCGCTGGATGAACAAGACCTGTCGCTGACCGCGCGTCCGGGCTTCCTGCGCCTGTACGGCGGCAACGGCCTCGGCTCACGCTTCAGGCAGAGCCTGATTGCCCGGCGGCTGACGGAGCACTCCGCGGTGCTCGAAACCGCGGTGGAGTTTGAGCCGGCGTACTTCAAGCAGATGGCGGGCCTGATTCTGATGTACGACAACGACAACTACCTGTATCTGCATGTGACGCGCGACGAGGAGCTGGGCAAGGTCGTCACGCTGCTGAAGGCGGAAAACAAGCGGTATGAAAGCCCCTACGGGTACATTCCTGTGCCGGAGGGCGGGGCAATCCGGCTGCGCATGACGATCCGGGAAGGATATGTTTCCTTTGCCTATGCAGCGGATGAAGCGTGGGTGCAGCTGCCCGGCAGCATCGACGCCTCGTTTCTCTCGGACGAGGCCTGCGCGGAGGGCTGGTTCACCGGCACGATGGCGGGCGTCTGCTGTCAAGACCTGACGGCGGCGCATCTGCATGCGGATTTTGATTACTTTGAGATGAGCGTTTGAAAGGAATGAGGATGATGGAGGTTCATGTGCCGGAGAAAAAGCGCGTGCGCATGATTGTGGACACGGACTGCAAGAACGAAGCGGATGATCAATTCGCGCTTGTTCATCATCTGCTCACGCCCATGTTTGACATCCGGGGCATCATCGCGGCGCACTTTGAAAGCAAGGCCGATGTGTATGGCGCGGGGCAGACCGTGCATGCCAGCATGCGGGAGATCAGGAAGGTGATCTCGCTGCTGGGCGTGCCGGTTGCCTGCCCGGTGGTACTGGGCGCGGACCGCGCGATGACGGACGAGAACGCGCCGGTGCCGTCCGCGGGCGCACAGCTCATCATCGAGGAGGCGATGAAGGAGGATGAGCGCCCGCTGTATGTCGCGCTGCTGGGCACGGCGACGGATCTGGCGTCGGCCCTGCTGATGCGCCCGGAGATCGCTGGCCGTCTGACGGCGATCTGGATCGGCGGCGGCGATTATCCGGAGGGCGGCTGGGAGTTCAACCTCGTTCAGGACATCCATGCGGCCAACGTGCTGCTGTCCTCCCGCGCGGCGCTGTGGCAGGTGCCAAGGGGCACCTATAAGCAGATGAATGTGACGCTCTCCGAGCTGTGCTGGCGCGTGGCGCCGCAGGGAGAGATCGGCGCCTATCTGTTTAGGCAGATGGCGGAGCTGAACGACCGGCTGGGAGATGACCCGGGATTCCCGCACGGCGAAAGCTGGTGCCTCGGCGATCAGCCCACGGTCGGCCTGCTGCTGGAGGACAGGGGACGGAGAAACTACGACCTGCGCCCCGCGCCGCGCGTTGCCATGGACTGCCGGTATCTGCCAGGACAGAGCGGTCGGGAGATTCGCGTGTATCACACGCTGGACGTGCGCATGACCCTGGAGGATTTTTACGCCAAGCTGGCGCTGCACCACATGAAACAGGCGATGAAAGGAGAAAACACCCATGAAACGATCTGAAATCAACGCGGCGGCGGCAACGTGCTCATCCGCGTGTACAATTCGCTGCCTAATGAGGAGATCGACTATGCGTCTGATGTGACCGTGCACACCGACGGCCGCACCTATACCGTGCCTGCCGGCACGCAGATTCGCCTGACGCCGGGCGCGAGCATCCACGTACAGCAGTTCCTTTACCGTGACTTTGCCGTGGAGGAGGGCGCCGCCTGCTGTGCAACGAGTATCCTGCCGCAAGGTGAGCGATAAGGCGATGAGCAACGCGGTCGTGCCGGACGGGCTGCGCATCGATCAGCGTGGATGGACATCTGCCGAAGACAAGCGGATCAGCTTCAAGGAAAGAGTACGGTCGATGCCGTACTTTTTTGCTTTATAGGAAATTGCGTAAAATGAAAAAGCGTGATAAACTAGAGGAT